>JAJPHO010000190.1 GCA_021325215.1 Alphaproteobacteria bacterium
CCAAGCAAGTGACGAACCAGACCGCCTTGGCCGATGACGAGATTTCCGCCGTCATCGGCCCGCTGAAAGACATGCCGGGCGCCCTGCTGCCGATCCTGCACGCGCTGCAGGACCGCTTCGGGCATGTGCCGGAAACCGCCGTGCCGCTGGTGGCCAAGGCGCTCAATCTGTCGCGTGCCGAGGTCCATGGCACCATCACCTTCTATCATCATTTCCGCCAGCATCCGGCCGGCCGGCATGTGGTTCATGTCTGCCGCGCCGAGGCCTGCCAGGCGGTGGGCGCCGACGCCCTGGTCGAGCATGCCAAAAAGACGCTCGGCTGCGATTTCCATGAAACCACCAAGGACAATGCGATCACGCTGGAGCCGGCTTATTGCCTGGGGCAATGCGCCATCGGCCCGTCGCTGCTGATCGATGAAGAGATTCACGCCAAAGTGACCCCGGCCCGCTTCGACAGCCTGGTCAAAGGCCTGCGCGGAGGCGCCAAATGACGGTCACGGTTTACGTTTCCCGCGACTCCGCCGCCCTGGCCCTGGGCGCGGACCGCGTCGCCACCGCCATCACCGCCGAAGCCGCCAGGCGCGGCCAGCCGGTGCGGGTGGTGCGCAACGGCACGCGCGGCATGCTGTGGCTGGAGCCGCTGGTCGAAGTGGCTACCGACAAGGGACGCATCGCTTACGGCCCGGTGATGCCCGAGGATGTGTCCGGCCTGTTCGAGGCCGGCTTCCTGGCCGGCGGCAAGCATGCGCTGGCTTTGGGCCTGACCGAGCAGATCGATTACTTCAAGCGCCAGGAGCGCCTGACCTTCGCCCGTGTCGGCCTGACCGATCCGCTGTCGGTCGAAGACTATATCGCCCATGAGGGCTTTGCCGGCCTGAGCGCCGCGCTGGCCATGGCGCCGGCCGAGATCGTCGAGACGGTGTTCGCCTCCGGCCTGCGCGGCCGCGGCGGCGCCGCCTTCCCGACCGGCATCAAATGGCGCACCGTCGCCGGTGTCGAGGCGAAGCAGAAATACATCGTCTGCAATGCCGACGAAGGGGATTCCGGCACCTTCTCCGACCGCATGACGATGGAAGGCGATCCCTTGATGCTGATCGAGGGCATGACCATCGCCGGATTGGCGGTGGGCGCGACCCGGGGCTACATCTATTGCCGCTCGGAATATCCCCACGCGGTACAGAGCCTGCAGCTGGCCATCCGCCTGGCGGAGACCGCCGGTTACCTGGGCGAGAACATCCTCGGCTCCGGCAAAACCTTCCATCTGGAGGTGCGCAAAGGCGCCGGCTCCTATGTGTGCGGCGAGGAAACCGCCCTGCTGGAAAGCCTGGAAGGCCGCCGCGGCATCGTGCGCGCCAAGCCGCCGCTGCCGGCGATCCACGGACTGTTCGATCAGCCCACCGTGATCAACAACGTCATCACCTTCGCCAGCGTGCCCTTCATCCTGGCCCATGGCGCCAAGGCCTATCAGGAATACGGCATGGGCCGTTCGCGCGGCACCCTGCCCTTCCAGCTGGCCGGCAACATCAAGCATGGCGGGCTGGTCGAGAAAGCATTCGGCGTAACCTTGCGCGAATTGCTGTATGATTATGGCGGCGGCACGCTGTCCGGGCGGCCGATCCGCGCCGTGCAGGTCGGCGGGCCGCTCGGCACTTATCTGCCGGAAAGCAAGTTCGACGCGCCGCTCGATTATGAGGAATTCGCCAAGGCCGGCGGCACGGTCGGTCACGGCGGCATCGTCGTGTTCGACGACACCGTCGATATGGCCAGGATGGCCCGCTACGCCATGGAATTCTGCGTCGTCGAAAGCTGCGGCAAATGCACGCCCTGCCGCATCGGCTCGACTCGCGGCGTCGAGGTAATCGACCGCATCGTCGCCGGCGAAAAGCGCGACGCCAACACTGCCCTGCTGAGGGATCTCTGCGACGTGATGGTCAGCGGGTCCCTCTGCGCGATGGGGGGCATGACCCCCAACCCCGTTCTCTCGGCGCTCGACCATTTCGCCGAAGATTTCAGTAAGGAGCCCGTCCGATGAGCCAGTTCAACGGGATCGATTTCGGCACCCCCGCTTCGGGAGCGACCGAATCCGTCCAGCTTGAGATCGATGGCGTCGACGTCACCGTTCCCGCCGGTACCATGATCATGCGCGCCGCCGCGATGGCCGGCATCCAGGTGCCCAAGCTGTGCGCCACCGACAGCCTCGATCCGTTCGGCTCGTGCCGCCTGTGCCTGGTCGAAATCGACGGCAAGCGCGGCACGCCGGCCTCCTGCACCACTCCGGTCGAGCCGGGCATGAAGGTGCATACCCAGACCCCGCGCCTGGCCAAGCTGCGCAAGGGCGTGATGGAGCTCTACATCTCGGACCATCCGCTCGACTGCCTGACCTGCACGGCCAACGGCGATTGCGAGCTGCAGGACATGGCCGGCGCGGTCGGCCTGCGCGAAGTGCGCTACGGCATGGACGGCGCCAACCATTTCGAGACCGCGGTGAAGGATGAGAGCAATCCCTATTTCACCTTCGATCCCGGCAAATGCATCGTCTGCAACCGCTGCGTCCGCGCCTGCGAAGAGATCCAGGGCACCTTCGCCCTGACCATCGACAGCCGCGGCTTCGCCTCGAAGGTGTCGCCCAGCCAGAACGAAGACTTCATGGGCTCGGAATGCGTCTCGTGCGGCGCCTGCGTCAATGACTGCCCGACCGCCACCCTGTCGGAAAAGTCGGTGATCGAGAACGGCCAGGCCGATCATGGCGTCACCACCACCTGCGCCTATTGCGGCGTGGGGTGTTCCTTCGTCGCCGAGGTCAAGGGCGACCAGGTGGTGCGCATGACCCCGGCCAAGACCGGCCGCGCCAATGAGGGCCATGCCTGCGTCAAGGGCCGCTTCGCCTGGGGCTATGCCACCCATTCCGACCGCCTGACCAAGCCGATGATCCGCGCCAAGATCACCGATCCGTGGCAGGTGGTCAGCTGGGAGGAAGCCTTCGCCTACACCGCCAAGGAATTCCGCCGCATCCAGGCGAAATATGGCCGCGATTCGGTCGGCGGGCTGGTCTCCTCGCGCTGCACCAATGAAGAAGGCTATCTGGTCCAGAAGCTGGTGCGCGCCGCCTTCGGCAACAACAATGTCGATACCTGCGCTCGCGTCTGCCATTCGCCGACCGGCTATGGCCTGAAGCAGACCCTGGGCGAATCCGCCGGCACCCAGGAATTCAAGTCGATCGAACAGACCGACGTGATCGTGGTGATCGGCGCCAATCCGACGGATGGCCACCCCGTATTCGGCTCGCGCCTCAAGCGCCGCATGCGGGAAGGCGCCAAGCTGATCGTCATCGATCCGCGCACGACGGATATCGTCGATGGTCCGCACATCAAGGCGTCCTATCACCTGAAATTGCGCCCCGGCACCAATGTCGCGGTGCTGTCGGCCCTCTCGCATGTGATCGTCACCGAAGGACTGATGAACCGGGACTACATCGCCGAACGCTGCGAAGAGAAAGCCTTCAAGGATTGGTGCGATTGGGCCGCCAAGCCCGAGAACTCGCCCGAAGCCATGGAGGAATTCTCCGGCGTTCCGGCCGATGAGCTGCGCGGCGCCGCCCGCCTCTATGCCACCGGCGGCAATGGCGCGATCTATTACGGGCTGGGCGTGACCGAACATTCCCAGGGCTCGACCTCGGTGATCGCCATCGCCAATCTGGCCATGGCGACCGGCAATGTCGGCCGCGAAGGCGTCGGCGTGAACCCGCTGCGCGGCCAGAACAATGTGCAGGGTTCGTGCGACATGGGCTCCTTCCCGCACGAATTGCCCGGTTACCGCCATGTGTCGGACAGCATTACCCGCGCCTTGTTCGAGGATGCCTGGAACGTGCAGCTCGAGTCCGAGCCGGGCCTGCGCATTCCCAACATGTTCGACGCCGCCATCGAGGGCAGCTTCAAAGGTCTCTATGTCCAGGGCGAGGACGTGGCCCAGTCGGACCCGAATGTCCGCCACGTCACCCACGCCCTCGAATCGATGGAATGCGTGGTGGTGCAGGACCTGTTCCTCAACGAAACCGCCAAATTCGCCCATGTCTTCCTGCCGGGCGCCTCGTTCCTGGAAAAGGACGGCACCTTCACCAACGCCGAACGCCGCATCTCGCCTGTCCGCAAGGTGATGGCGCCGCTGTGCGGCTATGCCGATTGGGAAGTCACCCAATTACTGGCCAATGCGCTGGGCTATCCGATGAATTACAGTCATCCGTCCGAGATCATGGACGAGATCGCCCGACTCACCCCGACCTTCCACGGCGTTTCTTATCAGCGCCTGGACGAATTGGGCTCGATCCAGTGGCCGTGCAACGAGGAAGCCCCCGACGGCACGCCGACCATGCATGTGGATCATTTCGTGCGCGGCAAGGGCCGCTTCATGATCACCCAATATGTCCCGACCGACGAGAAGGTGACGCGGCGTTTCCCGCTGCTGCTGACGACGGGGCGCATTCTCAGCCAGTATAATGTCGGCGCCCAGACCCGCCGCACCGAGAATTCACGCTTCCACGCGGCCGATCTGCTGGAAATACATCCGCAGGACGCCGAGGACCGCGGCATCCGCGAGGGCGATCTGGTCAGCATCGAAAGCCGCGCCGGCACCACCGCCTTGCCCGCCGTGATCACCGAGCGCGTGCAGCCGGGCGTGGTCTACACTACCTTCCATTTCCCCGAATCGGGTGCCAATGTGGTGACCACCGACAATTCCGACTGGGCGACCAATTGCCCGGAATACAAGGTGACCGCCGTCCAGGTGGCCCGCGTCAACCGCCCGTCCGAGTGGCAGGAACAATTCCAGGCCTTCACCGATGAACAGAATCAGCTCCTCGCCCGGCGCCACAGCCTTCCCGCCGGCGAGTGAAGAAGTCCGGGTCCGCCGCTGGAAGGCCGGCGTAACCGAGACGGCCACCGACAAGGTGGCCGTCGAAGTGCCGGTGGCGCTGTCCTATAACGGCGTCTCGCACACGGTGATGCTGGCCAGCCCGGCCGATCTGGAAGATTTCGCCCTGGGCTTCAGCCTGACCGAGGGAATCATCGAGACGCCGCGCGAGATGCGCGACGTCGAGGTCGAGCTGTCGGAAAAGGGCGTCGTGGTGAAAATGGTCATCGCCTCGGAACGCTTCGAGACGCTGAAGGACCGCCGCCGCTCGATGGCGGGCCGCACCGGCTGCGGCCTGTGCGGCGCCGACAGCCTCGACCAGGTAGTGCGCCCGCTGCCGCCGGTTTCGGCGACGGCGCGCTTCACCCCGCAAGCGATCCAGACCGCGGCAAAGGAAATGGGCGGCTGGCAGGCCTTGCAGCGCGAGACCGGCGCCACCCATGCCGCCGCCTGGTTCGATCCGGCCGGCAAGATCCATGCGGTGCGCGAGGATGTCGGCCGCCATAACGCGCTCGACAAGCTGATCGGCGCGCTGGCCAAGGCGCAGGCGGACTTCGCCGCCGGGGCTTTCCTCGTCACCAGCCGGGCGAGCTACGAGATGGTGCAGAAGAGCGTCTCCGCCGGCGTCGGGCTTCTGGCCGCCGTCTCGGCCCCCACCGCCTTCGCCATCGAAAAGGCCGATGGCTGGAACTTGACTCTCGCCGGCTTCGTCCGGCCCGGCTCCTCGGTTACCTACAGCCAGGATTGGCGCCTGTCGCAGGAAGAAAAACAATGAGCGCAGACAAACTGATCAAAATGGCCAACCAGATCGGCATGTTCTTCTCGGCCATGCCCGATCGCGAACAGGCGGTCAAGGACACCGCCGGCCATCTGCGCCGGTCGTGGGAACCCCGCATGCGCCGGGATTTCTTCAAATATATCGACGATCACGGCACCAACGGCCTGAGCGACATCCTGCTGGAAGTGGTGAAGACCAAGCGCGCCGAGCTGGAACCGCCGAAGGTGGCATGATCGGAGCCGCGAAACTCAAGGCACGCAGAGCGGCCCCGAACAGCGCAGTTTGACATAGATCTCGCCGCGGATCTGCCAGCCTTCCGGCGCTTTGAACCAGTGCGCCATGTAATCGCCGCCATAGCGGGTCTCGCCGCGCGGTTCGCGCTTGAGCGCACTCCAGGTTCCATGTTCGACCGCGCGCGCGCCGGCTTCGGAAACCGATACCCGTTCGGGCGTGCGCAGATAATCGACGAAGGCGGGATCGGCGAAGTCGTGCGCGAAGAAGGTCTGCATGGCGCCCCGGCCGACCGCCGACGAGCCATTGCTCCACACGAAGACGGCGTCCTCGGCGAAGCAGGGCAGGAAAGCCGCCAAGTCGTGCGCCGCGATGGCGCGGTTGCTGGCGGCCCGCAATTCCCTGATCTTCGCCGCGTCGGCCATATGCGCCGGAAGTGTCGGCGAACCCGGGTCCAGCTCTTCCGCCGCGACCGCCTGCCAGCGCCCGTCCAGCTTGATCCAGGTATCGGTGACGACCCGCCAGTAAGGCTTGTATTCCGGGCCGGCGCCGATGTCCTTTTCGCGGATCGTCGCGATCGCCGTGTCGCCGAAGAACTGCACGTCGAACTCGGAGATCTCGTCCGAGCTGTCATGCGGCTCCTTGCGCATCGCCTCCAGCGCCTCGTCCTTGCCATAGGCGGTGCCGTCTATGCGGATTCCCCGGAACCGCTCGTTCAGGAGCGGCGCCATCAGGCTGGAATCGCCGGTGACATACGCCCTGGTCCAGTTGCGTTCGCCCAAGGAAATCGCGTCGAGGTCGGCTTGCCGGTCGAAGGTCTCCCCCGCGCCGGCCCCTGCCGCAAACAATCCTGCCACGATGCCCACACCCGACAAGACCGATCGAATCATAGCTCGCCCCCAAGCATGATGCGTTACGCGAAGTCTCGACTATTTCCAGAGTGATGTACACAGTTGCTCCGTATCAAATAAAGCGGCTCCGCGCGGCATATCATGCCGGAGACGAAATGCCGGCTTGAAGGGAGGGGACAACTTGGTGAGACAAGCAACCCATATCTCGGTGGATGAGGCCGCCGCCCTGGTGCGGTCGGACGACTGGATCGATTACGGCTTCGGGCTCGGCCAGCCGGACCTGTTCGACAAGGCGCTGGCGGAGCGCCGGGCCGGTCTGCGCGGCGTGAAGATCCGCTCGGGCGTCACCCTGCGGCCGCGCGCCGTGCTTGAGAGCGACCCCGCGGGCGATCACTTCCTGTGGTTCAACTGGCACTTTTCGGGCTATGACCGCAAATATCACGATCTCGGCCGCGCCAATTACATCCCGATGAATTTCGGCGAGGCGCCCGACTATTACCGCCGCTTCATCGATCCCGTCGACCTGGTCTGCCTGAAGACCACGCCGATCGATGCGGACGGCTATTTCAACATGGGCCCCAGCGCAAGCTATCAGCGCGCCATCGTCGAGCGGGCCAAGATCGTCGTCGTCGAAACCTGCCGCTCGGTTCCCCGCGCGCTCGGTCCGGGCAATGGCTTGCACATCAGCGAAGTCGATTACGTCATCGATGGCGGAGCGGACCCGTTGCCGCAATTACCCGCCGGCGTGCCGGGCGACTGCGAAATCAAGATCGCCGGACAGATCGCCCAGCGGATCGAAGATGGGGCCTGCCTGCAGGTCGGCATCGGCGCTCTGCCCAATGCGGTTTGCGGCCTGCTGAAGGGCGCCAATCTGCGCAATCTCGGCATCCACACCGAGATGCTGGTGGACGGCATGGCCGATCTGATGGAGGCCGGCATCGTCACCAATGAGAAGAAGACCCTTGACCCGGGCTTTACGGTCTATTCCTTCGCGGCGGGCTCCGAGCGGCTGTACCGCATGATCGACGGCAACCCGCAACTGAAGGCCTGCGCGGTCGATTACACCAACCTGCCGAGCCAGATCGCCCGCAACGACAAGGTGGTCTCGGTCAACAACACCACCGAAATCGACCTGCAAGGCCAGGCCGCCTCGGAATCCAGCGGTTTCCGCCATATCAGCGGCACCGGCGGCCAGCTGCAATTCGTCCGCGGCGCCTACAGTTCGCACGGCGGACTGTCCTTTCTGTGCCTGACCTCGATCTATGAAAAGCACGGACAGCGCAAGAGCCGCATCGTCACGCAGCTGACGCCCGGCTCGATCGTCACCACGCCGCGCACCGACACCATGTTCGTGGTGACCGAATGGGGCATGGTCAATCTCAAGGGCAAGTCGGTGGCGGAACGGGCCTTGGCGCTGATTTCCATCGCCCATCCCGAGTTCCGCGAAGAGCTGGAGCGGGAAGCGCGGGAGGCGAACATGATCCCGAAAGGCTTCTACTAGAGCATGATGATTCTCTTCAGAATCATCATGCTCGGAGGAGCGTAGCAATGACCGAAGGGAATGCAGAGCCGACCCCGGGGTTGCAGGGGCCGGCCCCTGCGCATGAACAGCTAGACCGTGATGACGAGAAGAGTCATCACGGTCTAGGTAATCCCCAGCACCGTCCGCACCAGCGGCACCGTCACGGCCCGGCCGCCTTCCAGCGCCGCCTTGTCGAGCTTGTCGACCAGCTCGTGCACGGCGGCGAAGGAACGGTCGATGCGCGGCAGCACATAGGCCACGACATCCGGGCCGATTCTCAGCTGGCGGTCCGAGAACAATTTCACCAGCAATGCTTCCAGCAGCATGTCGTCCGGGCTGCCGATCTCGGCGACCGGCAAGGTGGCGAGGCGCGACCGCAGATCGGGCAGCGTCACCTTCCAGCGGTTGGGCGGCTCGCGACCGGTCAGCAACAGGGGTTTCCCCTGCTCTTTCTGCAGATTGTAGAGATGGAACAGGGCCGTCTCGTCGACGCCGCGGTCGGCATCCTCGACCACCACGCCCTGCTCGCCGGCGATATCGGGAATATTGTCCGTCGTCAGCACGTCCGCCGGGGCCACCACGCTGCCGCTCTTTTCCGCGAAGATATGGGCCAGATGCGATTTGCCGCTGGCGGCCGGCCCCGACAAGGCGATGGCGAAGCCCGGCCAGCCCGGCCAGCGCTCGATCCAGCCCATCGCCGCCTCGTTACAGGGAGCTGGCAGGAAATCGGCGGCGCTGTAAGCGGGGGGACGGGTCAGATCGAAGATAAGCTGAGACGCTTTCTTCATCCCGGCGACACCCCGTCGCTGTAGAGCGTGCTGCGCAGATATTGCTGGGTGCCGAAGCGGATCAGCACGCCGACCACCGCCGCCACCGGCAGCGCCAGCAGGATGCCGAGAAAACCGAACAGGGCGCCGCCGGCCAGCAGGGCGAAGATCACCCATACCGGATGCAGCCCGATCTTGTTGCCAACCAGGCGCGGCGCCAGGATGTTGCCCTCGATCAGATGGCCGACGATGAAGACGCCCGCCACTTCGCCGGCCAGGGTCCAATCCTGCGATTGGGCCAGCGCCAGGCCGAGGCCGACCGCCAGGCCGGTGAAGGTGCCGAGATAGGGAATGAAGGACAGCAGACCGGCGCCCAGGCCGACGACGAGCCCGAGATCGAGCCCGACGATCGACAGGCCGGCGCCATAGATCACGCCCAGCGCCAGGCAGACCGTCGCCTGGCCGCGCACCCAGCCCGATAGGATGGCGTCGATGGCCTGCAATTGCTGGCGGATGGTGGTGGCGTGGCGGCGCGGCAGCAGACCGTCGATATGACGGGTCATGCCGCTCCAGTCGCGCAGCAGATAGAAGGTCACCATCGGCGTGATGAAGATCAGCGACAGCAGGTTGACCAGCGCCAGCGAGCCGGTCAGCAGCTTGCCGAGGAAGCCGGCCGCCCAGGAGATCGCGGTGCCGGCATAATCCCCCGCCGAGGCCCGCAATTTAGCGATGTCGGCCGGCGACAGATATTTCTTGGCCATGCCCCACAGCGGCGCGCCGCGATGGATCAGCTGGCTGACATAGCCCGGCACGCGCTGGACGAAGCCGATCAGCTGGTCCTGCAGGATCGGCGCCAGGAGCACCAGCACCGTCACCGTGGCCAGGAAGAAGAACAGGGTGATCGAAACCGTCGCCCAGGTGCGCGACAGACCCCATTTCTGCAGCCGCAGGGCCAACGGATCGAGCAGATAGGCGATGGCCATGCCGGCCACGAAAGGCAGCAGGATCGAGCGCAGCAGGTAAAGCAGCAGGATGAAAACGGCGAAACCGCCCAGCCAGAAGCGAAGGCGGAGATCGCGCGTCAGGGTTTCTTTCGGATTTTCGTCCATACCCGTTACCGCTTTCCGCCGCCCGTGCTGCGCAGGGCCCAATGTTCGTCTTCCCAGGTCAGCACCAGGCCGTTCTGCATCAGCATCGATTCCAGCTGGCCCTGCTCGCCGACATAATGCAGCACCAGCGCCGCCTCGGTCTTGGACAAGGCGGCCAGATCGTAGGAGCGCACCGCGGTGGCGCGGTTGAGGCGGTCGCGCAGGCTGAGCCAGTCCTCGAAGCCGCCCAGCGGCGCCATCGCCGTCAAAGTGCCCTGCTTGTCATATTGCAGCAGATTGCCGCCCTTCCATTCATCGTCGAGATTACGCGCCAGTTCGCCGGCGGCGCGCAGCAGAAGCTGTTCCTGGGTCTCGCCGACATCGCCGCCATAGCCGCGCTGGCCGGACAGGCGCGACGCCAGGGCGCCCTGGCCGGTAATGGTGAGGTCGAGCTTCAAAAGACCATTGTCGCTTTTACCCGGCGCCGCCACGACCACCAGCAAGTCCGAGCTGTTGAGACGCGACAGAATATCGCCGAGCTGATCCGGGGTCGCCGCGGCCAAGGCGGCGCCATTCATGCCGTTCAGGGCGTTCGGCTGCGGCACCGACAGCGCCACCAGCCCTTCCGGCGTGCCGGTCTTCCAGAGATCGCGCCACGGATTCGCCCCTTCGGCATAGACGGTGCCCGCCTCGGTCTGCCAGACCGGCAGCACCATCAGCGGACGCCCGCGCCATTCCGCATAGGCGATGCCGGCGCCGCGCAGCAGCCGGCGCACGCTTTCGGTCTTGAAGCGCACCGACAGAGTGGCGATCAGACGGCCCGGCCCCTGCTTTTCCTGATCGATCCCGACATCGAGCACCAGATCCTGGATACCCGCATCGTCCATCTTGGGAATGCGCGACCAATCGGTTTGAGCGGTCACACGCTGCATCAGGATCTGATAAGCCTCGCGCTGGCCGAGCAGCAGCGCCTGGTTGCGCGCCTGCACCAGATTGGAATCGCGGATGTCCTCGACCAGGTTGCGCACCAGGAAGGGATCGTGAATCTCAGCCGCTCTCAGGGTTGCAGGAAGAATAAGGGCGGCGAGCAGGAAGACGCGGAACAGAACGGGCATTGAAAACCGTCGAGGAATGAGTATGTTCGGGCCTTCCGCACCATATAGCACTATCCCGTCCGCGAGGAAGCCATTAGCGATAAGCCCAAAACCGGTCTCAGCTACAAGGATGCCGGTGTCGACATCGACGCCGGTGAAGCCCTTGTCGACGCCATCAAGCCCCTGGCCAAGTCCACCGCGCGCTCCGGCGCCGCCGCGGGCCTGGGCGGATTCGGCGCGCTGTTCGACCTGCGCGCCGCCGGCTTCCACGACCCGATCCTGGTCTCGACCACCGACGGCGTCGGCACCAAGCTGAAGATCGCCATCGAGACCGGCATCCACGATAAGGTCGGCATCGACCTGGTCGCCATGTGCGTCAACGATCTGGTGGTCCAGGGCGCCGAGCCGCTGCTGTTCCTCGATTACTACGCCACCGGCAAGCTCGACGTGGCCGCCGGCCGCGCCATCATCGAAGGCATCGCCGATGGCTGCCGCCAGGCCGGCTGCGCCCTGGTCGGCGGCGAGACCGCCGAGATGCCGGGCATGTATGCCGATGGCGACTACGACCTGGCCGGCTTCTCGGTCGGCGCTGCCGAGCGCGGCCAGCTGATCGACGGCTCGACCGTGACGGAGGGCGACGTGCTGCTGGGCATCGCCTCCTCCGGCGTTCATTCCAACGGCTTCTCGCTGGTCCGCAAGGTGATCGCCCATGCCGGCCTGACCTTCGCCTCGCCGGCTCCGTTCGCGCCCGGCCAGTCGGTCGGCGAAGCGCTGCTGACCCCGACCCGCATCTATGTGAAGAGCTGCCTGGCCGCCATCAAGGCCGGCGGCGTCAAGGCGCTGGCCCATATCACC
>JAJPHO010000160.1 GCA_021325215.1 Alphaproteobacteria bacterium
CTCTTGCGACCCAGTAAGGTCGCAAGAGTGTCTAGAGTCCTATATGACGCATCGCCTCCGGCTCAGCGTTTTCGCCGGACGACCGGCGCGGCGCCAGTCGGCGCCGTAGCAGTATGCGATTCTAAGGGATCGCAAACCGCTAGCCTCTGACCCGGGCGTCCTTCGGCACGAAGCGCGCGGTCTCGTACTCCGCCAGCTTGGCGCGATAGCGGTCGAGATAGTCGGTAACCGACAGCATTTCGGTCCAGTCCGCGTCCAGCTCCAGACCGATCTCGCGGTAGAGGTCGAGATTGGTCAAATCGGGCTTGGCCATCGTGCCGGTGCTGTATTCCTCCCACATGCCCTCGTAAAGCCCCTCGAGTTCGCGCACCAGCAGCGGCGTGTCGAACAGCACGCTGGAGTCGCGGCAGCCGGCGATGCGGGCGCGCAAGGCGGTCAGCTTCTCCGGGTTGCGGCCCAGATCGATGGCTTTGGCCATATATTCGTCACCGCTGGTGCAGACCAGCTCGGGCAATCCGGCTGAGGAGATGATGCTGCCGCAGACCCGCGAAGCAAAGCTGCGGCCGGCCAGGGTCAGGATCGGCACGCCCATCCACATGGCGTCCGAGGCGGTGGTGTGCGCGCCATAGGGGGCCGTGTCGAGGAACAGATCCGCCAGCGGATAGCGGGCCAGATGATCGGCATTGTTCAGGCGCGGCGCGAACAGGATGCGGTCGCGCGAGATGCCGTGGCTTTCGGCCAGCCGATAGAGCTGCTCATTGATGGCCGCGGTGGAATCGAGCAGCCACAGCACGCTGCCCTCGACCTGCCCCAGGATCTCCATCCAGCGCCGCCAGGTGAACGGGGTGATCTTGTGCTGGCCGTTGAAGGCGCAATAAACCATTCCCCGTTCAGGCAGCCCCGCTTCGGCGCGGCTGGGCAGTGGGCCGGCCGCGTCCCGTTTGCGGTCGTTGGGCTGATAGCAGGGCAGGCGGACGACGGTTTCGGAATAATAGATCTCGTCGCCCGGCGGGATGATGAAGGGGTCGGCGATCAGATAGTCGTGATAGGTGGTGCCCATCGTGCCGGGATAGCCCAGCCAATTGACGATGACCGGGGCCGGCCGTCTGGCCAGCAGCTCGAGGCGCGTGCCGTGGGTATGGCCGTTGAGGTCGATCAGGATGTCGATGCCGTCGGCCAGGATCAGCTGTCCCGCCGCATCGTCCGACATTTCATGGATGTCGCGCCAATGATCGACGGTGGCGCGGATGCGGTCGTGGATCGGGTCGTTGCTGACCTTGTGAGCGGCATAATAGGCGAAGACTTCGACCCGGTTGCGGTCATGCAGCTCGTAGATCTCGTTGGTCAGCAGGCCGACGGCGTGCTGGCGTAGATCCGAGCTGAGATAGCCGATGCGCAGGGGCCGCCGGCGCGGCTCGGATGGGCGGACATGATGATGGGCCAGCGACGGCGGCGGACGGCCGATCCGTGTCTTCGAATAATGGAAGGCGTTGCCCAGGTGGAAGAGCGGGTCGTCGGTATAGATGGCCAGGGTCAGCGGATTGATCGAGCCCAGGATCTGCTGGCGGGTCACCCCGTACATGCTGGTCCAGGGACTGACGATCGGCCATTTGCACTGCTGCTGCCGCAGCGCGACGTAATGCTGCATCACTTCAGGCTGGTCGATCTTGATGTCCAGCGAGCGGCGCAATATCTCCTCGGCCTGGCCCTGCTGCTTCGAGGCTTCCAGCAGCCGTCCGATCTGGTTGAGGGCCATGGTGACGTAATATTGCGTGTCGCCGGTCACGGTCGGATTGCCGTCGACGATTTTCAGCCATTCGCAGGCGGCCGCGAACGGTCCTTCGAGATTTTCCAGCGTGAAGCCCAGGCTGATCCGCGCCGCCATATGGTCCGGATTCTGTTCCAGTACCGTCTGGAATGCCGCTTTGGCGCCGGTCCAATCCCGCAGATTATTGAGGACCAGGCCGTAATTGTAATGGGCAGAGAAGCGCAATTGGTCATCGGGATGCGCGGCGATCCAGTGCTGGTAAAGATCGCGCGCCCGCATCAGGTCGCCGGCCGCCGAGGCGGCATCGGCGGCGGCGATCACCTCGACCAGGCTGACGGGTTCGCTCATGCTCGCTTTCCGGAAATTACAGGGAGGACAGGATATCGTGCAGCCGGCCGACCTGAGCCAGCCAGTTCCACGACTGCATCGCCCGTGCGGCGATTTCGGCGCGGCGCTTGGCTTCCGTGCGGTCGCGCCACACCCGCTCCAGCGTCTCGACGATCTCGTCGACGTCGCTTTCGCCCCAGCCTTCGGTGCCCTTGACCTCGTCGACCACCACACCCTGCTTTTCCAGGGGGAAGGTGCCGTGGGTCGCGACCAGGTCGATATGGCCGGTATTGTTCGAAACGATGGTCGGCACGCCGCAGGCCATGCATTCCATCGCCACCAGATTGGTGCCGCCTTCGCAACGGTTGGGGAACAGGGCGACGTCCATTTCGCGCAGCACCCGGGCCATCTGGTGATTCGGGATGGCCCCGACATCGATGAATTGTTCGGGCGGAATGCCATTGGCGGCGGCCCAGCCGGCGGCGTCGACACGTCCGTCCGCGCCGATGGCCAAGGGCTCCAGCGCCGTATTGCCGTTGAGGGTCAGCGCGGCCACCGGCCAGGGCGAGTGCCAGGCGGTAACCAGGATCGCCTCGGGATGGCGGGCGGCGAAGATGCGGAAGGCCTGGACCACCAGGTCCTGGGCCTTGCGGTGTTCGAGTTTGCCGCCGCTGAACACGGCGAAACGGCCCGGCAACAGGTCGGCGCGCGGAGCGGGGTGGAAGATCGAGGGATCGATGCCCTGGATCGCGGTGGCGACGTTCTCGACCCCGCGGGAGCGCAGCAGATCCTCGCACCAGGTGCAGCCGGTCAGGATCACGTCGTAGCCGCGGCTGACGGCGGCGGCGTCGGGCAGGGTGGTATCCTCGAAGAAGATCACGCCGCCGGTCAGTTTACCGGTGCGCCCGCCATTCTGCGGCCAGGTCGAGCCGAGGAACGCGTTGCCCAGCGAGTGCAGCACGACACCGTCCCGCAGCAGATCGGCGCCGCCGGCCCCCTCGACCAGCAGGCGCATCCGGTCGGATTCCACCAGCGGCATCATCAGCGCCTTGACGGTAAGCGGATCGAGCCCCTGCAGGCCTTCAAGCTGGATCTGGCCGATGCAATAGGCGTCGGCGCCGGAAACACGCGGCCAGTGATAGAGAAGATTGAGTCCGTAAACACCCCAGCCGAACAAGGTGGAAACCCCCCAGTCGAAATACAGGGGTGCTTTCATTCTCAGGCTCCTTTTGGATTCTCGCGGCGCCTTTATGGCAATCCCACCGAGGCTCAGGCATCATGGAAAAATCGTGCCTTACGATGAACCTGGAGTCCTTAATGAGTCGTAATCAACGCCGCAAGGCCGAGGCGACCCGCACCGCGGGCTCCCCCAATCTGATCGATCAGATGTTCGGCGACGCGGTGCAGCACCACATGGCCGGCCGGTTGCCCGAGGCCGAAGAGCTTTATCTCAAGATCCTCATGGTGCCGCCGATCCAATCCGAGGCCAGCTACAATCTCGGCCTTCTCTATCAGACCTCCGGCCGGATGCTCGAGGCCATTGCCGCCTATCAGAAAGCGGTGACGCTGCGGCAGGACCATGTCGACGCCCTGAACAATATGGGCACCGCCTTCCAGGCGCTGGGCGCGATGGATCAGGCGATTGAAATCTATCATAAGGCGATCGCGATCAAGCCCGAGCACGAGACGACCTATTGCAATCTCGGCGTCGCGCTCAAGGAGAAGCAGAAGCTGGAACTGTCCGACGTTTCCTATGAGCGCGCGGTGACGCTGAAGCCGACCTATGACTGGGCCTATGCCAACAGGTCCGCCGTGCTGGTCGAGCTGGACCGCAACGAGGAGGCCATCGAAGCCAGCCGCCGCGCCCTGGAGCTCCACAAGGACATGCCGATGGCGCTGTTCAATCTGGGCACCGCGCTGCGCGCCGAGAACCGCTATGAGGAAGCCGAGCAGGCGCTGCGCCGCGCGGTGGAGGTCAATCCCGACTTCGTCGAGGGGCATTTCACCCTCGGCCAGACCCTGCTGCATCTCGGGAAATATGAAGATGGCTGGCGGGAATATGAGTGGCGCTGGAGGCTGGCCCAATATAGCTGGCTGAAGTCGCTGCACGGCAATTTCACCCAGCCGCGTTGGGAGGGCGAGGATATCGCCGGCAAGACGCTGCTTGTCTATGCCGAGCAGGGTCTGGGCGATGCCCTGCAATATGTGCGCTATCTGCCGCTTCTGGCGGCGAAGACGGGGGCGAAAATCATTTTCGCGGTGCACCGTCAATTGCTGCGCCTGTTCGGTCAATTCGAGGCGCTGACCGTCATCGCGCTGGACCAGTCGCCGCTGCCGCCGTTCGATTTTCACAGTCCGTTGCTCAGCCTGCCGCGCATCCTGCAGACGACCGAGGCGACCATTCCGCGCGACGTGCCCTATGTTAAGGCCGATCCGGCGCTGGTCGGGCATTGGCGCGCGCGCATCGGCGCCGAGGGGAAGAAGAAGGTGGGCATCGTCTGGGCCGGCAATCCGGATCAGAACGGCGACCGTCTTCGCTCGCCGCAATTGGCCACCGTGATGCCCTTCTTCGATGTGCCGGGCATTCAGTTCATCGCCCTGCAAATGGGGCCGGGGCGCAAGGAGCTCGAGCATATCAAGCTGCCCGGTTCGGTGCTGGATCTCGGGTTGGAGATCGCCGATTTTTCGGATACCGCCGCGATCATGGACAATCTCGACCTGATGATCAGTTCCTGTACTGCGCCGCTGCATCTGGCGGCGGCGATGGGCGTGCGCACCTGGGGGGTGATTCCGTTCTCGCCGCACTTCCTGTGGCAGTCCGACCGTCTGGATAATCCCTGGTATCCCAGTTTGACCCTCTATCGCCAGTCGAAGGCCGGCGACTGGTCCGACCTGGTCGAAGCGGTGTGCCGAGACCTGCGGTCTTTGTAATCAATCGCCGTTGACGGCGGGCAAAGAAAAAGGGGCCGATCCGTGAGGATCGGCCCCTTTCCTTTAGTGTCCCCGGATTACGAGGTGATCAGCAGGTTGTAGACCTGGGTGGTCATGGCCTGGACCTGGGTGGTCGTGAAGCCGGCCACCTGGGCGCTGGTCAGGCTCTTCACTTCCGAGCTCACCAAGCCGTTGACCTGAGTGGTGGTCAGCGAGCTGATGCTCAGGGTGGTCAGTCGGGCGAATTCGGTCGAGGTCAGAGCCGCGATCTGGGTCGTCGACAGAGCCGAGATGTTGGTGGTGTTGAGGCCGTTCAGGCTGGTCGAGGCCAGGGCGTTCAACTGGGTGGTGGTGATCGCATCGACCTGGGTGGTGGTCAGAGCACCCATGTTGGTGGTGTTGAGGTTGTTCAGCTCGGTGGTCGACAGAGCCGCGATCTTGGTCGTGGTGATGGCCGCGATGTTGGTGGTGCCGAGATTGTTCAGCGCCGTCGCGGTCAGGCCGTTCAGCTGCGACGTGGTCAGCACCGAGACCTGAGTGGTGGTCAGCGATGTGAAGTTGGTCGAGTTGAGGCCGTTCAGGGCGGTGGTGCCGAGGC
>JAJPHO010000163.1 GCA_021325215.1 Alphaproteobacteria bacterium
ACGGGCGACGAGCGTGTGCAGGATCCTTATTGTCTGCGCTGCCAGCCGCAAGTCATGGGCGCGGCGCTCGACGTGCTCCGCCAAGCGGCGCAGACGCTGGCGATCGAAGCCAATGGCGTCACCGATAATCCCCTGATCTTCGCCGAGCCGGACGAAGCGCTCTCGGGCGGCAATTTCCACGCCGAGCCGGTCGCTTTCGCCGCCGACATGATCGCCCTGACCATCTGCGAGATCGGCTCGCTGGCCGAACGCCGCATCGCCATGCTGGTCGATCCTGCCTTGTCCGGCCTGCCCGCCTTCCTCACGCCCAAGCCCGGCCTCAATTCCGGCTTCATGATCCCGCAGGTCACCGCTGCCGCTCTGGTGTCGGAGAACAAGCAGCGCGCTTATCCGGCCAGCGTCGATTCGATCCCGACCTCGGCCAATCAGGAAGACCATGTCTCGATGGCCGCCCATGGCGCGCGCCGCCTGATGTCGATGGCCGAGAATGTGGTGGCGGTGCTGGGCATCGAATTGCTGGCCGCCGCCCAGGGCTGCGACTTCCATGCCAGCCTGGCCTCGTCGGTGCCGCTGGAAGCCGTGCGTTCGCTGCTGCGCCAGCGGGTGCCGACTCTCGAGGATGACCGTTATTTCCATCCCGACATGCGCGCCGCCAATTCTCTGGTGAAGAGCGGCGCCGTGTGGCAGGCCGCCAGGGACGTCGCATTACCTGGTGTGGAATGAATAGAGCGTTTTCCGGCGTGCAAGTGCACGCCCGCGCTGCCGACAGCCGCTGTCACACAGGTGGTATAGCTTGGCGCGGTAGCCCAGCGCATGGAATGCGCGCCCGGCGCTTGAGGGACAAAAAACTATGAGCTGGTTGGAGATCAGCCGCGGCGAGGCGCCGCTGGTGGTGGCGTTCCCGCATACCGGGACCGACATTCCGGCGGATATCGAGGCGCAGTTCGTCTCGCCCTGGCTGGCCCGTAAGGACGCCGATTGGTATGTGGACCAGCTGTATGGTTTCGCCCATGAACTGGGCGCCACCACCATCCGCACGGCGATCTCGCGCAGCGTCATCGACGTCAACCGCGACCCCTCGGGCGCCTCGCTCTATCCGGGCCAGGCGACCACCGAGCTGTGCCCGACCACCAGCTTCGACGGCGAGCCGCTCTATCCGGCCGGCCATGTGCTGACCGGCGCCGAGATCGACCGCCGCCGCGCGGTGTGGTTCACGCCCTATCACGTCGCCATCGAGGATGAGCTGGCCCGTCTGAAGGCCCGTCACGGCAAGGTCGTATTGTATGACGCGCATTCCATCCGATCGGCGGTGCCGCGCCTGTTCGAAGGCGAGCTGCCGCATTTCAACATCGGCACCAACCGCGGCGCCACCTGCGCTCCGGCGTTGACCGAGGCGGTCGAGGCGACGTGTGGTACCGGGTTCTCGCGCGTCACCAATGGCCGCTTCGTCGGCGGCTGGACCACCCGCCATTACGGCCGCCCCGAGGCCGGCTATCACGCCGTGCAGATGGAACTGGCCTGCCGCGGCTATCTCGACGAACCGGCCGACACCAATGAGGCGACCTGGCCGGTTCCCTTCTCCCCCGCCCGCGCCGCCAAGCTGCGCGAACGGCTGCACGCCATCCTGTCCGCCTGCATCTCCTTTGCCGAGGATCGTTCATGACCCGCACCGACAATAGCCGCATCATTCGCGCCGCCACTGGTTCCCAGCTGACCGCCAAATCCTGGCTGACCGAAGCGCCGCTGCGCATGCTGATGAACAATCTCGACCCGATGGTGGCGGAAAAGCCGGAGGAGCTGGTGGTCTATGGCGGCATCGGCCGCGCCGCCCGCAATTGGGAAAGCTTCGACGCCATCGTAAAGGCGCTGACCAAGCTGGAAGCCGATCAAACCCTTCTCGTGCAGTCGGGCAAGCCGGTCGGCGTGTTCCGCACCCACAAGGACGCGCCGCGCGTGCTGATCGCCAATTCCAACCTGGTGCCGGAATGGGCCAATTGGGACCATTTCAACGAGCTGGATAAGAAGGGCCTGGCCATGTACGGCCAGATGACCGCCGGTTCGTGGATCTATATCGGCTCGCAGGGCATCGTTCAGGGCACCTACGAGACTTTCGTCGAGATGGGCCGCCAGCATTACGGCGGCTCGCTGGCCGGACGCTGGCTGCTGACCGCCGGTTTGGGCGGCATGGGCGGCGCGCAGCCGCTGGCCGCGGTGATGGCCGGCGCCTCGTGCCTGGCGATCGAGTGTCAGCCCTCGCGCATCGAGATGCGCCTGAAGACCGGCTATATCGACAAGGCGTGCGATACCCTCGACGAGGCGATGGCGCTGATCGAGAAGAGCGTCGCCGAGAAAAAGCCGATCTCGGTCGGCCTGCTCGGCAATGCCGCCGATCTGCTGCCGGAAATATTCAAGCGCGGCATCCGCCCCGATCTGCTGACCGACCAGACCTCGGCGCACGATCCGGTCAATGGCTATCTGCCGTCCGGCTGGAGCCTGGAGACGTGGTTCGACAAGCGCGAGACCGATCCGAAGTCGGTCGCCCAGGCCGCCAAGAAGTCGATGGCGGTCCATGTCCGCGCCATGCTCGACTTCCACAAGGCCGGCGTTCCGACCGTCGATTACGGCAACAATATCCGCCAGATGGCCAAGGATGAGGGTGTCGCCAACGCCTTCGACTTCCCCGGCTTCGTGCCGGCTTATATCCGCCCGCTGTTCTGCCGCGGCATCGGCCCGTTCCGTTGGGCCGCCCTGTCAGGCAATCCGGAGGACATCTACAAGACCGACGCCAAGGTCAAGGAACTGCTGCCCGACAACAAGCACCTGCATAACTGGCTCGACATGGCCCGGCAGAAGATCCAATTCCAGGGCCTGCCGGCGCGCATCTGCTGGGTGGGTCTGGGCGATCGCCACCGCCTGGGCCTGGCCTTCAACGAGATGGTCGCCAAGGGAGAATTGTCGGCCCCGGTGGTGATCGGGCGCGATCACCTCGACAGCGGCTCGGTCGCCTCGCCCAACCGCGAGACCGAGGCGATGAAGGACGGCTCGGACGCCGTGTCGGATTGGCCGCTGCTGAACGCGCTGTTGAACACCGCCTCGGGCGCGACCTGGGTGTCGCTGCATCATGGCGGCGGCGTGGGGATGGGCTATTCGCAGCATTCCGGCATGGTGATCGTCGCCGACGGCACCGAGGATGCGGCCAAGCGGCTCGAACGCGTTTTGTGGAACGATCCCGCCACCGGCGTCATGCGCCATGCCGACGCCGGCTACGAGATCGCGATCGAGTGCGCCAAAGAGCACAAGCTCGACCTGCCGGGGATTATTCCTTCTTCCCTTTGACGCGGACCAGATAGTCGACGATGGTCGCGGCGTCCTCTTCGGTGATCGGGGCCTTATAGGCCTTGATCATCTTTTCGACGACCTCGTGCCAATGCTCGCGATCCATCGGCGGCTGGTTCATCACATGGTCGGCCGAATGGCAGGCCAGACAATTGCCCGAGATCGCTTCCTCGCCGGGACCGGCGGGGAAGGTGATCGCGGAATCGTCCGGCATGTCGAAATTGATCTTCTTCAGCGTCTTCAGATCGCCGGCTTGGGCGGCGGCGCCGGCCATCAGCAGGACGGCCGCCAGGGCATAAGTGCGGATCATGGCCAGTCTCCTTACGCCGCGGTCAGTTTGATGGTTTCGACGTTGAAGCGCATATAGCCCTGCGGGTTCCAGGTCGTCTTCAAAGGCTGCGCCTCGCCCTTGCTGTTGGTGCAGCGCACCGAGACGGCGTGGGCACCGGTACCCGGCAAAGCGAGATTGCTCTCCCAGCGGCGGAAGCCGTATTTGCCTTCGTCCTTGCCCAGCTTCGCGGCCTGCCAGCTCTGGCCGCCATCCAGCGACAGCTCGACCTTGGCCACGCCGCAATCGCCGCCGAAGGCGATGCCGCGCAAATAGACCGGCTTGCCGGAAGCGACCTTGTCGCCGTCCTTGAGATTGGTGACGAAGGAGCGCGGGAACAGCTTGGTGATCGACACGAGATTATAGCCGGTCTGACCGGGCGCGACGGTGTGATCCGGCACGTCGGGAAAGCGATAGCCTTTGACGGTCCAGTAATTGGTGTCGGGCTGATCCAGCACTTCGATGTCGTTCAGCGCCTTGATCCAATAAGTCGCCACCCAGCCCGGCACCACCAGCCGCAGCGGAAAGCCGTTCAGCAGAGGCAGCTGCTCGCCATTAATGCCGAAGGCCAGCATCACCTCGCCGTCGCGGGCATGGTCGATCGACAGCGACTTCATGAAGCGGGGCGTGTCCTCGGCCGGCGATTCGTCGGCGCCGGCGAAGCGGATGACCTGGGCGCCCGGCTTGATGCCGGCCAGATCGAGCACATGGCGCAGCGGAACGCCGGTCCACAGCGCATTGGCCATCGAGCCGTTGGCCCAGGGCGCGCCGGCGACGCCGGGTTCGAAATAGAGGCGCGAATTGCCGGCGCACTGGCTGACCGCCGCCAGCGAGATGCGCGGCATCGCCAGCAGATCCTTCATCGAGATGGTCAGCGGCTTCTCGACATGGCCGCGCACCGCCAGGGTGAATTTGTCCGGATCGACCTCGGTGGGGAAGGTCTGGTAGTGCCAGCTGACATAATGCTGGTTGTTGGGGGTGAAGACGCCCTTGTCGAATATCTCGAAGCGCGGTTCCAGCCAGTTCGGACGCGTCCGGTGGACGATCATCGGGCCCTTTTCCGGGAACGCGCTGCTGATGTGCCGCAGGCTGTTGCCCGACGGCGAGTGCAGATCAACGACGGGCTCATCCGCAAAAACACGCCGGGGCAAGATCGCCGGCGCCGCGAGGATCGCCGCGCCCGCCATCAGCCGGCGACGGCTTATGCCTTCGATCGAATCCCTCATGCTGCCACCTCCTATACTCTTCGGCAGAAATGACGCCGAAAGACGGAAAGAGCCAGTGCTATTCCTGGTACGGTTTTGCTAGTGAAGCAGCCCCAGCAGCAGGATGGTGAAGACGTAACAGACCAGCACGATTATCGCGATCGTCGACAGAATGGCGGTCCGCCACAAAGCGCCGAACACGCCCAGGCGATAGGTGCCCTTGAGGTGCAGGAACATATGGACGGGCGGGATCAGAAAGGCCCAGATCAATAGTGTCTGGCCGACATGGAATTCGAGGGCGACGATGACCACCGTCACCAGCAGCGCCATGAAGCTGAGCGAGTGGAGCGAGAAGATCACATGGTCGTAGAGATAGACCCGGCGCTTCCAGAAGAACATCAGCCAGAGAAAGGGCACCGAGGCCGGCACCAGCAGAAAGGAAAATTCCGAGGCGGCGCTGCGCAGCTTGAAGACCAGCAGGTCGGGATCTTCCAGGCTGGTCTTCACCCGCTTCTCGACCTCGGGCCCGCCCAGCGAGAACAGGTGCTCCTTCTTGGCCAGCTTTTTCGAGATCGCCCGCCAATCGAGCCCGAGCGGGCTGTTGAATAGATCGTCGTCACTGTCGCCGGCCGGCGCCGGCCTGGCGGAAGGCGGCGCCGCATCGGCCGCCCTCTCCGCCTTGTCGAGCGCCTCCTCGACCGCCTGGAGTCTGGCCGGATCTCCCTTGGACTGCCCCATCTCTTCGCGGGCCTTGGCGAGGTCCGCCTTCAGCCTGGCGCGGTCGGCGTCCGACATCGCGGTCTCGGGATGCACCACCTGATCGGCATCGATGGTGGCCACCGCGAAGAACATCAGGAAAATGCAGAACAGGAACAAGCCGATCGGCGAAACGAAGCGCACCCGCTGCCCCTCGACATAGCGCCGGGTCAGCGCGCCGGGATTGACCAGCAGCAGGGGAATGGTGCGCCAGATCTTGCCGTCGAAATGGAACAGACCGTGGAAGAACTCCTCGGCCAGATGGAGAACCGAACGGTGGACATGGCCGCGCTGGCCGCAGACATGACAATAACGGCCCGCCAGTATCGCCCCGCAATTGCCGCAAGCCTGATCATGGCCCTGGCTTCCCTCGCCACCATGCTCGAAAGCCGCGCCCAGCAAGGCGGCATCGGCCAATTGCCCCGCCGCGTCCTCGCCGATTCCCATCATCACCCCCCGGATCGAAATTGGTAAACGCACTGTCGACAGCTCAGGCGAATTTGTCGAGAAGTATACACGCCCTGCGTTTTTGCAGCTTCGCTAAGAGCCTGTTTGGGAATTGGGTATGGCCTGCATCGCAGCCGGAAAGCCGAGGGCCAGGCAGCCTGCCGAAGGCGATGCGGCGCATCGTCGAGGCGGGATAACGCCGCCCTCGGCTTTCCGGCTGCGACCCT
>JAJPHO010000100.1 GCA_021325215.1 Alphaproteobacteria bacterium
AAACCTTCACGCGGGCCGCCGAAGCCGCCATCGCGGCGCGGACGATCTTCGCGCTGGTTCTTGTTCTGCAGAACCGCGGACGGGCCTTCTTCCAGCTCGTCGACGCGAATGGTCAGGTAACGCAGAATGTCTTCATTGATCGACATCTGGCGCTCGAACTCCTTGACCGCCGCTGCCGGAGCATCGACGTTGAGGAGGACGTAGTGACCCTTGCGGTTCTTCTTCATGCGGTAGGCGATGTTGCGCAGACCCCAGAACTCCTTCTTGGAGACCTGGCCGCCATTGGCGGTGATGACGTTGGAGAATTCTTCAACCAGCGTCTCGACTTGCGTCGTGGCAATATCCTGGCGTGCGATGATCACGCATTCGTAGAGAGACATCAAATAACCCCTTATGGCTTGTCTCGTCCTCATTGGCGAAACGCCAAGAGGCATAGCCGGCACGGGCCGGCAAGGAGCAAGAAGGCGCGCACTATACACAAAAGACGTCCTCATTCAAGGATATCTTGACTCGCCCGGGCGCGGTAGACCGGGTTCAGTTTTGGGAGGATTCCTTCATGACCGTGCGGCTGGCGACCAAGATCCATCTTTCCTTGGGCATCCTTGTGGCGGCCGCGCTGCTGGCCGGGTTCATGGGGGTCCGCACGTTGACCGCCTACAAGGTCGAGGTCGACGAGATGCAGCGCGCCTCGCGCGCCGCCGTGCAGGGGGAGCGCGTCAATGGCCTGGTCCTGGCCACCGTGATGGAATCGCGCGGCATCTACATGGCCGCGACCCCGGCCGAGGCCGAGAAGTTTGCGCCCAACCTGCTTAAGGATCTCGACCAGCTGCGTGCTGCGCTGACCGCCTGGCGGGAGGCTTTTCCGGCCGACCAGCGCGAACGGTTCGGCCAGGCGGAGCGGGCCACCGGCGAATTCATCCGCTTTCGCACCGAGCTGGTGCGCCTGGCCCGGGAGGCGCCGCAGGGCGAGGCCCGCAAGTTCGGGGATAACGACGCCAACCGCGCCAACCGCACCGAGCTCAACAAGCGTCTCGTCGAGCTGGCCGAGGCGAGCAATGCCGAGGTCTCCCGCCTCGGCACCCAGATCGATGAGCAGTATCGCGCGCGGCTGATCCAGCTTCTGGTCGTGTTGGCGGCCGGGATCGGCGGCGGAGTCGTGGTGGCGGCCTGGGTGGTG
Organism: Alphaproteobacteria bacterium; assembly: GCA_021325215.1. GTDB lineage: Bacteria > Pseudomonadota > Alphaproteobacteria > Rhodospirillales > Magnetospirillaceae > JAJPHO01. The sequence goes on from JAJPHO010000100.1 coordinate 1,178, forward strand.
ACCCGCCGCGTGGTTCGTCCGCTCGGCCGCTTGACCGCGACCATCCGCCGGCTGGGGCAGGGCGATTGCGACCTGGTGGTCGAGGATCGTCAGTCCGGGGACGAGATCGGCGAGATGGCGCGGGGCGTCGACGAGCTGCGTCAGGCGGTCGAGGATGCCTTCCGTCTCAATCAGATGGTCGCGCAGCAGCCCGATGCGGTGATGCTGTGCCGTCCGGATGGGCGGGTCGGCTTTGCCAATGAGGCGACGCTGCGCCTGCTGCGCAGCATGGAGGCGAATGGGGCGCGTCTGCCTGTCACGGTGATCGGATGCCAGCCTTCGGACCTGCCGGGCTACGACGCCCAGTTGGCCGCCGCCCTGGCGGAACGGGGAGGCGCCCAATGGAAAGCGACGGTGGCCGGGATCGCGCTGGAAATATGGGTCAGCCCGATCCATGACCGCTCGGGCCACTATATCGGCAGCATGATCGGCTGGAAGGATGTCAGTTTCTATGTGCAGCTCGCCGAAAGTTTCGAGTCCGGCGTCAAGGCCGTGGCCGGCGGCGTGGTCGAAGCCTGCGGCCGGCTGACCGGCGCGGCGCGGGAACTGAGCCAGGCCGCGGCCGACGGGCGGCAGGGGACGGACTCGGCGGCTCATGCCGCGGCGACGGCGGGCGGCGGCGTGGAGGCTGTCGCGGCGGCGGCGGAGCAATTGGCCGCCTCGTTGCGGGAGGTGTCCGGGCAGGTATCGGCTTCGGCGACCCTGGCGCGCGGCTCGGTGGTTCATGCCGAAGAGGCCGGCAAGGTTCTGGGCGGCCTGGCCGAGGCGGGCGAACGAATCGGCGAGGTCATCGAACTGATCAGCAGCATCGCCGGGCAGACCAATCTCCTGGCGCTGAACGCCACTATCGAGGCGGCCCGCGCCGGGGATGCCGGCAAGGGTTTCTCCGTGGTCGCCGCGGAGGTCAAGACGCTGGCAAACCAGACGGCGCGCGCCACCTCGGAGATTTCAGCCCAGATCGAACGGATGCAGAAGGTCACCGGCGACGCCGTGACCGCCCTTGGGCAGATCATCGGCGGGGTGATGGATATCGACCGCCATGTCGCCGCGGTCGCCGCGACGGTCGAGCAGCAAAGCGCGGCCACCGCCGAAATCAGCCGCAACGCTCAAAGGGCCGCCGGCGGCACCAGCGAGGTCGCCCGGACCATCGAGCATCTGGCGATCGTGTCCGGCCATACCGGCGACTGTGCCGGCGGGATGCTGTCGAGTGTCGGGGGGCTTTCCGAACAGGCCGACCGCCTGGGGGCGGAAATCGACGTCCTGCTGCGGAAGATCAGGAGCTAGTCGCTCATCACCATCACCTCGACCTTGACCTCGCCTTCATTGGCCAGGGTCAGGGTGAGGGGCACCATCTCGCCTTCTTTCAGGGGGTGCTGAAGCCCCTCCAGCATGATGTGCATCTCGCCGGGCTTCAGTTCGACGGTCTTGCCGGCCGGGATGTCGATCCCGGGCATTTCGTGCATATGGGTGACGTCGCCACTCTTCTCGTTCGAATGGAGGCTGGCGTGGGCCGCGATCGGCGAGCTGACGCCGAGCAGGCGGTCGCTCTTGGCTCCGTCATTGACGAAGGTGACATAGACGGCCGCGGTCTTGGCGGCGCCATGGCTGGCCGGCGACCAGGGATGGCCGATGGTCAGCTTGTCGAGGTCGTATTCGTGCGC
>JAJPHO010000147.1 GCA_021325215.1 Alphaproteobacteria bacterium
CAGTCGCCGACCGCGATGGCTTCGGACAGGCGGATGCCGAAATGCACCGGGTCATCCATCATCGTCTCGAAGTAATTGGCATAGATGCGCTTGGCGCGGGTGACCTCCTCCTCGGTGATCGGCGCCTTTTTGATGCCTTCTATGGTGTCGAGCATCTGTTTCTTCGCCTTGTCGGGCGACTGGTTCTTCTCCAGCGTCACCACGACCACGTCCACGCCGGGATCGTGCAGCGGCATGGCCGTGCCGCCCAGCGAGGCCGCCAGTTTCTTCTCCACCAGCGCCTTGTAGAGCCGGCCATTGGGCGTGTTGGTGAGGATTTCGTCGAGCACCTGCACGGCGGGGAAGTCGGCGGCCGAGCCCTGCGGGACGTGATAGAGCGTGCCGAGCAGCGGATTGTCGCCGACCCGCTCGAAGGTCACGGTATGGGCGCCGTCCTGCACCGGCTCGACGGTCCACAAGGGTTCGATGGTACGCGAAGGCTTGGCGATCGGGCCGAAATACTGCCCGATGCGCTCCAGCGTCTTGGCCTCGTCGAACTTGCCGGTGACGATCAGCACGGCGTTGTCGGGCTGGTAATAGTGCCGGTAGAAGGCCTGCAGATGCTCGATATTGACGTTCTCGACGTCGGCGCGGGCGCCGATCGTGGTCTTGCCGTAATTGTGCCATTGATAGGCGCCGGCCAGCATCTTGTTCCACAACATCGCATTGGGGCTGTTCTCGCCCATTTCCATTTCGTTGCGGACCACGGTCATCTCGCTGTCTAGATCCGCGCGCGCAATGTTGGAATGGACCATGCGGTCGGCTTCCATCTTCAGCGCCCAGTCGAGATTGTCGTCGTTGGTCGAGAAGGTCTCGTAATAATTGGTGCGGTCGAAGAAGGTCGAGCCGTTGAAGCGCATGCCGCGCTTGGCGAATTCCTCCTTGATCGTCGTGCCGGGATAATTGGGCGAGCCCTTGAACAAAAGATGTTCGAGCAGGTGCGCCATGCCGGTCTCGCCGTATTTTTCCATGCGGCTGCCGACTTCGTAGGTGACGTTGACCGTGGTGGTCGGCTTGGTGGCGTCGGGGGCGAGCAGCACGCGCAGCCCGTTATCGAGCCGGTATTCGGTGATTCCTTCGATCGTCGTGACCTTGATGGGGGCGTCGGCGAAGGCGGGAGCGGCGGCTAAGGCGGCAAGCAAGGCGAGGGGGGCAAGGCTGCGCATGGAGGGTTCCCGTAAAAGGGGAGGAGGGTGCCGAGTCTACAGGCTGAAATCGAGATTGCCCAGGCCCGGTGACGGGCTAAAGAAGTTGATCCCCCCTGGGTCTTCCCTTACTGTCCCGACCCATGACGAACCTGCCCTTACTGGCGCCTTTCGCCTGCCATCCCGGCCAGAGCCGCGGACGCCGGCACCCGGAGGCGGAAAGCGACACCAGGTCGCCGTTCCAGCGCGACCGCGACCGCATCATCCATTCCGAAGCCTTCCGCAAGCTGAAATACAAGACCCAGGTCTTCGTCTATCACGAGGGCGACAATTACCGTACCCGGCTGACCCACAGCCTGGAGGTGTCGCAGATCGCCCGCACCGTGGCGCGCGTGATCGGGCTGAACGAGGATCTGGCCGAGTGCCTGGCCCTGGCCCACGATCTCGGCCATACCCCGTTCGGCCATGCCGGCGAGGACGCGCTGCATGACGTGATGGCGGATTTCGACGGCTTCGACCACAACGCCCAGGCCCTGCGCATCGTCACCAAGCTGGAAAAGCGCTATGTCCAGTTCGACGGGCTGAACCTGACCTGGGAAACCCTCGAAGGCATGGTCAAGCATAACGGCCCGCTGATCGGTTTCGAGGGAGCCAAGCCGCTGCCGCTGGCCATCCGCGCCTATGACGCCATGGCCGCGCTCGAACTGGACGGTTATCCCAGCGCCGAAGCCCAGGTCGCGGCTCTGTCCGACGACATCGCCTATAACAATCATGACATCGATGACGGCCTGCGCGCCGGCCTGTTCACCATCGAGGATCTGGCCTCGGTGCCGCTGGTCGGTCCGGTCTTCGCCGAGGTCGAGCGCGACTTCCCCGACATCGTCCCGTCTCTGCACATCCATGAGGCGGTGCGCCGGCTGATCGGGCTGATGGTGCGCGACCTGATTTCCGAGACCAAGCGCCGCATCGCCGAGTTCAATCCGCGAAGCGCCGACGAGGTGCGCCGCCTGGGCCAGCCGCTGGCGGCCTTCTCGGACGAGATGCGCGCCAACGACAAGGCGTTGAAACGGTTCCTGTTTCGCAATATGTACCGGCATTACAAGGTCAACCGCGCGGCCAGCAAGGCCAAGCGGGTGGTGCGCCAGCTGTTTGCCTTGTTCCTCGACGAGCCCGAGACCTTGCCGCCGGAATGCCAGGCGCTGTGCGAGGGCAAGTCGCGCCATGAAATCGCGCGGATCGTCGCCGACTATATCGCCGGCATGACCGACCGCTTCGCTTTGGATGAATATCGGCGCCTGTTCGACATGCAGGAAACGCCGTGACTTTGACTATGTGAGATAAGTAAGAATGAACCTCTTTACCGCCTTCCGCGACGACATCCTGGCCGCCCTGGGCCGCCTGGCCGAGAAAGGCGCGCTGCCCGCCGGCCTCGACATGGCCAAAGTGACCGCCGAGCCGCCGCGCGACGCCAGCCATGGCGACGTCGCCACCAATGCCGCGATGGTGCTGGGCAAACAGGCCGGCATGGCCCCGCGCGCCCTGGCCGATCTGCTGGCCGCCGAATTGCGCGGCCTGCCGGCGGTGACCGAGGTCGAAGTGGCTGGTCCGGGCTTCCTTAATCTGCGCCTGGCCGATTTCTACTGGTCCGACCGTCTGCGCGACCTGCTGAAGGCCGGTGTCGCCTATGGCGATTCGACGCTCGGCAAGGGCGAGAAGATCAATGTCGAATATGTCTCGGCCAATCCGACCGGCCCGATGCATGTCGGCCATGGCCGCGGCGCCGTGGTGGGCGACGCGCTGGCCTCGCTGTTGGCCAAGGCCGGCTGGGACGTTTGCCGCGAATATTACATCAACGATGCCGGCGCCCAGGTCGATACGCTGGCCCGCTCGGTCCATCTGCGCTACCGCGAGGCTCTGGGCGAGGATATCGGCGCCATCCCGGAAGGCTTCTATCCCGGCGACTATCTGGTGCCGGTCGGCAAGAAGCTCGCCGCCGAAGAGGGCGACAAATGGAACAGCGCGCCGGAAGCCGAGTGGCTGCCGGTGTTCCGCCTGCGCGCCGTCGCCGAGATGATGGAACTGATCAAGGGCGATCTGGCGGCGCTGGGCGTGCATCACGACCGCTTCTCGTCCGAGCGCGAGCTGGTCGAGGCCGGGGGCGTGCAGAAATCGATCGATTACCTGCAGAGCCTGGGCCTGGTCTATGAAGGCATCCTCGAGCCGCCGAAGGGCAAGACCCCCGACGATTGGGAGCCGCGCCCGCAGACCCTGTTCCGCGCCACGCAATTCGGTGACGACGTCGACCGTCCGCTGAAGAAGTCGGACGGCAGCTGGACCTATTTCGCCAACGACATCGCCTATCACTTCGACAAATACAAGCGCGGCTTCGCCCAGATGATCAATATCTGGGGCGCCGACCATGGCGGCTACGTCAAGCGCATGCAGGCGGCGGTGACCGCCTTGACCGAGGGCAAGGGCGGCGTCGACGTCAAGCTCTGCCAGATGGTCAATCTGCTGAAGGATGGCGAGCCCTTCAAAATGAGCAAGCGCTCCGGCACCTTCGTCACCCTGCGCGACCTGATCGACGAAGTCGGCGCCGGCGTGGTCCGCTTCCTGATGCTGACCCGCAAGAACGACGCGCCGCTCGATTTCGACCTGGCCCGCGCGCTGGAACAGTCGCGCGACAATCCGGTTTTCTACGTGCAGTACGCCCATGCCCGCGCCCATTCGGTGCTGCGCCACGGCGCCGAGATGTTCCCGGGCAAGGATCTGTCGGGCGAGGGGCTGTCCGGCGCTCCGCTGGCGCGCTTGACCGACCCGGCCGAGCTTGCTTTGATCAAGCTGATGGCGGGCTGGCCGCGTCTGATCGAGACCGCGGCCGAAGCCCATGAGCCGCATCGCGTCGCCTTCTTTCTCAATGAGGTGGCGGCCGGGTTCCATGGGCTGTGGAACAAGGGAAAGGACGATGTCTCCTTGCGCTTCCTGCTGGCCGAAGACCACGATGTGTCGCTGGCGCGTCTCGCCCTGGTGCGCGCCGTGTCGCTGCTGATCGCGTCGGGCCTCAAGGTCTTCGGCGTCGAGCCGATGGAGGAGATGCGCTAAATGGCCGCGCCGCGCGACCCGTTCGACCGCGATAATCTGGATGAGGACCGCGAGGTTCTCGATATCATTCCCGAGCGTTACGATTCCGATCCCGACAGCCGCCAGGCCAGGCGTGCCGCCCATGCCCGCCTGACGCTGACCGTCTCGCTGGCGGTGCTGGCGGTGATGGCGCTGGGCGTCGCCGCCAAACACATCCTCTATGGCGAGGCACCCAAGGATCATCAATCGTCGGTGCCGATCATCCATGCCGACGACAAGCCGATCAAGGTCAAGCCGCAGGACCGCGGCGGCATGGACGTGCCCAATCAGGACAAGCTGATCTATGACCGCATGGCCGCCAAGAATGGCGACCAGCAGCCCGAGCGCCTGTTGCCACCGCCCGAGCAGGCCCAGACACCGCCACCTCAGCCGCAGAAGGCGCCGGAAAGCAATCCGCTGCCGCCGGCGCCGGCCCCGACTCCCGCTCCCGCCGCTTCCGCGCCGCTCCCGGCTCCGGCGGTGACCGCTCCGGCCCCGGCTTCGCCGGCGCCGCGCTATTCCGTTCCGCCCGCGCCGGCTCCGACCCCCGCGCCGAGCGCGGGTCCGAGCCCGGTCAAGCCGACTTCGGCTCCGCCCAAGCCTGCTCCGGCGCCCGCTCCGGCGAAGCCCGAACCCGCTCCCGCGCCGGCGCCCGCCGCGGCCAAGGCCAGTTCCGGCGGCGGGTGGGTGGTCCAGCTCGGCGCCGTGCACAGCGAAGCCGAGGCCAAGACCGAATGGGCCCGCATCAAGGGCCAGCACAGCCAGCTGGCCCAGCTGTCGCCCGATATCGTCCGTGCCGACATCCCCGGAAAGGGCGTATTCTGGCGCATCCGCGGCGGTTCGCTCGACGAAGCCCAGGCACGCGTGCTGTGCGCCGATCTCACCAAACAGGGTCAGGGGTGCCTCGTTGTCCGGAAGTAATCCTCCCTCCTCGGTCATCTATGGCTGCGCCGGTCCGATCCTGACCGGCGAGGAAAAGGCGTTCTTCTCGGCGGTCGATCCCCTGGGCTTCATCCTGTTCGCCCGCAATATCGAGTCTCCGGACCAGGTGCGCGCGCTGGTGCGGTCTCTGCGTGAGACGGTCGGGCGTGAGGCGCCGGTGCTGATCGACCAGGAAGGCGGCCGGGTGCAGCGCCTGCGTCCGCCGCATTGGAAAAGCCGGCCGCCGATGGTGAAGTTCGGCGAGCTGGCCAAGCGCGACCTGCCGCAGGCGCGCCGCGCCGCGCGCCTCAACGCCCATCTGATCGCAGCCGAGCTGCGGTCCTTGGGCATCGACATCGATTGCGCGCCGCTGATCGACGTGCCTGTTTCAGGGGCGGACAACATCATCGGCGACCGCGCCTTCGGCACCGATCCGATGCTGGTGGCCGATCTCGGCCGCGCCGTGATGGATGGTTTGCTCGATGGCGGCGTGATGCCGATCGTCAAGCACATCCCCGGACATGGCCGCGCCATGGTCGACAGCCACAAGGCGCTGCCGGTGGTCGGCACCGACCGCGAGACCCTGGAAAAGACCGATTTCGCGACGTTTCGCGCTTTGCGGGATGCTCCCTGGGCGATGACCGCCCATGTCATCTACAGCGCCTATGACGACCACCGCCCGGCAACTTTGTCGCCGATAGTGGTGAAAGAGGTGATCAGGGGCCATATCGGATGCGAGGCCGTGCTGCTGAGCGACGATCTGTCGATGCATGCCCTGTCGGGCAGCTTCAAGGACCGTGCCGAGATGAGCCTGTGGGCAGGCTGCGACGTGGTTCTGCACTGCAATGGCGACATGGACGAAATGAAGGGCGTTGCCGAAGGCGTGCGCCCGCTGGACGACGCCGCGCAGATGCGCCTGGCCGAGGCCGAGGAAAAGAGACGCATGCTGCCGCTGATGATCGACGCACAGGATTTCGTCGACGGGTGGCTGAAGGAGATTGAGGCATGATGGTTCCCCCGCAGGTCGCGGACGGGATTCGCAATCTGGCGGTCTGGGTCATTCCGCTGATCCTGTCGATCACCCTGCACGAGGCCGCGCACGGCATCGTCGCCTGGCGCTTGGGCGACGACACCGCCAAGCGCATGGGCCGGGTTTCGGCCAACCCCGCCAACCATATCGATCCGTTCGGCACCATCCTGCTGCCCGGCATGCTGCTGCTGATGGGCGGCGGCGTGATGTTCGGGTGGGCCAAGCCGGTGCCGGTCAATTTCGGCCGCCTGCATCCGGTGCGCCTGGGCATGATCCTGGTGGCCGCCGCCGGGCCGGTGACCAATCTGCTGCTGGCGCTGATCTCGGCTCTGCTGATCTACGCCGTTCCCTATCTGCCCGAGGCCGGGCGGACCTTCGCCGCCGCCAATCTCAAGAATTCCATCGAGATCAATCTGGTGCTGGCGGTGTTCAACATGCTTCCGCTGCCGCCGCTCGATGGCGGGCGGGTGCTGGTCGGGCTGCTGCCGCGCCAGCTCGCCTACAAGGTCTCGCAATTGGAGCGCTACAGCCTGGTGATCCTGATGGTCGGGCTGTTCCTGCTGCCGCTGCTGGGGTTCCATCCCTTCTCGTGGCTGGTCGGGCTGCCGGCCGAAATTCTGGAAGGGTGGCTGTTCCACATCACCGGCCTGATGTGAGGGTTGATGGACGGGGGAGTCAGCTTCACGGTCGATCTGGACGGGTTCGAGGGGCCGCTCGACCTGCTGCTGTCGCTTGCCCGCGACCAGAAGGTCGATCTGGCCCGCATCTCGATCCTGGCGCTGGTCGAGCAATATCTGACCTTCATCGACCAGCGCGCGAAGCATAACCTCGAACTGGCGGCCGATTATCTGGTGATGGCGGCCTGGCTGGCCTATCTCAAATCCCGCCTGCTGCTGCCGGAACCGCCCGCCGAGGACGAACCCTCCGCCGAAGAGATGGCCGCCAATCTGGCTTTCCAGCTGCAGCGCCTGGAAGCGATGCGCAAGGCGGGTGCCGCGCTGATGGCGCGCCCGCAATTGCTGCGCGAGCGCTTTCCGCGCGGCGAGCCGGAAACCACTCGCACCGAGCTGAAACCCTGGTGGCAGGTCACCCTCTACGAATTGCTGCGCGCCTATGGCGACGTGCTGGCGAGAAAGCCGGTGACGCGCCTGGAGATCGAGGCGCCCGACCTGTTCTCGCCCGACGACGCGATCCACCGTTTGGAAGCCATGCTGGGCAAGATGCCGCGCTGGTCGACCTTGTCGAGCTTCCTGCCGCCCGGCGTGTCCGGATTGCTGGCGCGTTCGGCGATGGCCGCCCATCTGGTCGGAGCGCTGGAACTGGTCAAGCAGGGCCGCATCGAATTACGCCAGGACCCCGGGCTGTTCGCGCCGGTGTGGGTCAAAGCGAGGGAGAGGGAAGAGGGTCTTGAGTAGCAACTGGACGCGATTGATCGAGGCGGTGCTGTTCGCGTCGTCGGAGCCGGTTCCGGAAGCCGATCTGGCGGCCCGTCTGCCCGCGGACCTGTCGCTGCTGTCCGTGCTGGACGAATTGCAGTCCGATTATGCCGGCCGGGGCATCACCTTGCAGAAGCTCGGCAAGGGCTGGGCGTTCCGCACCGCGCCCGATCTGGAGGCCGCTCTGGTGGTCGAGCAGCCGATCGAGAAGAGACTGTCGCGCGCCGCCATCGAGACCCTGGCGATCATCGCCTATCACCAGCCGGTCACCCGCGCCGAGATCGAGGAAATCCGTGGCGTTGCTCTGAGCCGGGGAACGCTGGACACACTGTTGGAAGCCGGCTGGATACGCCCGCGCGGCCGCCGCCAGGTGCCCGGCCGCCCGATGCAGTGGGCGACGGCGGAAGGATTCCTCGACCATTTCGCCCTGGGCAGCCTCGATGAGCTGCCCGGCCAGGAGGAGCTGAAGGCGGCTGGCCTGCTCGATGCCCGTCCGTCTTTGGCCAGCTATGCCAACCGCGCCGGCGACGCGACCGATCTGGTCGATACCGAAGAGGATCTCGACGAAGAGGCCCTCGAACGCCGCGCCATGGAAATGCTGCGCGGCCAGGAAGACGATCTCTTCGCCGAGGATTAAGGGTTTATGCGACGCCTGCGCGGCGCCAGTCGGCGCCGTGAGCAGTATGCGATTCTAAGGGATCGCAAACCGCTAATGCTGCGCCTGATGCTCTTTATCCTGCGGTTCCCGCCTTGGCTGCTGTTGCGGCTGCGGCTGTTGTTGCGGCTGCGGGCGCGGCTGCGGCTGCGGTTGGACTTGGGGCTGCGGTGCGGGCTGGACCGGATGGAACTGCTGCGGTTGGGGTTGAGGCTGCGGCACCGGCATCGGATGCGGCTGCTGGGGAGCAGCGACGGGAGCCGGCGCCGGCTGCGGTTGCGGACGAGGCTGCGGCTGGAATTGCTGCTGCGGCTGCGGCTGCGGGCCCGGGCGCGGACCCTGAGGAATTGCGGCGGGCTGGGCCGCCGGCTGCGGGGCGGGCCGGTTACCGGGGCCGCCATTCATCTGCTGGCGCGGCGCCGTCTGGTTGGCGGCGAAGGCGCCGGCATTGCCCTGGTTGGCCCAGCGGTTATTGGCGAAATGTTCGGCGGGCGGCGGGGCGTGGTCCCAGCGCACGATCTCGTGCTCGTCATGGAAATGGGCCCGGTTCAGTTGGATGACATAGGTATCGCTGTGGGCGTAATAGGGGTGGAACACCTCGTGCGGGCCGAGGGCGATCCAGCCGACATGCGCACCGCCCGGCTCGCCGCCAACGAAGGTGACCAGGGCCGGGGCGTAGAAGTGACGTTCGTGCCGTTCGCCGGGAATCCAGGCCCAGCGGCCGTCGAATTCGGCCCAGCGGCCATAATGGAACGGCGCGAAGCCCCACGGCGCATCGTCGATCCAGGTCCAGCCCCACGGGCGGACGAAGGCCCAATGGCCGTTATGGTAGGGAGCCCAGCCGATCGCGACGCTGCTGGGGAACCACACCGGGCCGTAATCGGGCACGGTCTGCCACGAGCCGTAATTGTCGAGATCCTGATAGCCGGTCACGTCCGGCGAGACATAGGCGACGGTCTGCGACGCCGCCAGCTGTCCGGCACGGGCCTCGGCCCACTGGTCGAACGGCGTGGGATAGATGCCAACCACCTGCAGCAGGCTCTGGTCGGGCGGCACCATGGCGCCTTGCCCGCTGTGCAGCTCGGTCACGCCGCGCAGGCCCGAGAAGGTGGCTTCCCCCGATAGCACGCCCATCAGAATCTGGGTGGGCGGGCCATTGGGGCGGCCGGCATCGACGTGATATTCGCCCGGCTGGCGGATCGAGAGCTGGCCGACCGGCGTTACCACCTGCAGCCCACCCGGCGGCAAATAGCGCACCACCAGATTGAGCACGCCCTGCGGCACGCGCAACGCGGCGCCGCCTTCATCCAGGCGGTCGATGTCGAGTTCGCTGGTCTCGTCGAGGCGCGCCTCGGCGCCGCCGATCTCGACTTCGGTGCGCGAGCCCTGGTCGCTCCATACCCCGTCGCCGGCGATCACCGGGAAGTTGATCCCGCCCTGCGTCCATTGCGGGTCGTAGGAATGGCGGATCGAGGCGGAGCCTTCCACCAGGCTGAGCCGTCCTACCATTGTGGGCGGATCGGCCAGGGCCGCGCCGGCCGACAGGAAGGCGCAGAGCGCGGCGAGCAAGGGCGAGATTTTTTTCACGGACGTATCCTCATGTAACGTTTTGTTACTATGACCGAGGACCGTGAAAAAAATAAGGCGTCTCCGTGATGGAGACGCCTTAATTAGATCGTGATGCAGAAGATCTGCATCACGAGTGCGGGGTAGCCTACCCCGCAGACCCTCGGGGTCGTCGCTCCGCTCCTCCGGGTCTACATCAGGGAGGATAAACGCTGTCTTCAGTGAACGCCGAAGACACGCAGGATCAGGAACAGCGAAGCCCCGAACAAGGTTGCGCCGAGCAGGACGCAGACCGGCAGGGTCAGGACCCAGGCCAGCAGAACGTTGCGCAGCGTGTCGGCCTGCAGCCCCGAGCGGTTGGCCGCCATGGTGCCGGCCACGCCCGACGACAGAACGTGGGTGGTGCTGACCGGCAGGCCCCATACGTCGGCGGCGGCGATGGTGGCGGCGGCGACCAGCTCGGCCGAGGCGCCCTGCGCGTAGGTCAGGTGCGCCTTGCCGATCTTCTCGCCGACGGTGACGACGATGCGCTTCCAACCGACGGTGGTGCCCAGGCCCAGCGCGATGGCGACGGCGAACTTGACCCAGGTCGGAATGAAGTTGGTGACCTTGGAGAGGCTTCCGGCCAGATCGAACAGCGGCTTGGTTTCGTCGGTCTTGGGCAACTGGCCGGCTTTGTCGAGCTTCTTGACGGTTCCCGAGATCAGGAAGGCGTCGCGGCGGGCCAGGCTGCGCTGGTCGGGCGACAGGTCGGCAAAAGACTTGATGCCGGACAGCTCTTCGCTCAGTTCCTTGCTCTTGGCCGCGGCGGCGGTGTAGACCGCCGGGTCCATCTTGCCGGTACGCAGGAAGTCGGACAGGGTGACCTTGGCCTGGTCGGGCTCCATGGTCGCGTCGCCCGCCTTGCCCTGGAACCAGACCGCGGCGGTGCCGGCCCCCTGCTGCAGGGCGGCGACGTTCGCGGGATCGGTCGAGAGGTCGAGCGCGAAGCCGGCCGGAACGATGCCGATCAGCACCAGCATGATCAGGCCCATGCCCTTCTGGCCGTCATTCGAGCCGTGCGCGAACGATACGCCGGCGCAGGTGAACCACAGCAGCATACGGATCGGAAGCGGCGGACGGCTGTCCTCCGTCGGCGCCTCGAACAGGACCGGGTTTTTGATCAGCGCCTTGGAGATCAGCAGCAGCAAACCGGCGAAGAAGAAGCCGACCAGCGGCGAGATCAGCAGCGCGAGGCCGGTATCCTGAACCTTGCCCCAATTGATGCCGTCGCCGAAGGCGTGCGCCGAGAGGTAGGAATTCATCAGGCCGACGCCGACGATCGAGCCGATCAGCGTGTGCGAGGAGGAGGCCGGCAGACCGAGATACCAGGTGCCGAGGTTCCAGAGGATCGCCGAGAACAGCAGCGAGAACACCATGGCGAAACCGGGGCCCGAGCCGACATCGAGGATCAGCTCGACCGGCAGCAGGGCGATGATACCGAACGCCACCGCGCCGGTGGACAGCGCGACGCCGATGAAGTTGCAGGTGCCCGACAGCAGCACCGCGGCTGTGGGCGGCAGCGCCCGGGTGTAAATCACCGTGGCCACCGCGTTGGCGGTGTCATGGAAACCGTTTACGAACTCGAAGCCAAGCGCCAGCGCCAGGGCGCCGAACAGCAGGATCATCGTCGGAACCGACAGGTCGCCGGCAAAAAGCGCATCCATCCCACAACCCCCAAGCGACAGTGAGCTGAACCCTAATTAGCCCATAGGGGGTCGATTCGATGTGAAGCATTTGTGAAGTCGCCCGGCTTCGGGCTTGGGCGGCTTCGGATTTATCGGCCGGAACATGCCGCGGTCGTTGCCGCGGACGTTAAGTTTTGCGATGATCCGGGCCGAAGAGAATGGAGAGTGCAAATATGGGTTCCTTCAGTATTTGGCATTGGCTGATCGTTCTTGCCGTGGTCCTGCTGCTGTTCGGTACGGGTCGCGTCTCGAACCTGATGGGAGATCTCGCCAAAGGCGTGAAGGCGTTCAAGAAGGGTCTGCAGGAAGACGAGCCGACGCCTGACAAGCCCAAGGCCCTGTCGTCCGACGAGGCCGCCGCGGGCGCCCCGCACAAGGACGAAGCGCACCACCACTGAAAGGCTGACCGGTGTTTGATATCGCCTGGTCCGAGCTGGCGCTGATTGCAGCGGTGGCGCTGATCGTCATCGGCCCGAAGGATTTGCCCCGTGTGATGCGCAATATCGGGCAATGGACCCGGCGCGCCCGCACGATGGCGGCGGAGTTCCAGCGCAATCTGGACGACATGATGCGCGAGGCCGAGCTCGACGAGATCCGCAAGGAAGTCGAGAAGGTCTCGCCGACCGACTTCAAGGAAAGTCTGGAAAAGCTGGTCGACGCCGACGGCATCAAGGAAGCGGTCAAGATCGATCCCGACAAGCCGGCCGCGCCCCCCGAGCCGACCCCGGCGCCGGAGCCGGTCGTGGCCGCCTTGCCCGAAACGACTCCGGTTCCTGAAACCACGCCCACCCCAACCCCAGCGCCGGAGCACAAGGCATGAGCCCCTGTTCCGCTCCCGGCGTGCAAGTGCACGCCCGCGCTGCCGACAGCCGCTGTCACACAGGCAACATAGCTTGGCGCGGTAGCCCAGCGCATGGAATGCGCGCCCGGCGCTTGAGGGCTTCATGACAATAGACAATCCTGACGAACACAAGATGCCGCTGGTCGAGCATCTGATCGAGCTGCGCAAGCGGCTGCTGGTCTCGGTGGTGTTCTTTTTCGTGGCCTTCATCGGCTGTTATTACGTCTCGAAGGACCTCTATTCCTATCTGGTGAGGCCGCTGTCCGACGCCATGGCGGAGCATGGCGATACCGGACGGCACATGATCTACACCAACCTGACCGAGGCCTTCTGGACCAATGTCCGGGTCGCCGCCTTCGCGTCTGCCTTCCTGTGCTTTCCGGTGTGGGCCGGCCAGCTGTGGGCCTTCGTCGCGCCGGGTCTGTACAAGCGCGAGAAAAAGGCCTTCGCCCCGTTCCTGGTGGCGACTCCGGTGCTGTTCCTGGCGGGCGCGGCAACGGTCTATTATTTCGTGCTGCCGATCGCCTGCCGTTTCTTCCTGTCGTTCGAGCAGCTGGCCGCCGACACCGGGCCGGACGGTTTGCCGATCGAGCTGCAGGCCAAGGTGGGCGAATATCTGTCGCTGGTGATGAAGTTCATTTTCGCCTTCGGCATCGCCTATCAGATGCCGGTGGCGCTGACCTTGCTGGCCCGTGTCGGCATTCTGTCGTCGGCCGATCTCAAGGCCAAGCGGCGCTATGCCATCGTCGGCGTGTTCATTGCCGCCGCGGTGCTGACCCCGCCCGACATCTTCAGCCAGCTCAGCCTGGCCGTGCCGATGCTTCTGCTCTATGAAGTGTCGATCCTGTCCTGCCGCTGGGTCGAACGCGGCAAGGCCCGGGAAGCCGCCGAAGCGGAGGCCGCCGCAGATCCATGATCGGCGACACGGCCCACTCCCCGCAGCATGCGTCGTCCGGCGTGAGGCCGCAGGCGGGGAGCACCGTGTTGCTGGTCGCCGGATCGCTGTTCATCACCCTGGTGCTGGCGGTGGCCGGCATCACCATCTATCTGCAGCGCGAGCAGGCGATCAAGGAGTGGGAAGCCACTCTGACCTCGCTGACCCGCATCCTGGCCGAGCAGGCCAGCCAGTCCCTCAAGGCGGGCGAACTGGTGCAGAAGGCGATCGAGGACAGCGTCGTCGAAATGGGCATCGACAGCGAGGAGCAATTGCGCGCCACGCTGGGGAACCGCTCCACCTTCGCCACCCTGCGCGACAAGATCAGCGGCGTGCCGCAGGTCGACATCGCCACCATCGTCGACCTGCACGGCAATATCGTCAATTTCACCCGCCAATTTCCGGCGCTGCCGATCAATCTGGCCGACCGCGACTATTTCCGGGCGCAGATCGACGATCCCAATCTCGATCTCTATATCGGCAATACGGTGCAGAGCCGGTCGAGCGGGGAATGGACCTTCTATCTGTCGCGCAAGATCTTCAACCGCGCCCACAAGCCGGTGGGATTGTGCCTGATCGGCATCCGCAGCGACTTCTTCAAGCAATATTACTCGGCGGTCAATTTCAGCGAATACAGCTCGATCGCCATGTACCGCTCGGACGGCGCGCTGCTGGCCCGCGCGCCGGAGACCGAGACCGCGATCGGCACGATCATCCCGCACCACCCGGCGCTGGAAGCCCTGGCCCATGGCGTCTCGGTGCGCGTCACCCGCGAGCCGCGGCCGGTCGATCCCTCCGATCTGCGCCTGCGCATCGTCGTCGCCCACGAGGTCAGCGGCTATCCGCTGGTGATGGTGGTGACCGCGACCCAGGACGTCATCCTCGCCGCCTGGCGGCAGAAGGCCCTGTTCGTTTCCATCGCGGCGATCCTGATCTCGCTGGTGTTCGCCTGCCTGATGCTGTGGATCAAGCGGCTGCTCGATTCGCATGAGGCGGCAATGGGCGATCTGCGCCGCGCCCGCGACCTGGCCAATAGCGCCAACCGGGTCAAGGCGGAATTCCTGGCCACCATGAGCCACGAGATCCGCACGCCGATGAACGGCATCATCGGCATGACCGGCTTGCTGCTCGATACCGCCCTCGATTCCGAGCAGCGCCATTTCGCCGAGACCGTGCGCGTTTCGTCCGAGCTGCTACTGTCGATCATCAACGACATCCTCGACATCTCGAAGATGGAGACCGGGCGGATCGATCTGCGCAGCGAGCCGTTCGAGATTCCCCCGGTAATCACCGGCGTCGCCGATATTCTCGCGGCCAAGCTCAAGGAAAAGCCGGTCACCTTCGAGACCTTCGTGGCGCCCGATCTGGGCGGCACCTATATGGGCGACGCGGCGCGCCTGCGGCAGGTGCTGCTCAATCTGGCGGGCAATGCGGTGAAATTCACCGAGAGCGGCTCGATCAGCGTGACGGCGACCCGGATCGTGCGCGAAGGCGAGTCGTGGCTCAAGGTGCTGGTCAAGGATACCGGCATCGGCATTCCGCAAGAGGTGCAGCCGCGCCTGTTCAGCATGTTCAGCCAGGCCGACAGTTCGACCTCGCGGCGTTATGGCGGTTCCGGCCTGGGTTTGGCGATCAGCAAGCGCATCATCGACCGCATGGGGGGCCATATCGATCTGGAAAGCCGGGTGGGCGAGGGAAGCAGCTTCTGGTTCGTGGTGCCGCTGACTCCGGCCGAAAGCGGCCAGGTCGCCCCGCCCGAGCGCCAGGCCAACGCGGCGCCGGTGCGCCCCGTTCCGCCGGCGCCCAGCGCGGCGCGCTCGGCGCTGAAGATCCTGGTGGTCGAGGACAATGTCATCAACCAGCAGGTGACCCTGGGCATGCTGGGCAGCATCGGCTGCCGCGCCGATCTGGCCCAGGACGGCGTCGAGGCGGTCACCATGGTCGGTACCGGCGATTACCAGCTGGTGCTGATGGATTACCAGATGCCGGTGATGGACGGCATCGCCGCCACCAAGGCGATCCGGGCGCTGCCGGGCCCGCAGTCCAAGGTGGCGATCATCGCCCTGACCGCCAGCGCCATGATCGGCGACCGCGAGCAATGCCTGACGGCCGGCATGGACGATTACCTGGACAAGCCGCTCGACCGCGCCCGCCTGGTGGCGATGCTCGACCGCTGGGTCGCGCGTCTGGGCAGGTCGCCCGATCCGGTGGCGGAGCCGCCGCCGGCGCCGGTGGACGAGGGCCCCCGGCCGCTGATCGACCGCGAGGTCCAGGGCCGTCACGGCCCCGAGTCGCTGCGCCAGCGCGCCGAAGCGTTCCGCCATGATCTGGCGTCGGCGGGCCAGGACCCGGTGAAATTGAAGGCATTGCAAGGGGATGCCGCCGCGCTCGGATTCACCCGCCTCTCACAGTTGCTGGCGCAGGAGGAATCCGCCTCCGCCGCGGAAATCGCCGCGGTGGGGCAGCGCTCGATAGAAGCGACTATTTTGCTTCTCGACGCCTGATCGGCACCCCTCTATAACCGATCAAAAGCTCAGGGAATCCCATGCACGATATCAAGCTCATCCGCGACAACCCCGCTCTGTTCGATGCGGGTTTGCAGAAGCGCGGGCTCGCCCCGCTGTCGGCCCAGATCCTCGATCTGGACCAGCGCCGCCGCGCCGCCCAGACCGGTTTCCAGGAAGGCCAGGCGCGCCGCAACGAAGCCTCCAAGCAGATCGGCATGGTCAAGAAGCAGGGCGGCGACGCCGATGCGCTGATGGCCGAGGTCGCCGCGCTGAAGGACAAGCTGGCCGAGTTCGAGGCCGCCGACAAGGCGCTGGGCGAAGAGCTCGAAGCGATTCTGATGGGCATTCCCAACCTGCCGGCCGATGACGTGCCGCCGGGCGAGGACGAAAGCGGCAATGTCGAGCTGCGCAAGGTCGGTACCCCGCCTGTTCTCGATTTCACGCCGCTGGAGCATGATGCGCTGGGCGAAAAGCTCGGTTTGATGGATTTCGCCGCCGCGGCGCGCATTTCGGGCAGCCGCTTCGTCGTTCTGAAGGGCGCGCTGGCGCGCCTCGAGCGCGCTCTGGGCGCCTTCATGCTGGATCTGCAGACCGGCCAGCATGGCTATACCGAAGTCAATCCGCCGGTTCTGGTGCGCGACACTGCGCTGCTGGGCACCGGCCAGCTGCCTAAATTCGAAGAAGACCTGTTCAAGACCGAGACCGGCCATTACCTGATCCCGACCGCTGAAGTTCCGCTGACCAATCTGGTCAATGGCGAGCTGCTCGACGAAGCGGTGCTGCCGTTGCGCTTTACCGCGCTGACCCCGTGCTTCCGCTCGGAAGCGGGCTCAGCCGGCAAGGATACGCGCGGCATGATCCGCCAGCACCAGTTCCCCAAGGTCGAGCTGGTCAGCATCGTCCATCCCGACAAGTCGGACGAAGAGCATCTGCGCATGACCAATTGCGCCGAGGACGTGCTGAAGAAGCTCGGCCTGGCCTATCGCGTCATCGTGCTGTGCACCGGCGACATGGGCTTCGGCGCCCGCAAGACCTACGACATCGAAGTCTGGCTGCCGGGGCAGAATACCTACCGCGAAATCTCCAGCTGCTCGAACACCGGTGATTTCCAGGCCCGCCGCATGAATGCCCGCTTCCGGCCGAAGGAGGAGAAAGCGACCCGCTTCCTCCACACCCTCAACGGCTCGGGCCTAGCGGTCGGCCGCACCCTGATCGCGGTGATGGAGAACTACCAGCAGGCCGACGGCTCGATCGTCGTGCCCGAAATGCTGCGTCCCTATATGGGCGGGCTGGAGCGCATCACCGCAAATGGCTGAACGGATCGACCTGTCCCGCGCCCGCATCCTGATCAGCAATGATGATGGGGTCGATGCTCCCGGCATCAAGGTGCTGGAAGAGGTGGCGCGGAGCCTGTCGGACGATGTCTGGGTGGTGGCGCCGGAAAGCGAGCAGAGCGCCGTCGCCCATTCCCTGACCATCCGCCGGCCGCTGCGTCTGCGGCAGGTCGGCGAGCGGCGCTACTGCGTGGATGGCACCCCGACCGATTCGGTTCTGCTGGGCGTGCGGCAATTGCTGACCGACAAGCGCCCCGATCTGGTGCTGTCGGGCATCAACCGGGGCAGCAATCTCGGCGACGATGTTTCCTATTCCGGCACGGTGGCGGCGGCGATGGAAGGGGCTCTGCTGGGCATCCCGTCGATCGCCCTGTCGCAGCATATCGCCGGCGACAGCCCGATCAAATGGGATACCGCCCGCCATTGGGCGCCCGAAGTGATCCGCCGCCTGGCCGCCGAAGGCTGGCCGGCCAATGTGCTGATCAACGTCAATTTCCCCGACCTGCCGGCCGACAAGGTGACCGGCATCGCGGTGGCGGACCAGGGCAAGCGCAAGATCGGCGATGAACTGGTCGAGCGCATCGATCCGCGCGGCCAGCCTTATTACTGGATCGGCGGGCAGCGGCTCGAGGACCCGGGCCTCGAAGGTACGGATCTCGCCGCGGTCTATCAGGGCAAGGTGGCGGTGACCCCACTGGGGACCGATTTCACCCATCGGGGAACGCTGGCAGCGATGGCGTCGCTTTTCGGATGAAGAACGAGGCGCGCAAGATCCGCCTGATCATGGAATTGCGGCGGTCCGGCGTGACCGATACCCGCGTATTGTCCGCGATCGAGCGTATCCCGCGCGAAATCTTCGTTCCCGACCCCTTCAAGGACCAGGCCTACGAGAATACGGCGCTGCCGATCAAGCTGGGCCAGACCATCAGCCAGCCGCTGGTGGTCGCCTCGATGAGCCAGGCGCTGGCGGTGGGCGAGCGGATGAAGGTGCTTGAGATCGGCACCGGCTCGGGCTATCAGGCGGCGGTGCTGGCCAAATTGTGCCGGCGGCTTTATACGATCGAGCGCCATGGACCGCTGCTGGCCGGCGCCGAGGAGATTTTCAAGCAATTGCGCCTGCACAACATCACCGCCATCGTCGCCGACGGCAGCCGCGGCTGGCCCGAACAGGCGCCGTTCGACCGCATCATGGTGACGGCGGCGGCCGAGACGGTGCCGGAAAAGCTGGCCGACCAGCTGGCCGAGGGTGGAATCATGGTGCTGCCGCTGGGCGCCCAGGGCGGCGACCAGGATCTGATCCGCGTCACCAAGCAGGACGGCAAGACCCGCGAGGAAAGCCTGTTTCCGGTGCGCTTCGTTCCCCTGGTGGCGGGCGAGGTGCCGTCGTGAAGCGGGTTCTGGTTCTTGCCGCGCTGCTGATCCTGGCCGCTTGCGGCAATCCGCCCAGCCAGGGGCCGCGCACCCTGCCGCCGGTGGTCAACGAACCGTCGGGCGCGGCGGCCAATGGCGGCGCTTATGTGGTCAAATCAGGCGATACCATCTATTCGATCGCGCGCGAGCTGCATGTTTCGGTGCGCTCGCTGATCGACGCCAACCAGCTGCAGGCGCCGTTCCAGCTGACGCCGGGCCAGCGCCTGACCCTGCCGGGCAGCGGTTTCTATGTCGTCGCCAAGGGGGACAATCTGTCGGTGATCGCGCGCAAGACCGGTGTCGCTTTCGGCACGCTGGCGCGCATGAACGGTCTGGCCGCACCCTATGTGCTGCAGCCGGGACAGAAGCTGGTGCTGCCGGCGTCCGCCGCCGCGCCGGTTCCCGCCGCCGCCACCGTCGCCAGTGCGGCGCCGGCTGTGCCCGTGCCGGCCGCGCGTCCCGCTGCTCCGCCGCCGGTTCCGCCTTCGGGCGTGACGTCGTCGCCGCTTCCGCCGCCGACCTCGGCCGCCGCCGCTCCCGCTTCGGCGCCGATTGGTGCGCCGCCGGTTCCGTCGGCTCCTCCCGTCCCATCCGCTCCCATTCCGCCGCCGCCCGCCGTCGCGCCGCCGATCTCGGCGCCGACCCAGACCGCCGCGCTGCCGCCGGCGCCGCTGCCCGAGCCGCCGGCCAAGTCCGGTCACGGCTTCATCTGGCCGCTCAAGGGCGACGTGATCCTCGATTACGGCACCACCGGCCATGGCCAGCATAATGACGGCATCAACATCGCGGCGGCGCGCGGCACCCCCGTGATGGCCGCCGAGTCCGGCGTCGTCGCCTATGCCGGCAACGAGCTGCGCGGCTTCGGCAATCTGCTGCTGATCAAGCATGAAGGCGGCTGGATGACCGCCTATGCCCATAACGACACGCTGCTGGTGAAGCGCGGCGATGTGGTGAAGCGCGGGCAGAAGATCGCCAAGGTCGGCGATTCCGGCGGCGTGTCACAGCCGCAGCTGCATTTCGAAGTGCGTCAGGGCACTCGCGCGATCGATCCGAATTCGGTTCTGGGCGGGGCTTCCATTCCCGCTTCGGCGCCGCTCGATCCGCCCGATCCGGGCTGATCGGGCTTAGCCGACCGTCTTCCCCAGTCTGCCGGCCAGATCCTGGATGAACTGCCAGGCGACGCGGCCGGATCTTGACCCGCGGGTCATCGACCATTCCACCGCCTGGGCGCGCATGTCTTCCAGGCCGATCTCCAGGCCATAGGCCTTGGCGTAGCCTTCGATGATCGAGAAATAGGTCGCCTGGTCGAGATTGTGGAAGCCCAGCCACAGGCCGAAACGGTCGGACAGCGACACCTTTTCCTCGACCGCCTCGCTGGCATGGATCGCCGTCGAGCGTTCATTGTCGATCATCTCGCGCGCCATCAAGTGGCGCCGGTTCGAGGTGGCATAGAACAGCACATTCTCGGGGCGTCCCTCCACGCCGCCATCCAGCACCGCCTTCAACGACTTGTAGCTCTCATCCGCCGCGTCGAACGACAGATCGTCGCAGAACAGCAGCACGCGGCGCGGGCTGTCGCGCAGGATCTTCAGCAGATGGGGCAGGGACGGGATGTCCTCGCGGTGAATCTCGACCAGCGCCAGGATGCCTGGCTTCAGACGGTTGATCTCGGCATGCGCGGCCTTGACCAGCGAAGACTTGCCGGTGCCGCGCGCGCCCCACAGCAGCACATTGTTGGCGGGCAGCCCGTCGGCGAAGCGCTGGGTGTTGCCCAGCAGGATATCCCGTTGCGGTCCGATGCCCTGCAGAAGTTCGACATCGACGCGATTGACCTTATGCACCGGCTCGAGGCCGGCGGGATCGGCGTGCCAGACGAAAGCGTCGGCTTCGTCGAGGGTGGCCGACCTCGGCGGAGGCGGGGAAAGCCTGTCGAGGGAGTCGGCGATGCGGGTGAGAAGCTGGAGCAGGGCGGGGTCTGTCGTCATGGCTGGAAAAGGGTATCACGCGTTGTGAGGGGCGACACTGTTGCATAAATGCATAGGCTGGCGATCTTTATACAATGGTTGCATCGAGGTGAATTGACGAGTGTTGCAGGCGCGTGACAGAGTATTTCTTGCGCAAATCGTTGTTTCTTGCGTGCCTGGCGGTTGAGAAGTCTCTGCCATGCTTTTGTGAAAATTAAGTGAGACGAGCAGCAAAAAAACAAAAATATTGAATATCGATAGGGGAAAACGGTTGTTTTGTCGTCGTTATTTAGATTTTTGCTGCCGATCAGATCAATCTACTCAAATGGAATTGGTCCTGCCTTGGAGCGGGCGCGTTTCTGTGCGTGCCTGTAAGGGTCATTTCTATGCCGCGACAGTAGGAGGTCTGTTGGTGTGACTTAATTGCCCTTGGGGTGGGCAGAGTTCCGAAGTGATTTAACGAGAGCGCATAAGCGCTCGATTTCCGAGAGATAGCCGGGAGGACAACAATCATGAGGACGCGTACTAAGATTCTGACGGGGGTGAGCACGTCGGCCCTGATGCTGGCAGGCCTGCAACACGCGGCGTTCGCGGCGGCCGCTCCGGCACCGACCAGCGAAGAAGACACCATCATCGTTACCGGTACCCGCGATGTCGGCGTGAAGGCGCAGGACAGCGCCACCCCGATCGCGGTGCTGGGCGGCGAGGCCCTCGAGGCCACCGGCGCCGCCAGCGCCCTGGATGCGCTCAAAGACATTCTGCCCTCCTTCTCGGCCAATGGCTGGAGCCCTGACGCCTCCGAACTGGTGCGCGCGGCCCGCCTGCGCGGCATGAATCCGGGCGAGGTGCTGATCCTGATCAACGGCAAACGCCGCCATCAGTCCGCCAGCATCACCCCCGGCGGTTCCGACCAGAGCCCGGATTCCGGCTCGAACCCCGCCGATCTGGACATGATCCCGACCTCGGCGATCGACCATGTCGAAGTGCTGATGGACGGCGCCGCCGCCCAGTACGGTTCCGACGCGGTGGCCGGCGTCATCAACATCATCCTCAAGAACAACGCCGAGGGCACCAGCCTCTATGCCGGCGGCGGCATCTCCACCCGCGGTGACAGCGCCCAGGCCATGGCCGGCTTCGACCAGGGCGCCCGCTTCTTCGGCGACGGCACCCTGAATCTGAGCGGCGACTATCGCCACCAGGATTTCAGCAACCGCAACGGCATCAATTGCCGCACCACCGCGACGGGCTGCATCGGCGGCGGGGAGACGGGCAGCGAGACCAATATCTATGGCGTGCAGAACGGGCCGGTGCGCAACCGCCTGGAAGGCTCGCCGCTCTACGACCTGATGAATCTCGGCTTCAATGCCGAGAAGCCGATCAACAGCGACCTTAGCATCTATGCCTTCGGCACGTTCGGACGCCGGACCTCGCAGGCCTTCGAGAATAACCGTGAAGACGCCCGCGCCCCCTTCTATTGGCCGGATGGCTTCTTCCCGCGCGAGACCCTGAACGAGGTCGATTTCGCCGTCACCGGCGGCGTCAAGGGAACCAATCTGGGCTGGGACTGGGATTTGTCCGCCACCTATGGCCGCGACAGCGACCATTTCGGTCTGATCAATTCCTATAATACCGGCCTGTCCAATCCGCCCACCTACGCAAACCATCCCGGCCTCGGTCTGCAGACCAACTTCACCGGCGGCACCCTGGACTCGGCGGTCTATGAGCAGACCACCATCAACGCCGACATCCGCCGCGCGATCGACACCTTCCTGCCGGCGCCGGTCAATGTCGCCATCGGCGGCGAATACCGCTATGAAACCTACTCGCTGGGCGCGGGCGATCCCGGCACCTACATCGATGGCGGCACCCAGGCGGAAGCCGGCCTGACCCCGACCGACGCCTCCAGCCATTTCCGCCATGTCGAGGCGGTCTATGGCGACTTCTCGACCAAGCTGGTGCCGCAATGGACGGTCGATTTCGCCGTCCGCTACGAGAGCTACAGCCAGATCGGTGTCGGCGACACCACCAACGAGAAGTTCACCACCCGCTACGACTTCGCGCCGGAACTGGGTATCCGCGGCACCATCAGCAACGGCTTCCACGCGCCGAGCCTGGCGCAGTCCTATTATTCGGCCACCGCGGTGACGCCGAGCTCGCTGTCGATCCAGGCGCCGCCGACTTCGCCGGGAGCCAAGCTGCTCGGCGCGCAGCCGCTGGTGCCTGAGACGGCAAAGGACGTGTCGTTCGGCATCGTCTCCGAGCCGCTGCCGAAGCTGCATGTGACCGCCGACGTCTATCAGATCTGGCTCAACAAGGCGATCATCGACTCGGCGCAGGTTACCGGCGATACCGCCTTGCTGGCGGCGGCCGCCAACGGCAATCCGATCCCGCCCAATGCCGGCGAGACCGCTTTCGTCTCCTTCTTCGCCAACAGCGTCAACACCCGTACCCGCGGCCTGGACATCAATTCGGATTACCGCAGCGATTTCGGTGATTTCGGCACCGTGAAATGGTCGGCCGCGGCGAACTGGAACTCGATCGCCATCACCAACCAGTACGCCCTGCCTCCGCAGATGCGGGCGGCTCTGATCTCGGCCGGCCAGGCGCCGACCTACGTCAATCCGCAGATCCAGACCGATCTGACCAAGTCCTCGCCGCAGAACAAGATCACCCTGGCGGCCAACTGGCATTGGAAGGATTTCGACGTCACCCTGCGCGAGACCCGCTATGGCCATGCCGATGAGAATGTCGGCTCCTCGTCCGCGGTCACGCCGTTCGCCAACATCTACATCAAGTCGGCCTACATCACCGACATCGACATCGGCTATTACATCACCGATGGGATCAAGCTGAACATCGGCGGCAACAACGTGTTCGACCATCTGCCCGGACAGCTGCCGGTCGCGTTGCGGACCGCCCGAGAGAGCAACCTGTATCCGTATTATACGCCGTGGGGCATCACCGGAGCCTATTTCTACTCCAGGGTCTCGGCGAATTTCTAAAGGGGGGCGATCCGGGTTATGCTCGGATCGTTTCGGCTTCGGGCCGCGGCGTGGGAACGCGGCCCGAAGTCCGATTTTCTTCCTTTGAAAGAGCATCAAACTGAATTCGGCAACCCTTCATTCCCTGTTCGTCGCTGGCGTGCGCCTGCATCAGTCGGGCCGCCTCGCCGAAGCAGAGGCCGCTTACCGCCAGGTGCTCGACGCCGAGCCGCGTCATGCCGACAGCCTGCATCTGCTGGGGGTCGCGGCGACGCAGAGGGGGCGGCACGAAGAGGCGGTCGAGCTGATCGGCCGGGCCATCGCGGAAAATGGAGCGATGGCGCCCTATCATTCCAATCTCGGTACCAGCCTGCGTTCGCTGGGGCGCCTGGCCGACGCTGAAGCCAGCTATCGCCGCGCCATCGAGCTGAAGCCGGATTATCCCGACGCCCATAATCATCTCGGCACCACGCTGCGCGACTTCGGGCGGGCCCTCGAAGCCGAGGCCAGCTACCGCGAGGCGCTGCGCCTGCGCCCCGATTACGGCGACGCCTTCAACAATCTCGGCAATCTGCTGCGCGAAACCAACCGCCCCGCCGAGGCCGAGCCGGCCTATCGCCAGGCTCTGCGCTTCCTGCTGCCGCAGCATCCGAAACTGGCCTCGGTGCTGCGCAATCTGGCGGCGGCCCTGCATGATCTCGAGCGCGATGGCGAGGCCGAGGCTGCCTGCCGCGCCGCCTTGCTGCGCGATTTCGCCGACGCCGAGAACCACGACGCCTATGCCGGCATTCTGCGCGATCTGGACCAGATGGATCTGGCGGATATTTCGCAGCGCCGCGCCGTCGCTCTGGAGCCCGGTAATGCCGTCTTCTATCTCGACCACGCCCTGTTGCTGAAGGCGATGGGACGGGTGCCGCTGGGCGAGGTGGCGTGCCGCCGCGCCCTGGCGATCGATCCCGGCTCGGTCAAGGCGCTCAACAGTCTGGGCGGATTGCTGTTCGATCTCGGCCAGATGGACGTGGCGGAAGCCACCATGCGCGAGACGCTGGAGCGGGAACCGGACAATTGCGCCTATCATCTCAGCTATTCCGCGACCCATCGCTACCGTGACGGCGACGCGCATCTGGCGCAGATGGAGGCGATGGCGGAACAAGCGGGGGAATTGCCCGACATCGATCAGGCGCATCTGCATTTCGCCCTGGCCAAGGCCTATGAGGATGTCGGCGCCAAGGATCTCGGCTTCGCGCAGCAGCAGCTCGGCAACGCGGCCAAGCGCCGTACCTTCGAGTATGACGAGGCCGGCACCATGGCCCAGATCGAGGCCATCAAGCGGATCTTCACCCGGGACTTCATCAATCGGCACAAGCGCGGTTACCGCCTGGCCGAAGGGCCGATCTTCATTCTCGGCATGATGCGGTCGGGCTCGACCCTGGTCGAACAGATCCTCGCCAGCCACCCCGAAGTGTTCGGCACCGGCGAACTTACCCTGTTCCGCCAGGCCCTGAACAACCATACCGGGCATGTGCGCTATCCGGACATGGTTCCCGACATCTCGCCTTTGACGCTCGATGCGATCGGCGGTGCCTACGAGAAGCGGCTGCGCCAGGAGGCGCCATCCTTCCGGCGCATCACCGACAAATATCTGCACAATTTCCTCTATTGCGGCCTGATCGCGCTGGCGATGCCGCATGCGCGCATCATCCATACGGTGCGCGATCCGGTCGACACCTGTCTGTCGATCTATTCCAAGCTGTTCACCGGCCATCATCCTTATGCCTACGACCTGGCCGAGCTGGGGCGCTATCACCGTGCCTATCAGTCGCTGATGGATCATTGGCGCCAGGTTCTGCCCGAAGCGATGATGATCGATCTGCGCTATGAAGAGCTGGTCGGCGATCTCGAAGGGCAGGCGAGGCGCCTGCTCGATCATTGCGACTTGCCGTGGGACGATGCCTGCCTGTCCTTCCACAGCACCGACCGCGCCGTCCGCACCGCCAGCGCGACCCAGGTCCGCCAGCCGATCTATCAGAGTTCGGTCGGGCGCTGGAAGCCGGCGCCGGAGCTGCTTCAGCCGCTGACGGCGGCGCTCGGCTAACTCTAGAAGCCCCGGATTTCCGGGGCTTTTTTCTGCCTATCCCCCCGCACTGTGGCAAAAATGCCTAAGGATTCGGCATTCTTCGGAATGACCGAAAAAAGGGCATTGGGCGCCTTGACGCATATGACATCCACATGACAAAGTGACTCTTATTGAGGCATAAATTCCACGTGCCTAAAGAGAGTGCAATCACAAGTAGCGAAGAAGATATAAGTAAATATAAAAAGTAATTCGAGGGGGTCCAGGATCGACGAACAGCTCTAAAAAATAAGGAGATGTCGTTGATTTATCTTCGTAGTTTAGGTGTTTTGCTGGTTGCTGCAGGGGTTCAGTTCGGCGCGGGGGCTGCCGAATCGATAGTCAGAACTCCTCTGGCTGGAAGTAATTTCCCGATTGCTGCTGCCGTTTCGGTTCCCGCGGGAAGCGATCTGGTGTTCGTGAGCGGTGCGACCGCCTCGGTCGCCGATTCCTCCGCGCCGGCCGGTTCCATCGCTGCCTACGGCAACACCGAAATCCAGACTGTCAGTGTCCTGAAGGCGCTGGCTGCCTCCCTCGAGCGCGTCAATCTGAAGCTCTCGGATGTCGTGCAGCTGCGCGTGTTCCTGGTCGGTGACCCGGATAAGGGCGGCAAGATGGATTTCGCCGGCCTGCAGGCGGGCTACACGCAATTCTTCGGCACCAAAGAGCAGCCCAATCTGCCGGCGCGCACCACCGTTCAGGTGGCTTCGCTGGCGGGTCCCGGCCTGCTTGTCGAAATCGACGCGGTCGCCGCCCGGCCCCACTGATTTTTCAATCCAGCTCCGATGGCCTTCGGGAGAGGGGGCGTCGTGAGCGCATTTTGAAAGAAGGCATGAGATGAAGACACGTTCTCTCGGCATGATGGGTGTCAGCACCCTCGCTCTGATGATTTCCGGCCTGCCTCAGGCCGCCGTTCTTGCCGCCGCCGCCGGTCCGTCGGTCTCGGATTCCGGCGACGTCATCATCGTCACCGGTACCCGCGACGTCGGCATCAAGGCGCAGGAAAGCCCGGCCCCGATCGAAGTGGTCGGCGCCGACGTTCTGGCCGCCACCGGCCAGAACAATGTGTTCGACGCGCTGAAGAACGTGCTGCCGTCGCTGACCGCCGCCGCCGAAAACTTCGATACCTCAGAAATGGTGCGTTCGGCCCGCCTGCGCGGCATGAGCCCGAACGAAGTGCTGATCCTGGTCAACGGCAAGCGCCGCCACACCACCGCCAACATCAACGCCGATCAGGGCCCCGACGTCGCCGCCAACCCGGCCGATCTGGACATGATTCCGATCTCGATGATCGACCATGTCGAAGTGCTGATGGACGGCGCCGCCGCCCAGTACGGTTCCGACGCGGTGGCCGGCGTCATCAACATCATCCTGAAGAGCGCCACCCACGGCACCAATGTCGCGGTCACCGGCGGCATCACTTCGCGCGGCGACGGCGCCCAGGGTGCCGGCAGCGGCTCGCAGGCGATCGCGCTGGGCTCGGACGGCTATCTCGATATCGGCGTCGACTATAAGCACCAGGACTTCATGTCGCGCGGCGGCACCGATTGCCGCACCAATCCCGCCTTCAACGCCGACCCGAATTGCGGCTCCTACAAGCAATATGCCGGCGGCGTGAAGAAGAACCCGATCGACGGTCTGCCGCTGATGGATCTGGTCACCGGCGGCTTCAACGCCGAAAAGCCGATCACCGACGATATCTCCTTCTACGCCTTCGGCACCGCCGGCTGGCGCGGCGCCGACGCGTTCGAGAATGATCGCCTTGGCAATGCCGTGCCGATCGTCTATCCGACCGGCTTTCAGCCGCAGGAAACCGTCAATGAAGTCGACGGCGCCATCACCGGCGGCGTCAAGGGCGTCACGTTCGGCTGGGACTGGGATCTGTCGGCCACCTACGGCCGCGACAGCGTCGATGTCGGCGTCAAGGAGACCGCCAATGGCGGCATGCTCAAGGCGCTCGGCTACACGCCGCTGCAGGTCTATGCCGGCAACCAGAAGAACGACCAGTCTGTGGTCAATGCCGATTTCCGCCATCCGTTCGATACCGGCTTCTTCGCCACCCCGCTGAATGTCGCCATGGGCGCCGAATACCGCCATGAGAGCTTCAGCATCAGCGCCGGCGAGCCGGCTTCCTACATCGATGGCGGCACCCAGTCCTATTCGGGCTTCACCCCCGAGGACGCCAGCACCCATAGCCGCAATGTCGAAGCCGGCTATGTCGATCTGTCGACCCAGATCTTGCCGAAATGGACGGTGGATCTGGCCGGCCGCTTCGAGAGCTATGACGATGTCGGCGTCGGCAACACCTTCAACAAGAAGCTGACCACCCGCTATGACATCGTTCCGCAACTGGGCATCCGCGGCACCATCAGCGACGGTTTCCATGCCCCGACCCTGGCCCAGACCAGCTTCTCCTCGACCAATATCGGTCCGCTCCCCAATGGCGGGCAGAACTATTACATCCAGCTGCCGCTGACCTCGCCGGGCGCCAAGGTATTCGGCGCGCCGCCGCTGGCACCGGAAAAGTCGAAGGAGGCCAGCTTCGGCATCGTCGCCGAGCCGCTGCCGAAATGGCACGTCACCGCCGACGCCTATCAGATCTGGCTGAATGGCCGCATCATCAACACCGCCCATCTTACCGGCGACCTGGCTGTCGCCGCCGCCGCGGCCAACGGCAACGTCACCCCGCCCGGTTCGGCGTCCTTCGTCAGCTTCTTCACCAACGGTGTCGATACCCGCAACCGCGGCCTCGATCTGACCAGCGACTACAAGACCGATTTCGGCAAATACGGCTTCGTGACCTGGACCGCCGCGGCCAACTGGAACAGCGTCTCGATCAACGGCTACAACAACAGCCCGGCCCTGGCCGGCGCCTTCTCGCCGAACGTGATCACCGACATCACCAAGGCGTCGCCGGCCAACAAATTCACCGCCGCCGCCAATTGGGTGTGGGAAGATTTCGACGTGACCCTGCGCGAGACCCGCTACGGCCATGTCGACATGACCAACACCTCGTCCTCGGTGGTGCCCTACTACAACACCTTCATCAAGTCGGCCTACATCACCGATATCGACATCGGGTACAACATCAACGACCACGTGAAGTGGACCATCGGCGGCAACAACATCTTCGACAAGATGCCCAGCCATCTGGTCGAGAATGCCAATGCTCCCGGCCGTCTCAGCAATCTCTATCCTGTCTACGCTCCGTGGGGCCTCTCGGGTTCGTACTACTACACCCGCGTCGCGGTCTCGTTCTAATATCGGGGGGCGGTCCGGGGCGTGTCCTGAGCGGCACGTCCCGGATCGACTTGGGGCCCTCTTTCAGTCGATGGAATCATCATGGAAAATTGGGGTGTGCCGGGAATGACGCGCAGGCGTTTTCTCGAACAATTGGGCCGCATCGGTGGAACCACCGCAGTGCTCGCGGCAATGAACGCTTTCGGTATCGCCACCGCGTCCGCCGCGGAACGTCCCCCGGAACTTCGGGGCTCCGGTAAAGGCAAGAAAGTCCTGGTGCTGGGCGCCGGCCATGCGGGCGCCACGTCGGCCTACGAATTGTCCAAGCTGGGTTACGAGGTCACCATTCTCGAAGCGCGCGCCTTCACCGGCGGCCGAGCCCAGACGGCCCGCAAGGGGTTCGTCGCCCAGGAAATGGGTATGGATGCCGAGAAATGCGAGTTCGACGAAGGGCTCTACATCAATATCGGCCCCTGGCGCATTCCCTATCATCACCGCTCGACGCTCTATTACGCCAAGCATTTCAAAGTGCCGCTCGAGATCATGGTGAACGAGAACAACGCCTCGTTCGTCTATTCGCACAAGGGCAAGGGCCCGCTGGCCGGCAAGCGTATCCGCCAGGCCGAGATCAAGGCCGACATCCGCGGCTATTCGTCCGAACTGGTGGCCAAGGCGGCCAGCACCGGCAAGCTGGAAGGGCTGATGCAGCCCGAGGACAAGGAGGTGCTGCTCCAGTACCTGATCCATGAAGGCTATCTGTCGCGCAAGGACCTGTCCTATCACGGCACCGACAATCGCGGCTGGAAGATCCATCCTGGCGCCGGCCTGATCGGCGGCGAGGAATCCGAGCCCTATACCTTCTCCGACGTGCTCGATTCCGGCCTGTGGCAGTTCTTCAACTCGGTACCCGAGTTCGACATGCAGCACACCATGTTCCAGCCGGTCGGCGGCATGGACCAGATCGCGCGCGGCTTCGAGCCTCACATCAAACACATGCTGAAGCTCAACACCGAGGTCGAGCAGATCCGCCAGAACGATAAGGGCGTCACCGCCAGCTGGGTCAACACCAAGACCGGCGAGCGCGGCAGCACCACGGCGGATTACTGTATCTGCGCGATCCCGCTGTCGGTCCTGCACCGCATGGATACCGACTTCCCCGCCGAGTTCGTCGAGGCGATGGAACAGGTGGCTTACGCGCCGGTCGGCAAATCCGGCCTGCAGATGAAGCGCCGCTTCTGGGAAGAGGATTACGGGATCTATGGCGGTCACATCAAGACCGACTTCAATTGCGGCTATCCGCAATGGATCATCAGCCTTCCCTCGACCGGCTGGCAGAGCCAGAAGGGCGTGCTGCTGGGTGCCTATGTGTTCGGCGACGTCGCGGTCGAGACCAGCGCCTTGTCGCAGAAGGAGCGCATCGACCGCTTCCTCGAAATCGGCGAGACGGTGTTCCCCGGCGAATATCGCTCGAACTTCGAGACCGGCTTCACCTGGTACTGGCACAAGGCCCGCTACAATCAGGGCGGCTGGGCGGAATGGTCGAAATCGGCCCGCGAAACCGCCTATCCCAAGCTGCTGGAACCGTCCGGCCGCATCTATCTGGCCGGCGAGCATCTGTCGCACATGACCGGCTGGCAGGCGGGCGCTTTCGAATCGGCCTGGATGCAGATCGAAAAACTGCACAATCGCGCGACCGCGGCCTGAGGGGGAAGATGACCATGACCAAGATCATCGCCAGCCTGGCCCTGGCCTCATTTGCCTTGTCGGCATCGGCGGTCCTGGCCGCCGACGAAACCGGCGAGAGCCTCTACGCGAAGAAGTGCGCGACATGTCACGGTTTGACCGGGCAGGGGCAGCCGGCCGCGCGGCCGACCGTGCAGCCGCCGATTCCGCCGCTGGCGGGCTCCGGCTATCTGCAGGACGATCCCGACCGCACCGCCACGTTGATCCTGCACGGCAAGGCGGGCATGCCGGCCTTCCATCTGTTCCTGTCGGACGAGCAGATCTCGAAGATTCTGACTTATGCGCGCGGCGCCTGGGGTAACCAGGCTTCACCGATTTCGCCCGAGGTGGTTGCCGACGCCCGCAAGAAGCTGGGCGACGACGGCTTTAAGATGCCTTCGAACTGATGTTCAGGGTCCAGGTCGACGATCTTTCCGGCGAGCCGACCCGTGACCTGATCGCGCTGCATCTGGCGGGGATGCATTCCGCTTCCCCGCCGGGCACCGTGTTCGCGCTCGACCTCTCCGGCCTGCAAGTGCCGGAGGTCACCGTCTGGAGCGTGTGGCGGAACGAAAATATTGCTGGCATCGGCGCGCTGAAAATGCTGGGCGAAGGCCATGCCGAGCTGAAATCGATGCGCACCCATCCCGATTTCCTGCGCCAGGGCGTGGCGGCCCATCTGCTGGAACACATCATCGGTGAGGCGAAGCGGCGAGGCGTGTCCCGGCTGAGCCTGGAAACCGGCAGCGGCGGGCCGTTCGAGCCTGCCTTGGCGCTCTATCGCAAGCGTGGTTTCATCGAGGGGGATGCTTTCTCGGACTATGTGCCGAGCGCGTTCAACCAGTTCCTGCATCTGGACCTGTAGCGAAGTGAAGGAGGCGCCCGAGGGTGGGGGCAGCAGGCGCCTCCTTCGGGTCAGACCGCCGCGGCAAGCGCCGTGGGGAGTTCGGCGATCTGAGCTTTCAGCCCGACGAGATCGACGGTGCTGCCGCTCCCATGGGCGATTTCCGTGTAGGTGCCGGTCCCGGCACCATCGTAATAGACGGCGAAATGGGTGTGGTTACCCGAGCCGACCACCGCTTCGACATAGCCGGGCGCCAGCTCGGTGAGGGCGTAGTGGCTGTCGGGGGTAATGGTGACCGTCTTGCCGTCGGGGCGGACCAGTTCGGCGGCGGTAACGGTGCCGCTCGAGCTGATGGTGAACATCGCCTGCTGGTCCGGGCGGACGTCGAGGGTCGTGGTGGCGCTGCCGGGCAGGACCAGGCTGCTGGAGATCTCCGACACGGCATAGCTCGTGCCGCCCGACAGCGCGGTATAGGTCACGCTCTTCACATGATCGCCGGAGACCCAGCTTTCGGTGATGGTGCCGGTGCCGCTGGTGAAAACCGCATCCGCCGGGGTGCCGATGTCGCGGGTGAGGGTGTGGGAGCCGAAGGTGATGGTCTCGGTCTCGCCGGTCACCGCGCCATTGGTCAGGGTGAAGCCATAGGTCAGGGTGCCGCCGCCCGGCAGGGCGCCGGTCGGATCGGTGACGGTGAAGGAGCGCCCGACCACTTGATAGAGAGTCGTGCTGCCGGATTCGAGGGCGTAGTCGATGGTCGCGGTGCCGTCACTCAGGGTGACGGTCTCCGTTACCGTGCCGGTACCGACAGTGAAGCTGTCGATGCTGGAAAGATCGACGGTATGGGTGTGGCCGTTGCGGACGATGTCCTCCGCCGTCACGGCGCCGTTGGCGATGGTGAAGCTGTAAGAGAGCTGATCGTCCCGGCTGTCGCCGGCGCCCCAGGCCCAGGCATGGCCGTCGGGGGCGGAATCCTGCCCCTGATGGCTGAAGCCGGCGGAACCAAAGTTGCTCATGGTCGTTATCCCTTCTGACTGACCGCGACATCGCGGCCGCTTCAAGAAAACTAAGCCTGACCAGATGGACGCGCCTGCAATCGGATTGTGAACAATCGGTGATGCGGTTGTGACAAGCCGCTGTGACGGGCCGTTCCAGCTTCCCGTTTGCATCTGTTGCCAACCTCGCTATAGTCCCGCTTCTTCTGATAAGCGGAGAAAGTGGGTCATGTTCATTTCCGAGGCTCTGGCGCAGACCAGCGGCGGCGCGGCTGCCGGCGGTTTTTCGATCGATGCGCTGCAGCAGTTCCTGCCGCTGATCCTGATCTTCGTGGTCTTCTATTTCCTGATGATCCGTCCTCAGCAAAAGAAGATGAAGGCGCACCGCGAGATGGTGAACGCCCTGCGCCGCGGTGACCGCGTCCTGCTGCAGGGTGGCATCTACGGCCAGGTCGCCAAGGTCACCAGCGAAACCGAAGTTCTGGTCGAGATCGCCGACAAGGTGCAGATCCGCGTGACCCGCGGCGCCATCGCCGAGGTTCTGGAGAAGACCCAGCCGGTCGCGGCCGCCGCCGAGACCGAGGAAAAGGCCGCTCCGGCCAAGCGCTCGACCCGCGGCAAGAAGGCCGCCGCCGAGGAATCGGTCGTGCAGCCCGCCGTGACCGAAGCTCCGGCGGCTGAGGGCGGCGCCGGCGAAAAGGCCGAGTGATCGACCGATGAACCGCTATTCACGCTGGAAATACATCCTGATCCTGGTCAGCCTGCTGCTGGCCTTGCTCTACTCCCTTCCCAACTGGTTCGGCGAAGTTCCCGCCGTGCAGGTCTCGCCCGCCAAAGCGGTGGTGCAGGTCAATGCCCAGCTGCTGGAAGGGATCGAGAACAAGCTGAAGGAAAAGCAGATCCCCTATCTGGGGGCCGCGATGGATGCCAACAGCGTGAAATTGCGGTTCGCCGACACCACCATCCAGCTGCAGGCGCGCGACGCGCTGGCTCAGTCGCTAGGCGAGAACTACACGGTGGCCCTGAACCTCCAGCCGGCCTCGCCGGCCTGGATGGCTTCGCTCGGCGCCATGCCGATGAGCCTGGGTCTGGATTTGCGCGGCGGCGTGCATTTCCTGATGCAGGTCGACATGGAGCAGGCGCTCGACAAGCAGCTCGACCGCCGCGTCGGCGACGTCCGCGCTTCCTTGCGCGACGCCAAGATCCCGCTGGCCGGCGTCGGCCGCGAGGGCAAGGCGCTGGTGGTCCGCTTCAAGGACGGCGACACCCGTGCCCAGGGTGCCGAGCAGCTGCGCAAGGACATGCGCGACATGGACATCACGCCGCTGGACGAGACCCGTCTGTCGCTGGCGCCGTCTCCGGTCGCGCTCAAGACCTTCCAGGACCAGGCGCTGCAGCAGAACGTGCTGACCCTGCGCAACCGCGTGAACGAACTCGGCGTGTCCGAGCCGGTCATCCAGCAGCAGGGCTCGGACCGCGTCTCGGTCGAGCTGGCCGGCGTGCAGGACACCGCCAAGGCCAAGGAAATCGTAGGCCGCACCGCCACCCTGGAACTGCGCCTGGTCGATGAAGACCATGTCGACGGCCAATCGCTGGCCAATGCCGCCAAGGGCCTGGTTCCGCCGGGCGACGATTACATCGTCGACAACCGCACCGGCCAGCCTTACCTGATCAAGAAGCAGGTGTTCCTGACCGGCGAGAACATCTCCAACGCCTCGCAGGGCTTCGACAGCCGCACCAGCGAGCCGTCGGTGAACATCAGCTTCGATACCCGCGGCGCCAAGGTGTTCGCCGCGCTGACCCGCGACAATGTCGGCAAGCGCATCGCCCTGCTGCTGGTCGAAAAGGGCAAGGCCGAGGTCGCTTCGGTCGCCGTGATCCGCACCGCCATCGAAGGCGGCCAGACCACCATCAGCGGCCGCATGGACGTCAAGGAAGCTTCCGACACCGCCCTGTTGCTGCGTGCCGGTTCGCTGGCCGCCCCGATGGAGATCATCGAGGAACGCACCATCGGCCCGTCGCTCGGCGCCGACAACATCGCCAAGGGCGTCAGCTCGGTGCTGTGGGGCTTCGTCGCCATCGCCGTCTTCATGGCTGTCTATTACCGCGTGATCGGCGTGTTCTCGGTGATCGCGCTGGGCTGCAACGTGCTGCTGCTGGTGGCGCTGCTGTCGCTGCTGCAGGCGACGCTGACCTTGCCCGGTATCGCCGCCATCGCGCTGACCGTCGGTATGGCCATCGACGCCAACGTGCTGATCAACGAACGCGTGCGAGAGGAGCTGCGGCTGGGTCACACCCCGCATGCGGCGATCCATGCCGGCTATGACCGCGCCTTCGCCACCATCCTCGACTCGAACGTCACCAACTTCATCGCCGGCATCGCGCTGATCGCCTTCGGCTCCGGACCGGTCAAAGGCTTCGCCGTGGTGCTCTGCCTCGGCATCCTGACCTCCATGTTCAGCGCCATCCTGGTGTCGCGCGCCCTGGTCAACCTGACCTATGGCCGTCAGCGCAAGCTGACCAAGATCGCCATCTAAGGGGCGGGAGAGAGAAAAAATGGAATTCTTCCGTCTGAAAAAAGACATCCCGTTCATGTCTTACGCGCGGACGACCACGGTCATCTCCGCAGTTACCTTCGCTCTGGCTGTCTTCTTCCTGATCACCCGCGGGCTCAATTTCTCGGTCGAGTTCACCGGCGGCACGGTGATGGAGCTGCATTACCCGACCGCCGTCGACGCGGGCAAGGTGCAGGCCTCGCTGGCCAAGGCCGGCTACACCGACAGCTCGGTGCAGAATTTCGGCACCTCGGCCGACATCCTGGTGCGCCTGCCGCTCAAGGAAGGCGTGTCCTCGGCCCAGCTGTCCGAGGCGGTGCTGCCGATCCTGCACGCCGACGCGCCGGACGCCGAGATGCGCCGGGTCGAGTTCATCGGCCCGCAGGTCGGCCACGAACTGGTGTCCGACGGCGCCCTGGCCCTGCTGCTGGTCTGCGTGGGCATCATGATCTATCTGGCGGTCCGCTTCGAATGGCGTTTCGCCGTGGCGGCGATCATCGCCAACATGCACGACGTGGTGATCATCCTCGGCTTCTTCGCCTTCTTCCGCTGGGAATTCTCGCTGACCGTGCTGGCCGCCGTTCTGTCGGTGCTGGGCTATTCGGTCAACGAATCGGTCGTCGTGTTCGACCGTATCCGCGAGAATTTCCGCAAGTTCAAGAAGGCCGGCGTCGCCGAGATCATCAACAACGCGATCACCGCCACCATGTCGCGCACCATCATCACCCACGGCTGTACCCAGCTGGTGGTGACCTCGATGTTGTTCTTTGGCGGCGAGACGCTGCATAATTTCGCTTTGGCCCTGACCATCGGCATTCTGTTCGGCATTTATTCGTCGGTGCTGGTGTCGTCTCCGATCGTGCTTTGGCTGGGCGCCACCCGCGCCCATTTCGTCAAGCCGGAAGGGCCCACTCCGGAGGTCTGAGGTATGGATGTCACCCCGCTCGTCCCCAAGGGACGGCAGCTCATTCAGGGCTATGGGGATAACGGGTTCCGCATCAGCGGAGCCCGTTACGAAGGGTCGGTGTGGATTCTGCCCGAACAGACCATCGCCTGGCCCGTCAACGCGATCGCCGAGGTTTCGCCGGACTCGCTCAAGGAACTGCTCAGCCTCGCCTCCCGGCATGTGCGCATCCTGCTGATCGGCACCGGCAAATCGATGCTGCCGCTGCCGTCGTCCTGGCGGGCGATGGCGCGTGAGGCGGATGTTTCTATCGAGGGTATGGACACCGGCGCGGCCTGCCGCACCTATAACGTTCTGCTAACTGAAGAGCGCTCAGTAGCCGCGGCGCTTATCGCCGTCTAGACCGTGATGACTCTTCTCGTCATCACGGTCTAGCTGTTCATGCGCAGGGGCCGGCCCCTGCAACCCCGGGGTCGTCGCTACGCTCCTCCGAGCATGATGATTCTGAAGAGAATCATCATGCTCTAGCTAGACAACGAGCTCCGAGCTCCTCAGGGCGCTCAACGCTTGCGGGAACCTGCGCGAGAGGAGGGCTTCGACCCCGCTCTCCAGCTCGATCGTCCAGTCGCCGGAGCCCGCCGCGGTCATGCCGCGCACCCGCAGCGGATTGACCAGCCACGAACGGTGGGTGCGCAGGAAGCCGTGAGGTTTCAGCTGCTCCTCGACGCCGGCGAGCGTTGTGCGCATAAGTGGCTTTCTGCCATCGGCGAGGTGGAACTCCACATAGTTGCCGGCGGATCGGGTGGCCACGATGTCGGTCACTGGCGCGCGGATGAGCCGGCTACCTCCGTCGTAGATGTCAAGGACCGGCCCGAGCCGTCCGGCCTTGGCTGCGTCGGCCCGCTTCCACATCTGGGCGAACTGGCCCGCCG
Source organism: Alphaproteobacteria bacterium (assembly GCA_021325215.1). Lineage (GTDB taxonomy): Bacteria > Pseudomonadota > Alphaproteobacteria > Rhodospirillales > Magnetospirillaceae > JAJPHO01. The sequence goes on from JAJPHO010000147.1 coordinate 36,913, forward strand.
CCCATGTGAGCGCGAGCACGAAGGCGTAGCCCCTGAGGTCCTTTGGGTACTCGTAGGCGAGGTCGAGGTCGAGCTTGCCGGCGTAATGGCCACCAAACGTCAGAAAGACCAGCTTTCTGAGGCTCCAGAAGCCCCCGACGTGGACGAGGCAGTACACCCCGGTTGCTGGCATATGCACCGCAAGGAACCTCAGCCAGCCGCGAAGGGCGTGACCGGGCCGCGCGAGCTTCAGCATCCACGCGACGAAGGGAACGAGCGCGATGGTGAAGACCGCGCTCGAGTACTCAGAGACGTAGGGCTGGATCGGGTCGAAATGGACGCGCATGCGGGTGAGTTCGGTAGTCTGCGAGATCGCGTTGATCGTGGTGTTGATCAGGTAAAAGACCGAAAGCGCGCACCACAGCATGAGGAACACGTGACGCCGACGCCCGCCGATCGTACCGAATTCTGCGCCGCTCGTCACAGCCGACCTCCGTCTGTCCCAGCCCCGTCGCCGGTCGTCACCCGACGCTTTCCGCTTGCATCAGCGTCGCCGTAGGCTGCGCCAGTCTACCTGATCGCCGGAGAGCACGCTATGGACCGCAGGACGCTTCTGAAGACCGCCGCCACCCTTCCATTGATGGGGCTCGCAGCCTCAACGCCGGGGCTCGCAGCGGCTGACCGGTCGTTCCGCCGCGTGCGTCCAGGTGATCCCGGCTGGCCCTCAGACGCCCAATGGGAGGCGTTAAACCGTACCGTCGGCGGCGTTCTCGAAAAGCCCATCTCGCCTTATGGCGCGTGCGGCGTCGCGGGCGGTGCGAAGGATTGCGCCGAGCACATTCCCGAGCTCACCAATCCCTTCTGGCTCGGCGACCAAGCCGGCGCGACGCAGGCCTACGGATGGCTCGACGCGTGGACGACTGCGCCCAGCGCCTGGGCCGTACGCGCGCGGAACGCGTCAGACGTCGCCGCCGCGGTCAACTTCGCCCGCGAACACCATTTGCGCCTGGTCGTCAAAGGCGGCGGCCACAGTTACCAGGGGACCTCCTGTGCACCGGACTCGCTGCTCGTCTGGACCCGCGCGATGAACCAAGTCGAGCTCCACGACGCCTTCGTCCCCAAGGGCTGCGAGGGAAAGATGGAGGCGCAGCCCGCGGCCTCGATCGGCGCTGGCGCGGTCTGGATCGATGCTTACTACGCGGTGACCATCAAGGCCGGCAAGTACGTCCAGGGCGGCGGCTGCACGACCGTAGGTGTCGCCGGCCACATCCAGTCGGGCGGCTACGGGTCGTTTTCGAAGGCGTATGGCTCAGCCGCCGGCAATCTGCTCGAGGCCGAGATCGTCACAGCCGACGGCAAGATTCGGGTCGTCAATGCCTGCACCGACCCCGACCTCTACTGGGCGATCAAGGGTGGCGGCGGTGGCGCCTGGGGTGTCATCACCCGCGTCACGGTGAAAATGCACGAGGCGCCGACCTCGTTCGGGTATTGCGTGGGCCGCATCCGAGCGAAATCGGATGAAGCGTACCGGCGCCTGCTGACGGCCTTCTTCGACCTCTACGCCGAGGGTCTCTTCAACGCCCATTGGGGCGAGCATGTCGTGATCGGGCCC
>JAJPHO010000041.1 GCA_021325215.1 Alphaproteobacteria bacterium
CCGTCCATCCGCTGCGATCCGAAGATGCGCATCAGATCGTCTTCCAGCGACAGGAAGAACTTCGAGGCGCCCGGATCGCCCTGGCGGCCCGAACGGCCGCGCAGCTGGTTGTCGATGCGGCGGCTTTCATGGCGCTCGGTGCCGATCACGTAGAGGCCGCCGGCTTCCAGCGCGATCTTCTTCTTTTCGGCCACGTCGGCGCGGATCTCGGCTTCGCGCTTGGCGCGCGCGGCGTCGTCGAGAATGGCGGGCAGCTCGGCCTGGAGGCGCATCTCGATATTGCCGCCCAGCTGAATGTCGGTGCCGCGGCCGGCCATGTTGGTGGCGATCATGACCGCGCCGGGCACGCCGGCCAGCGATACGATCTGCGCTTCGCGCTCGTGATGGCGGGCATTAAGCACTTCGTGCGGGATCTTGCGCTTGGCCAGCAGCGAGGACAGCATCTCGGACTTCTCGATGCTGACGGTGCCGACCAGCACCGGCTGCTGCCGCTTGCGGCACTCCTCGATCAGGGTGCAGATCGCCTCGTACTTTTCCTTGGCGGTGCGATAGACCTCGTCATCCTCGTCCTTGCGCTGAACCGGCAGGTTGGTCGGGATGTCGACCACTTCGAGAGAGTAGATCTCGCCGAATTCCGACGCCTCGGTCATCGCCGTGCCGGTCATGCCCGACAGCTTCGGGTACAGGCGGAAATAATTCTGGAAGGTGATCGAGGCCAGGGTCTGGTTCTCGTTCTGGATCGAGACGCGTTCCTTGGCCTCCAGCGCCTGGTGCAGGCCTTCGGAGTAGCGCCGGCCTTCCATCATGCGGCCGGTGAACTCGTCGATGATCACCACCTTGTCGTCCTTGACGATATAGTCGACGTCGCGGGTGAACAGCTTGTGGGCGCGCAGGGCCTGGTTGACGTGGTGCACCAGATTGACGTTGTGCACGTCGTAGAGCCCGCCGCCCTTCAGCAGGCCGTGCTCTTCCAGCAGGCGCTCGACGGTCTCGACGCCCTGCTCGGTCATGGTGACGGCGCGGCTCTTCTCGTCCTTCTCGAAATCTTCCTCGGCCAGCAGCGGGATGAGCTGGTCGACGCGGGTATAGAGCTCGGAATTGTCCTCGGTCGGGCCCGAGATGATCAGCGGCGTGCGCGCCTCGTCGATGAGGATCGAGTCGACCTCGTCGATGATGGCGTGGTTGAAGCTGCGCTGGACCATGTCCTCCAGGCGGAACTTCATATTGTCGCGCAGATAATCGAAGCCGAATTCGTTGTTGGTGCCGTAGGTGATGTCGGCGGCATAGGCTTCCTTGCGCTGCGAATCCGTCAGATCATGCAGGATGCAGCCGACGGTGAGGCCGAGGAAGCGATGGATGCGGCCCATCCATTCGGAGTCGCGGCGGGCCAGATAGTCGTTGACGGTGACGACGTGGACGCCCTTGCCGGTCAGCGCCGAGAGATAGGTCGGCAGGGTCGACACCAGCGTCTTGCCTTCGCCGGTGCGCATCTCGGCGATCATGCCCTTGTTCAGCACCATGCCGCCCAGCAGCTGGGTGTCGAAATGACGTTGGCCCAGCACGCGCTTGGCGGCTTCGCGGACGGTGGCGAAGGCGTCGACCATAATGTCGTCGACCGTCTCGCCCTTGGCCAGGCGGTCCTTCAGCCAGCCGGTGCGGGCGCGCAGCTCGTCATCGGACAAGGCGATCAGACTGGGTTCCAGCGCGTTGATGGCGTTGAGTTGCGGGGTCAGCGTCTTCAGCAGACGGTCGTTGGCAGTGCCGAACAGGGCTCGCGCAAGGGCGCCAAACATGGATGGAAACCTCGGTTCTCGTGAAAAAAATTCGGCCACCGGGCGGAACGTTGACACAGATAGAGCCCGGTGGGGGGGCTGTCAACGTTCCAGGGAGTTTCCGACAAACAAGATTTCTACGCGCGTGACGGGGGTTAGGCCCGGTTCCTGACGGCGGGCGCGGACGCCGGGGGCGCCACCGCCGCGAAAGCGGGGATGACCAAGCCAGCCATAGGCTGGTGCCCGGCGTTTGAGGGGCTAACAGGGCGTTACCGTTCATACCCTTGTATGACGCGCGCGGTTGTGGTTTATGCCAATGTCGAAGATACGAGATGAGTCCGATGGGGGATTCGTCTTTCGCATAAGGATCTGTTGCTATGACCGTTCGTTCCCCACGCGCCCTCGTGCTCGCCGCGGCCCTCTCCAGTTTCGCTCTGCCCGCGCTGGCGGCCAACGACGATCCGGTCGTGGCTGTCGTCAACGGCAAGGAAGTCCACCGCTCCGCCGTCATCGAGGTGCAGCAGTCGATCCCGCAGGCGCGCCAGCTGCCGCTCGAGCAGATCTATCCGCAGCTGCTGGACCAGGTGATCACCAACGAGCTGATCCTCGACCAGGCCAAGAAGCAGAAGCTCGAGAACGACGCCAAGGTCAAGGAAGCCTTCACCGAGGCTCAGAACAACATCCTGCGCCGCGCCTGGATCTCCAAGAAGATCGAGAGCGACATCACCGACGCCCAGGTCAAGGCCCGCTATGACGAGCTGCTGAAGACCGCCCAGCCGGAAGAGCAGGTCCACGCCCGCCACATCCTGGTCGACAGCGAAGACGCCGCCAAGGCCGTCCTGGCCGACCTGAAGGCCGGCACCTCGTTCGAAGACGAAGCCAAGGCCAAGAGCAAGGA
>JAJPHO010000165.1 GCA_021325215.1 Alphaproteobacteria bacterium
AGCACCTGGGCGGCGGTCTGCAGCGCGTTCGAACCGGGGCGCTGATAGATCAGGATCGCCACGGCGCGCTTATTGTCGAGATAGGAATTGAGGCTGTAATCCTGCGCACCCAGTTCGGTGCGGCCGATATCGCGAATTCGGGTCACGCGGCCGCGGGCATCGTTTTTGACGACGATTTCGTCGAACTGGTCGGGATCGGTCAGGCGCCCCAGCGTCTGGACACCCGGGGTGAAGGCGTTCGAATGGGGAACCGGCGGGGCGGCCAATTGTCCCGAGGCGACCTGGACATTGTTGGCGCGCAGCGCCGCCACCGCCTCTTCCGCGGTGAGATCGCGCTCGGCCATCTTGTCGGGATCGAGCCAGATGCGCATCGAATAATCGCGGGCGCCGCGCGACACCGCCTGGCCGACGCCGTCGATACGGGCCAGCGGGTCGATGATCTGCAGGGTCGCATAGTTCGACAAATAGAGCTGATCGCGGGTGTTGTCGGGCGAGATGATGTGAATGACCATCATCAGGTTCGGCGAGTTCTTGAGCGTCGAGACGCCCAAAGCGTTGACCTCGTCCGGCAGATGGGGCTGGGCGATGGCGACGCGGTTCTGCACCAGCACCTGGGCCTTGTCGATGTCGGTGCCCAGCTTGAAGGTGATGGTCAGCGTCAGGTTGCCGTCGCCGGTGGCTTCCGACTCCATGTAGAGCATGTCGTCAACGCCATTGATCTGCTGTTCGAGCGGCGCCGCCACGGTATTGGCGACGGTCTCGGCCGAGGCGCCCGGATAGGACGCCGTCACCTGGATGGTCGGCGGCGCCACTTCGGGATATTGCGCCACCGGCAGGCGCAGATAGGAAACCCCGCCGACCAGCGTGATCAGGATCGATATGACGCAGGCGAAGATCGGCCGGTCGATGAAGAAATGGGAGAATTTCATCGCGGCTCTCCTCAGCCCTGGTCCGGAACCGCGGTGATCTTTCCGTCTTGTGGCGTGACTTTGGCGCCGGGCCGGGCTCGGGTCAGGCCGCTGATGATCACCTTGTCGGTGGCCGCGATGCCCGAGCGAATGACGCGCAACCCGTCGATCTTGGGGCCCAGCATGACCGGATGCGGCGTGACGGTGCCGTCCTCGGCTACCACCATCACCAGCTTGGTCGCCTGGTCCGAGACCACCGCCTCGTCGGGCAGCAGCAAAGCGTCATATTCGCCGGAGCCGATCAGGCGCAGCCGTCCGAACATGCCGGGCTGGAACACCGAGCCGGGGTTGGACAGCACGGCGCGCCCGCGCACCGTGCCGGAATTGGGGTCGAGCTGATTATCGACGAAGTTCATATGGCCCTGATGGGTCCATTTGGCCTCGTCCATCAGCTTGACATAGACCTGGTTGGGGGCGTCGCGTGAGGATTTGCGCGAGCCGGCCTGGGACAGGCGGACATATTTCAGGTAATCGGCTTCGGAGCCGTCGAATTCGAAATAGATCGGGTCCTGCGTCACGATGGTGGCCAGCAGCGTGCCGCCGCCGGCGCCGCCGGTGACCAGATTGCCGATATCGATCTTGCGGTCGCCGATGCGGCCGGCGAAGGGAGCGCGGATCTCGGTGAATTCGAGATTGAGGGTCGCGGTCCGCACCGCCGCCTGGGCGGAGGCCACCGCCGCCTCGGTCTGCGCCGAAGTCTGCGCCCTGGTATCGTATTCCTCCTGGCTGACCGCGCGGGCGGCCAGCAGCTTGGTGGCGCGCGCCAGATCGAGCTTGGCCAGATCGCGCTGGCTTTCCTGGACCTTCAGATCGGCGCGGGCCTTGTCGAGCGTGGCCTGGTAGGGGCGCTGATCGATGACGAACAGCAGCTGTCCCTTCTCGACCAGCTGGCCGTCGGTGAATTTGATGGCGTCGAGATAGCCGGACACCTGGGCCCGCAGCTCGACCGACTGAACGGCGGTGAAGCGCCCGGTATATTCGTCCCAGTCGGTGACCTTCCTCGGCAGCGGCTGCGCCACCGTGACGCTGGGCGCCGCCGGCGCCTGCGGCGCCTTGTCCTTGCCATCGCAGGCCGACAGCAGCAGGGCGGCCATCATCAGACAGGCCGTCACGCGGGAGGGGTTAGCGCTCGGTCGAATGCCTTCCATGAAACTGCTCCGACGAAAGGGTGCGAAAGGTCAGGAACGGGATCTGTTATTTCTGGAAGAGCGAAGCACGAGGCGTGTTCGCCGTCTTGGATGTAAAGACGTGCTTTTTGTACGAAATAGCTTTGCTTTTTGTACGAATGTGCTCGGCAGGCGGGCACTTTAAAAGCAACTGGACAGTCGATGTCTTGGCGCACAAAATACAGCGATTTCAGCCCACAAACAACCATAACCCCGGGGCGGCACAGTGCCTGAGAAGGAACCTCCACAGCTTTCCTGGGACAGGACGCCGTCGGGCAATGTCGTGATCCGTATTTCCGGCCACTGGCTGATCGAACACGGGCTGATCGGCGACGAAACCATGACCGACATGCTGGCCGATGTCGCCCCCGGCGGCAGCATCGTGCTCGACGCGCAGAATCTGCTGGGCTGGGACAGCAGCCTGATCGAATTCCTCATCCGCGGCGTCCGCATGTGCGAGGCGCGCGGCATCGCCATCGACCGCAGCGGCACCCCCGAAGACGTGAAGCGGCTGGTCGGCCTGGCTCTGGCCGTTCCCGACCATCCCGACCGCCACAAGATGCCGGTGGCGCCGCCGCCTTTGGCGCGCATCGGCGGACGCTTCCTGGTCAATCTCGCGCTGGGCATACGGATGCTCGGCTTTTTCGGCGAAGCGGTGCTGGCCTTCGGCCGGCTGCTGCGCGGGCGCTCGGCCATGCGCGGCATCGATTTCTGGGAAGCCTTCACCGATTGCGGACCGCGCGCCTTGCCGATCGTCTGCCTGATCAGCGTGCTGGTCGGGCTGATCATGGCCTTCATCGGCGCGGTGCAGCTGACCAAGTTCGGCGCCCAGGTCTATGTCGCCAATCTGGTCGGCATCGCCATGGTGCGCGAGATGGGCGCCCTGATGGCCGCCATCATCATGGCCGGCCGCACCGGCGCCTCCTATGCCGCCAATCTCGGCACCATGCAGCTGAACGACGAGGTCTCGGCGCTGCGCACGGTGGGCATCGATCCGATGGATTTCCTGGTGCTGCCCCGCCTGCTCGCTTTGGCGCTGGCCTTGCCCTTGCTGACGATTTTCTCCAATCTGGCGGGCATGCTGGGCGGTGCGGCGCTGGCGGCGATCGAGCTTCATATCGATTGGCCGCTCTATATCACCCAGACCCGGCACGCGATAACCGTGACCGACCTGGTCCTGGGCCTGGTCAAGGCCTGCCTGTTCGGCTCGATCGTGGCGGTTACCGGCTGCTGGTGCGGCATGGCGGCCGAGCGTCATGCCGCCGGCGTCGGCCAGGCGGCTACCAATGCGGTGGTGCTGACCATCGTGCTGGTGATCTTCTCCGACGCGGTGATCACCATCATGACCAGCGTTTTGGGAATTTGATCATGGCGATTTGCGACTTCTCCGAACCGGACGGCATGGCCCCGCATCTCGAGGTCTCTCATGTCACCTCGATGCATGGCGACCGGCTGATCCAGCGCGACCTCAATTTCAAGGTCCGCCACGGCGACATCTTCATCGTCATGGGCCCGAGCGGCAGCGGGAAAAGCACCCTGCTGCGCCATCTGATCGGCCTCGATCCGCCGGCCGAAGGGTCGATCCGCTATGACGGCACCTGCATCTGGGGCTGCGACGAATATGACCGCGAAGCGATCATGCGGCGCATCGGCGTCACCTATCAGACCGGCGGTCTGTGGACCTCGATGACCCTGATCGAGAACGTCTCGGTGCCGCTGCAGCGTTATACCGATCTGTCGCCCAAGGAAGTGCGCGAACTGGCCCGCCTCAAGCTGGCGATGGTCGGGCTGGCCGGGTTCGAGGATCATTACCCGTCGGAACTCTCGGGCGGCATGCAGAAGCGCGCCGGCCTGGCCCGCGCCATCGCGCTCGACCCCGACCTGCTGTTCTTCGACGAGCCCTCGGCCGGGCTCGACCCCGTCACCTCGCGTCGCCTCGACGATCTGATCCTGGCGCTGCGCGACAATCTCGGCGCCACCGTGGTGATCGTGACCCACGAGCTGGCCAGCATCTTCGCCATCGGCAACAATTCGGTCTTCCTCGATCCCGAGAGCAAGACCCAGATCGCGCTGGGCGATCCCAAGACCCTGCTGAAAGAGTGTCCCAATCCCATGGTCCATTCCTTCCTGACCCGCGGCGACGAGCCGGTCGAACGCGTAACCGGAGGCGTTCGTGGCTAAACGCGTAAACCCCACTCTGGTCGGCGCCTTCGTACTGGGCGCCTTCCTGCTGGTGATCGCGGCGATCCTGCTGCTGGGCGGCGAGAACATCTTCGCTCAGAAGCGGCGCTATGTGGTCTATTTCGGCGATTCGATCAAAGGGCTGACTGTGGGATCGCCGGTCACCTTCAAAGGCGTGGTGGTCGGGCGTGTCGCCAATCTCAAGGTGCATTACGTCAAGGAAACCGGCCGCACCGAGATCCCGGTGCTGATCGACCTCGACCCCAACAAGGTGGTGACCCCGGGCGACGAGGACGAAGCCAACCGCCTGCTGCAGCAGATGATCGATCAGGGCCTGCGCGCCCAGATGAATCCGGAAAGCCTGATCACCAACCAGCAGGTGGTGCAGCTCGACTTCTTCCCCGGCACGCCGGTGCGGCTGATCGATAGCAAGCTGCCTTATGCGCAGATTCCGTCCCTGCCCTCCTCGTTCGACCAGCTGCAGGCCTCAATCGGCATGGCGGCGCAAAGCCTGCCCGACCTTGCCGCCTCGGCGACCCTGGCGCTGAACCAGATCTCGAACCTGCTGACCCCGGCCAACCAGCAGAAGGTGTCGCACATTCTCGACAATATCGAGGTGGTGACCGGCAATCTGGCCGCCCACGGCGCCGATCTCGGCAAGACGCTGGTCTCGCTGCAACAGGCCAGCGAAGAGCTGAACCGCGTGCTGAAGGCCGTCGACGCGACCCTGGCCGACAACCGCCAGCCGATCGGCGAGGTGGTGGTGAAACTGAGCCAGACCGCCGATTCGGTGAAGACGCTCACCGATCAGGTCAATGCGATCCTGGGCGAAAACCGCGCCGGCGTCTCCGACTTTGCCAACGGCACGCTCTACGATCTGGGCGGGCTGATCTCGGATTCGCGCAAGCTGGTGCGGCGCGCCAACGACACGCTCGACCAGCTCGACCGCGATCCCTCGCGCTTCCTTTTCGGCAATAACAGCCAGGGCGTACCCGCCAAATGACCGGATTCAAATCAGTTCCCTCAGACCCCGGGCGCCCCGCCTCAGCCCTCACCCGCCGCCGAATCTTGCAAATCGGCGCCCTCGCTCCGCTCGCCGCCTGTTCGATCGGCGGCGGCACTCCGCCGCGCAAATTCAGCCTGCGGCCCCAACCCGCCATCGAAGCGGCGGGGCCCAGCTGGGCGCTCGGCATCGATCCTCCCAAGGCGCTCAAAGGGCTCGATTCCGAGCGGATCGCCTATCGGGCCGGACTCTATGATCTGCAATATTACGCCGACGCCGACTGGGTCGATCTGGCGCCCGATATGTTGCAGATGGTGTTCGTGCGCTCGTTCCAGAATCGCACCCGCCTGGCCGTCAGCGGCCGGACCGTGGGCGGAACGCCGCCGGATTTCCTGCTGACCTCGCTGTTGCAGGATTTCCAGGCCGATGCCGGCAAAGGCGCGCAGATTACCCTGGTCGCTTCGCTATCGCCCGCCGGCCAGCGGCGCGTGGTGCGCAGCAAGACCTTCGAGGCCAATGCCCGCGCGGCGGACGACCGCATCGACTCGGTGGTCGCCGCCTTCGACGAGGCGACCGGACGCGTCACCAACGACCTGATCGCCTGGACGCTGGCCATGGCCGAGGAAGAAAAACGGGAGACGTGAGCATGAAGACCCTGGTCCAGCAACTCGGTCACTATGCCGCCTATCACCGCGACCGCCGCAATGTGATCACCCATTTCGTCGGCATCCCGATGATCGTGCTGGCGGCGACCATCCTGCTGTCGCGTCCGGGAATCGAAATCGGCGGCTGGTTCGTCTCGGCGGCTCTCGCCATCGCCATCGTGCTGACGGTTTATTACCTCAAGCTCGATCTGCGCTATGGCGTCGCGATGGGCGTGTTCCTCGCCGTCTGCCTGGCCGCCGCCGCGCCTGCGGCGCGCGGCGAGACCTGGCTGGAATGGGGTATCGGGCTGTTCGCGCTGGGCTGGGTCATCCAGTTCGTCGGCCATTATTACGAGGGCCGCAAGCCGGCCTTCTTCGACGATCTGATGGGCCTGGCCATCGGGCCGCTGTTCGTGGTGGCCGAAGCCGGTTTTCTGCTCGGGCTGCGCCGCGACGTGCAGCAGGCGATCGCGGCGCGTCCCGAATAATCATTACTTGGCCAGCGTCTGCGCGGTGATGTCGGGCCGGGCCGGAACCGGCGCCGGCAGCGGCGGTTCGTCGCCCTTCGATCTGGGCGTAAGCATCTTCGGCTCGCGGCCCTTCACATAGGTCAGCCCGTCGACCTTTACCAGCCCGTCATCGGTCGGATCATCCCCCGCCTTGGTCGATTCTTTCGCGATCTCGCCGCCGCGCACCTGGTTCGGATAGGAGAAGGTGACCTGCAGCATATTGTCCTTGCGGTGCGATTGCAGCCGCATGTGATAGGTGCGCATGCGGGTCAGCACGATCATGCTGGTGTCGAGATCGGGATTGGCCGGGCGGATGATCAGATGGGCCGTCTCATCCGACCCCGCCCCTTCGGTCGCCGCTTCGACTTTCCAATGGTCGGAATCGCCGACGATGATCTGGTTGATCTTCTCACCGGGCTGCAGCGCCACGTCGCACAGCTGCGACACGGCGCAGACGATGGTCGGGGGTTCGCCGCCATAGACGAAAACCACCGGCCCCCTCGCGACGGCAGGTTCCGCAACGGGAACCGCGGCCGGCGCGGGTGCCGGGGCGGGAGCAGGAGCCGCGGAAGCCATCGCGACCGCAGGCTGCGGCGGCGGCATGCCGATCGGGAACGCGACCACGCCGTGCCGGGGCGCGGCCGGATCGGTGGCAGGCGCGTAGGCCGGCGTCACGACAGCGAGGGCGGGCGCGGGCGGAAGAGTCGGATTGGCGGCCGGCTTGGGATCGAACTCTCTCCAGGGCGCCGTGCAGGTCTGCACATAGGGGAAAAAGCTGTTCGACGGCTCGCAGTAGTAATAATGCTGGGGATCAGCCGCGGCTTTACCTGCCGGAACCAGGGAGCAGGCGGTTATGCTCAGGAAAACGCACAGAAAAACCTTCACGGAACGGTTCATGCGAACCTCCCTCGGCTGAAATCATGCGTGATGTCTTTGTAGCGTAACTATACACCAGAATTCCCTAATTAAAGATGACCGATTTATATCGATTTTGACTTAGAAAATGTTACGGATTGCCGGCCGGCAGAGCCAGACAGCTGAAATCCACCACCTGCCCCTGGGGATTGGCGGAAACCCGGCACATGCGGCGCCCGGCATTGGTCTGCACCAGATAGACGTCCTGCAGCAATTCGCGCTGCTCCTTGCGCCAACGCGTCAGGATCTCGCCCAGATAGATCAGCTGCTGCGGCGTCTCCGCCGCAATCTCCTTGCTCATGCCCTGATTGACCCGCTTCACCGCCGCGCCTTCGTAGCGGCCCTCGGTCAGGGCGCCCTTGCGGACATCCTCCCATACCAGGCGGATCAGCCCGGCGCTGGGGCGTTCGGGGGTGTCGGCGGGCTTCGGCGGGGGCAACTTGGTCAAGGTGGCCGGCACGTCGCCGGTGACGCTGACCCCGATCACCCCGCCGCTGAAGCCGCCCTGCACCCGCTCGGCATCGGTGAATTTGCCCGAGAAATTGATCGTAGCGGCGCCGACCCAAAAGCGCATCGACAGGCCTTCGTCATCGACCGAGCCCTCGGCCGTTCTCAGCGCGCCGCCCGAGGCGCACGAGGCGTCGAACGAATGCCCCTTCTGCTCGAACCAGCAGATATTGCGGTCGCGCACCTCGCCGCCATAGCGGATATGGACGCCCGAGAAAATGCCGATGTCGACGTCGATGGTGCGCGAGGCGGTGAGGCGCCAGAAGCCGGTGACGGTGTCCGGCCGGATCACCAGTTCCTCGATCGGCTGACGGTCGAGATCGGCGGGCGGCGGTGGCGGAGGGGCGGAAGCGGTGGCCGGAGCCGGGCGGCGGACTTTCGACTTGGGCGCGTCCGGCTGAACCGGATCGGCGGAGGTCGTCTGGACCGGCGCGGCAGCCTGTTGCTCGGACGGAACCGCAACGGGAGCAGGCTCGCTCGCTGACGGAGGTGGAGAAGCCTCCGGTATCGGAACGGCGCAGGCCGTCAGCAGCAGAAGGGACAGAAGGCAGGCGGCTTTGACCATGGCGTCACTATAGCTGAGAGCCTGTTTGGGAATTGGGTATGGCCTGCACAACGATATCAGAGGCTTGGGCCAGGCAGCGGGAGCGACGCGATGCGGCGCATCGCGAGTGAGCGATAACGCCGCCCAAGCCTCTGATATCGTTGCCCGAAGGGTCGCATCCGGAAAGCCGAGGGCGGCGTTATCCTGCCTCGACGATGCGCCAGCATCGCCTTCGGCAGGCTGCCTGGCCCTCGGCTTTCCGGATGCGATGCAGGTCATATCCAATTCCCAAACAGGCTCTCAGATACCGCCGCCCTGCTCGATGATGCCGGTCCGGCGCGCCACCTCGGCCAGCAGCTCGCGCAATTGCGGCTCGCCATAGCCGTGGCTGTCGATCTCCCTGACGGTGTTGATCAGGTAATCGCGGTTCAACCCGCCCTTACCCGACGCCTCCATGATGATCGCCACCGCCTCCTCGCGCGGCAAATCGCCGGCATATTGCGGATGGCTGGTATCGGCGACGAAGCAATAGGCCGGCACCGAAGTTCCGTCCGCCAGGTCGACAGGGAGGGTCAGCGGCAGATAGGCATAGGTGCCGAGCTCGCGGTCATGCAGATACTCGATCACCTCGGCGCGATCGGCCTCGGCCACCCGGAAGGCGACGCCGCGGCAGGACCCGCCCGGGGTCAGCCCCAGCACCAGACCCGGCTTTTCCACCGTGCCGCGCCAGACATGGCTGTAGACGCAGAAGGAGCGGTGATAACCGGCCAGCACCGCCTGGGCGCTGCGCAGATAGGGAAAACCCGGCCGCCACATCAGCGAACCATAGCCGAATACCCAGAGGTCTTGGCTTTCCGACAAGATTAGTGGCGGATGATCTGATCGAGGAATTGACGGGTGCGTTCCTCGCGCGGATTGGTGAACAGCTCATGCGGCGTGTTCATCTCGACGATCTTCCCGTCGGCCATGAAGACCACGCGGTCGGCGACCTTCTGCGCGAAGCCCATCTCGTGGGTTACGCAGACCATGGTCATGCCGGTCTCGGCCAGGCCGATCATCACGTCGAGCACTTCCTTGATCATCTCGGGGTCGAGCGCCGAGGTCGGCTCGTCGAACAGCATCACGTTCGGCTTCATGCACAGCGAGCGGGCGATGGCGACGCGCTGCTGCTGGCCGCCCGATAGCTGGCCGGGATATTTGGCCGCCTGCTGGGGGATCTTGACCCGCTCGAGATAGTGCATGGCCAGCTCTTCGGCCTCGGCCTTGGCCATCTTGCGCACTGTGATGGGCGCCAGGGTAAGGTTCTCCAGCACGGTCAGATGCGGGAACAGGTTGAATTGCTGGAACACCATGCCGACGTCGCGGCGCACCGTCTCGATGGCCGCGGTGCTGTCATTCAGCTCGACGCCGTCAACGACGATCTTGCCGCTCTGATGCTCTTCCAGCCGGTTGATGCAGCGGATCATGGTGGATTTGCCCGAGCCCGAGGGGCCGGCCACCACCACCTTCTCGCCTTTGCCGATTTCCAGGCTGACATCCTTCAGCGCGTGAAAATCGCCATACCATTTATTGACGTCTTGAAGCGAAATGATCGGCGGCATTTGTTCTCGGCGGCGTGAAAACTCGGGCTATAATTACGCATCGCCCGACAAAAGGACAGAGAGGATACCGCAATGTCCAAGTCCTGGATGCCCAACTCCCGTCTGATAGGTGCGTCGCTGTGTGCGGCCCTGGCCTTTCCCGCCTTGGCCGCCGACAAGGACAATGCGAAGGAGGTCGCCACCGCGGCGGCCCATGCCGGCATGGCGGCCGGCGCCGAAGCGCCGCAAATGGTGAAGTCGCATCTGCAGCATGTGATCAATTGCCTGGAGGGGCCGAATGGCGCCAATTTCGCGGCCGCGCTCGGCAATCCCTGCGCCAGCCTGGGCGACGGCGCGATCCCCGACGCCAAGGAGGATGGCCGGAAAAGGCTCGAAGACATAGCGCGCTTGGCCGCCCAGGCGATGGCCGAGATGAACACCGACAAGGCCAAGCGGATGGCGTCCGAGATCCAATCCGAGCTTAGCAAGTAGAGCGGATCTGCATTTACGACATTGCCGCCATGAATTGCATTTCGTCACAGCGTTCCGACATGGGGGTGTGATAACTCCCCGCGCTTTCCGCTCTCTACCGATCGGGATACAGATTGACGCCGAGACGCTTTTCTCCGGTTTGCCGCGCTTTAACGACCCTGGCGGCCTTGTTCCTGGCCGGTGCCGCCCGCGCCGAGACGGTGGAACTCGCCTATCCGGAAGAGCCCAATGTCGATCAAGGTCCCGGCCGGTTCGCGTTCGACTATCTGCGCGCGGCGGAAATGGTGATCAATGACAGCGGCCTGACCGTACGCTGGGTCGCCCTGCCCAATCCGCGTTCGGTGCATCGCCTGACCCAGGGCGACGCCAATTTCTGTATCAGCGGCGCCGGCATCACTCCCGAAAGGCGCGAACTGGGCAAATTCAGCGAACCCTTCATCAACGACCGGATGATCGGCGTGCTTACCCTGAAATCGCGCCGTCCGGAGCTGGACAAGGCGCGCAGCCTGGCCGAGCTGCTCGCCGACGAGCATGGGGACGTGCTGGCCTATACCGGCTTCAATTACGGCGACCAGGTCTCCGTCCAGGTCACCGGCCTGCGGCAGCAGGGACGCCTGTCCGACGCCCCGCACAATACCGCCCAGATGCTCGACATGCTGAGGGCGGGACGCGCCGATTACGGGCTGGTGTCGCAATCCTACGTCACCAACTACCTGGCCGCCCGGCCGGAAGGCAGCGACTTCATCCTGCGCAGCTATCCCGACATGCGCCGCGACTTTCATCTCGCCTTCCTGTGCAGCAAAACCACCTCCGACGAGGTGATGGGCAAGCTCGACCAGGCCATCCGGCGCCAGGAACCGGCCATCCAGGCGCGCTTCCCCGATCAGGCGAAATAGGCTGCCAGCATCCGCCGCATCTCGGCCAGCGCCGCCTCGCGCACCGGCCCCTCGTCGCTTTCCTTGAGCATCACCGACGCGCGGATCAGGTGCAGCACGATCACCGCCGCCGCCTCGGCCCGCGCCGCCGGCAAGGGCGGTTCGGCGCTGGTCAGCAAACCGGCGATCAGGCCGCGCAGGCGGGCGCGGGTCTGTTTCTTCTTCTCTTTGTCGATGTCGCGCCGCTCGGCCAGGGTCGCGAAGGCCGGATGCGCTTCGAGAAATTCACCGAAGCGGTCGAACAGGCCCTGCACCGCGGCAGCCGCCGGCTTGCCCCGGCCTTCGGCGAGCACCGTCTCCAGCACCGACGCCATCTTCTCCAGCATCTCCTCGTGCAGCGCCTGGGCCAGCAGCGGCTTGGTCGGAAAGAACTGATAGAGCGATCCGATCGACGCCCCGGCGCGGGCGGCAACCTCGGTCATGGTGGCGGCGTCATAGCCCTTTTCCGCGAAAATCCCGGCCCCCGCCGCCATCAGCGCGGCGACGCGGGCGCGGCCGCGCTCCAGGCGCGGCGCCTTGATGGCAGGTTTTTCACTTGAACTTTGTGAGGACATCCTCATATTCTCGCTTGTGAGGCAACCCTCATATTATTCCCGCCCCCACGGAGATTGTCATGTCCCTTATCCTCGACCCGCGCAAAACGGCGCTGGTGATGATCGATCTGCAGAATGGAATCCTGTCCCAGCCTCTTACGCCGCACGATGTCGGCACGGTGACGCAAAACAATCTCGCCCTGGCCCGCCGCTTCCTGGAGAAGAAGGCGCCGGTGGTGGCGGTCAATGTGACGTTCTCCGCCGATTACGGCGACACCCCGCCCAAGCTGACCGACCAGCCGATGCAGCTGCCGCCGGGTGGATTGCCGGCCGGCTGGGCCGATCTGGTGCCGGACATCGAGGCTCTGCCCGGCATGCTGCTCATCACCAAGCGCCAATGGGGCGCCTTCTTCGGCACCGAGCTCGACATCCAGCTGCGCCGCCGCGGCGTGACCACTCTGGTGGTATCCGGCGTCTCGACTCCGATCGGCGTCGAGCAGACCGTGCGCGAAGCCTGGCAGCACAATTACGATGTGGTGGTGGCCGAGGACGCCTCCGCCTCGATCGGCGATGCCACCACCCATGAGTACTCGATCACCAAGCTGATGCCGCGCATCGCCCGCATCCGGTCTACTGCCGAAATCCTGGCGGCTGTGGCTTAAGACCGTACCGTCACCGTCACCTTGGTCTTCACCGATCGCGCGATGAAACAGACATCGTGCGACCGGTGATGCAGATGGGCCAGCTCCTCGGCGGTCGGGCGCTTATCGCCGGCAAAGGCGATCTCCGGGCGCAGCTCGATCGCCTCGACATACTCATATCCTTCCTCGTCCTTGCCCATCACCCCGACCGCGTCGTCGACATAGGAATCGACGACGAAGCCGGCGCGCGAGGCGAAATCGAGGAAGAACAGCATATGGCAGCTCGACACCGAGGCGATGAAAGCCTCTTCGGGGTCGACGCCACGGGGATCGGACATCGGCTCGCGCACCACCAGTGGAGACGAAGAGGCCGGCACTTCGGCGCCGCCGTCGAAACGCCAGACATGGGCCCGGCTGTAGCGATGATCGGAATAGACCGCGTCCTTGCGCGACCAGCTGACCTGGGCGGTATGATGATGCATCGGGGAAACTCTCTCGGGATCAGTTGCCCGATTTGGGCGACCAGATGATGGTAGCCGGAGTCTTTTCGTTGCACAAATCCACCAGCCTGGCCGCCGAGACGCGCTGCGGCGTGATCCCGTTCACGGTGATGGTGCCCTGGCGATACAGGTCCCAGCTGACCAGCACGCAGACCTTGGCGGGAATGCCGGTCATCGTCACCATCAGGTCCCGGCCCTCACCCCACACGACCGGATAAGATTCGGACAGATCGGCCCGCAACGGCTTTCCCGCCATAGCCGCCCTCATCTGGCCGACCACCGCATCGGCCTCGTGGCGCGCATCGGGTCCCCGCGACAGGAGCACCAGCGTTATGGCGAGGCCGCACAGCAGGCCCAGCACGATGCCCCATTCCCAGGCGATCAGACGGCGCAGGCGCCCCGACGAGCGGCGCCGCCCCGGCTTCGCCGGTTTTACCGGATGGGCCGGATGTTGGCCATGCGGCGGATGCGCCGAATGGGCAGGGCGGGCGTGCGGAACATTAGCGACTGTTTGCTCAGCCATACTTCCCACCTTGTGGAATAGCTTACCCACACTATTACTCTACACTTTATAGGTCAATTTATTTGGTCAGTTTGCAAAGCTACTCGCCGCCCCATTCTTGTTATTTTGCATTGCACAAATGAATGTGGCTAAAATTGTTTATATTCACCCTGTCCGATCCTTGCCGCCACAAGCGCTATCCGAAGAGATATCTTCCCATTATTCGTCGGTTTGAGCTTTTTTGTGCGGTTGCAAAATTCAAGACTAAACTGTACGGTTTGGTCTTGACTGACCCTGGGCGGCGACCCATAGTTTGCTCGTTTTTGACCGAGCCACCGCTCTTCCTGGTGAAAGTGTCACCCTTCGATGCACCGTAATTTCCCCCGTTCCCCCCGCGCCCTGCTCGGCGCGGCCAGCGTCGCAGCCCTGTTGTCGGGCTGCACGGTCGGCCCCGATTTCGAACGCCCCGCCGCTCCGGCCGATCAGGCTTATGATAACGCTGCCATGCCCGGCACCACCGCCAAGGCCGACGTCCATGGCGGCGAGGCCCAGCATTTGGCCGTCGGCGCCGATATTCCCGGCGAATGGTGGAGCCTATTCCGCTCGCCGGCGCTGGATCAGCTGATCCGCCAGGCGCTGGCCGCCAATCCCGACCTCAAGGCCGCCGACGCCACCCTGCGCCAGGCGCAGGAACTGGCCGCCGCCGACCGCGGCGCGCTGTTCCCGTCGGTCGATGCCAGCGCCAACGGCCAGCGCGAGAAGATCGCCGCGTCGCAGACCGGCATTCCGGGCTATGCGCCGGTCTACAACCTGGCCAACGCCTCGGTCTCGGTGTCCTACACCGTCGACGTTTTCGGCGGGGTTCAGCGCACCATCGAGGCTTCGGACGCCGCCGCCGACTATCAGCGCTGGCAGCGTGAAGCGCAGGTCCTGACCCTGACCTCCAACATCGTCACCACGGCGGTGCAGGAAGCGAGCCTGCGGGCCCAGATCGGCGCGACCCACGAGATCATCGACGCGGAAGCGCATCAGCTCGACGTGATCAACCGCCAGTTCACCCTGGGCGGCGCGTCGAAGAACGACATCCTGTCGCAGCAGGCTTTGCTGGCCCAGGCCCGCGCCACCCTGCCCGCCCTCGAAAAGCAGCTGGCGCAGCAGCGCCATTTGCTGGCCACCCTGGCCGGCAACACCCCGGCCCAGGGCGCCGCCGCCGAGTTCGAGCTGGAAAAACTGACCCTGCCGACCGAACTGCCGCTGTCGCTGCCGGCCAAGCTGGTCGAATAGCGTCCCGACGTGCAGGCCGCTTCGGCCTCGCTGCACCAGGCCTCGGCCAAGGTCGGCGTCGCCATCGCCAATCAGTGGCCGCAGATCACCCTGTCGGCCGACATCGGCAGCGCCGCCATCAATGGCGCCAAATTCTTCACCGACAGCACCAATTTCTGGAGCTTCGGAGCAGGCGTCACGCAGCCGATCTTCGAAGGCGGAAAGCTGGAACATCAGCGCGCCGCCGCCGAAGCCGCCTTCGACGCCTCCGCCGCGCAATATCAGAGCACCGTGCTCAACGCGCTGCGCAACGTCGCCGACACCCTGCGCGCGCTGCAGTCCGACGCCGACACGCTGGCCCGCCAGCTGGAAGCCGAGAACGCCGCCGCGGGCAGCCTGACCCTGGCCAGGCAGCGCTATGACGTGGGCGCCATCAGCTATCTGCAGCTGCTCGACGCCGAGCGCACCGAGGCGCAGACCCATATTTCCCTCATTCAGGCCCAGGCAGCACGCTTCGCCGATACGGCGGCCCTGCTGCAGGCCCTTGGCGGCGGCTGGTGGAATCGCCCCGACATGACCCCTAAAGGAGCTTAAAGTCCCATGATCAAGCGCATGATTTTCATGCTGATCGCCGTCGGCGTGGTTCTCGGCCTCGTGTTCGGCTTCCAGTCCTTCAAGGGCGTCATGACCGGCAAGGCCATGGCGGCCATGGCCGTCGCACCGGTGACGGTCGCCACCGTGACCGCCACCGCGCAGGATTGGCAGCCGGAAGCCAAGACGGTCGGCTCGCTGCGGGCGATCAATGGCGCGGATTTGTCGCTCGACATCGCCGGCGTCGTCGATCAGATCAATTTCAATTCGGGTGACGAGGTCAAGGCCGGCACCGTGCTGCTGCGCCTGCGCCCCGAGGACGATATCGGCAAGCTGGAAGCCTTCAAGGCCTCCGAGCGCCTGGCCGAGATCACCTATCAGCGCGACCAGCAGCAGTTGAAGGCCCAGGCCATCAGCCAGGCGGTGCTCGACACCGACGAGGCCAATCTGCGCAGCGCCAAGGCCCAGGTCACCCAGCAGGAAGCGCTGATCGAGAAGAAGGTGCTGCGCGCGCCCTTCGATGGCCGCATCGGCATCCGTCAGGTCGATGTCGGCCAGTATCTGGCCGTCGGCACCACCGTGGTCACGCTGCAGCAGCTCGATCCGATCTATGCCGATTTCTACCTGCCGGAACAGAACCTGTCGATCCTCAGGACCGGCGCCAAGGTCGATCTGAACGCCGACGCCTATCCCGGCAAGACCTTCGTCGGCAAGATCATCGCCATCGATCCCAAGGTCGATCCGCAAAGCCGCAACGTCCAGGTGCGCGCCCGCTTCGACAATGGCGACAACAAACTGGTCCCCGGCATGTATGCCAAGGTGTCGGTCGAACGGGGCGCCACCGAGCATCTGGTGACCGTGCCGGCCGCGGCGGTCACCTACAATCCCTACGGCTCGACCATCTATATCGTCGACGGCATCAAGCGAACGCCCGACAAGGATGGCGTCTACAAGGACGATAAGGGCCAGCCGGCCCAGTTCGGGGTGCATCAGACTTTCGTCACCACCGGCCAGGCGCGCGGCGATCAGATCGCCATCGTCAAGGGCGTCAAGGATGGCGATGTGGTCGTGGTGTCCGGACAGGTGAAGCTGCGCAACGGCGTCAAGGTGGTGGTCAACAACAAGGTGCTGCCTTCCGACGACGCCAAGCACAACACGCCGGACAATTAAGCCAGGTTTTAGCGGCGGAGAGCCGACGTCATGAAATTTACAGATCTTTTTATTCGCAAGCCGGTCCTGGCGACCGTGGTCAGCCTGTTCATCCTGGTGCTGGGCGTCAAGGCGGGCCTGTCCTTGTCGATCCTGCAATATCCGCAGACCCAGAACGCGGTGGTGACCATCACCACCACCTATTACGGCGCGGACCCGGATGTCGTCGCCGGCTTCCTCACCACGCCGATCGAGAACGCGGTCGCGCAGGCCAACGGCATCGACTACATGCAGTCGACCAGCATCAATAGCTTGTCGACCATCACCGTCTATCTGCGCTTGAATTACGACCCCGACAAGGCGCTGACCGAAATCCAGACCAAGGTCAATTCGGTGCTGAACCAGCTGCCGCAGGGCACGCAGCAGCCGGTGATGAAGGTGTCGATCGGCCAGACCATCGACGCCATGTATATGGGCTTCAATTCCGACGTTCTGCAGCCGAACCAGATCACCGACTTCCTGGTGCGCGTGGTCCAGCCGCGCCTGCAGGCCGTGACCGGCGTGCAGACCGCGGAACTGCTGGGCGCCAAGAATTTCGCCCTGCGCGCCTGGATGGACCCGGTCAAGCTGGCCGCCTATGGCCTGACCGCCGCCGACGTCTCCAACGCGCTGGCCGCCAACGATTATATTTCGGGCATCGGCACCACCAAGGGCGCGATGGTCCAGTACAATCTGACCGCCTCGACCAGCCTGCACACGCTCGACGAGTTCAGGGCGCTGGTGATCAAGCAGGTCAAGGGCGCCAACATCCATCTGGGCGACGTCGCCAATGTCATGCTGGGGTCGGACGATTACGAGAGCGCGGTCGGCTTCGACGGCAAGCAGGCGGTCTATATCGGCATCCAGGTGGCCCCGTCCGCCAATCTGCTGGATGTGATCAAGGCCGTGCGCGACGAATTTCCCGGCATCCAGGCGCAATTCCCGCAGGGCATGAACGGCGAGATCGTCTACGATTCGACCAAATTCGTGAACAGCGCCATCACCGAGGTGGAAAGCACCCTGTTCCAGGCGCTGGCGATCGTCACCGTGGTGGTGTTCGCCTTCCTCGGCTCGCCGCGTTCGGTGATCATTCCGGTGGTGGCGATCCCGCTGTCGCTGGTCGGCGCCTTCGCGATCATGCTGGCCCTGGGCTTTTCGATCAATCTGCTGACCCTGCTGGCCCTGGTGCTGGGCATCGGGCTGGTGGTGGACGACGCCATCATCGTGGTGGAGAACGTCAACCGCCATATCGAGGAGGGCAGGACACCGATCGATGCCGCCATCGTGGCGGCGCGCGAGCTGACCGGCCCGATCATCGCCATGACCGTCGTGCTGATCGCGGTCTATGTTCCGGTGGGTTTCCAGAGCGGCCTGACCGGCGCGCTGTTCACCGAATTCGCCTTCACGCTCGTCGCGGCCGTGACGGTGTCGGCGATCATCGCCCTCACCCTCTCGCCGATGATGTCGTCGAGGTTCCTCAAGCCGCTCGACAGGAAAGGCCGCAGCTGGGAAGCCAGAACGGTCAATTTCATCGACCGGATCTTCGAAAGGATCGCGCACCGCTATAGCCGCGCTCTGCATGGCAGCCTGGAATACCGGCCGGTGACCTACACCTTCGCCGCCATCATCCTGGTCAGCATCTACTTCCTGTTCGGCACCGCCGCCAACGAATTGGCGCCGCAGGAAGACCAGGGCGTGGTGGTCGCGCAATCGATCGCCTCGCCGTCGGCGACCCTGGTGCAGCGCCAGCTCTATTCGCGCCAGGTCTACGAGACCTATACCGGCTTCCCGGAGACCAGCAACGTCTTCCAGCTCGACGTGCCGGGCCAATCCATCGCCGGCATGGTGCTGAAGCCCTGGGACGAGCGTAAGCGCACCAGCAATCAGCTGCAGCCGCTGGTGCAGACCGCCCTGAACGATATCGCCGGCACCAAGACCGCGGCGTTCCAGCTGCCGTCTCTGCCGGGCGCGCAGGGCTTCCCGATCCAGTTCGTGATCGGCACGACCAACAATTTCAGCCAGCTCAACGAGGTGGCGCAGAAATTCATGGGCGATGCCATGAAGACCGGCATGTTCATGTTCCTCGACAGCGATCTGAAATACGACCAGCCGCAGGGCACCCTGGTCATCGACCGCGACAAGGCGGCGCAGATGGGCCTGCAGATGTCGGACGTCGGCGGCGCCATGGCGTGGATGCTGGGCGGCGGCTACGTGAATTACTTCTCGATGGAAGGCCGCTCCTACAAGGTGATGCCGCAGGTCGAGCAGAATTCGCGCCAGACCCTGCAGCAGCTGATGGATTATCACATCCATGCCCCCAACGGCACGGTGCCGATCTCGACCATCGCCCATATCGAGGATGTGACGGTTCCGGAAAGCATCAACCATTTCCAGCAGCTCAATGACGCGCTGATCGGCGGCGTGCCGATGCCGGGCGTCACCCTGGGCGCCGCCATCGACAAGCTGCAGGAGCTGGCCAAGGAGGATCTGCCGACGGGCTATTCGATCGATTACGGCGGAACCTCGCGCCAATATATCCAGGAAGGCTCGGGCTTCATTACCACCATCGGCCTGGCCACCATCATCATCTTCCTGGCCTTGGCGGCGCAGTTCGAAAGCTTCCGCGACCCGCTGATCATCCTGGTCTCGGTGCCGATGTCGATCTCCGGAGCCTTGCTGTTCATCAACATCATGGGCATGGGCCCGGGCACGGTCAGCGTCAACATCTACACCAAGGTGGGCCTGGTGACGCTGATGGGGCTGGTCTCCAAGCACGGCATTCTGATGGTGGAGTTCGCCAACGAGCAGCAGCGCCATGCCGGAATGACCAAGCGCAAGGCCATCGAGGCCGCCGCTTCGATCCGTCTGCGGCCGATCCTGATGACCACCGCCGCCATGGTGCTGGGCGTGGTGCCGATGCTGGTGGCCTCGGGCGCCGGCGCGGTGTCGCGCTTCAATATGGGCCTGGTGATCGCCACCGGCCTGTCGATCGGTACCCTGTTCACCCTGTTCGTGGTTCCGGCCTTCTACATGCTGCTGGGCGCGGATCACCACGAGAACCAGAAGACCTCGGTCGACCATGGAGAGCTGACTCCGGCCGAGTAAGAAAGTTGAGACAAAATAGGGGGCGGTTTGCCGGGAGGTGGACCGCCCCTTATCTATTAGGCAGAGCGAACCGCAAGGAGATCGTGATGTCTCGCATCGCTACACGCGCCCTGATCGCGGCCTGCCTGCTGGCCGCCGGCTGTGCCAGCCAGCCGACCGCGCCGACGGTCCGGGTGCTGCCCGGCCCCAACAAGCCGTTTCAGCTATTTCAGGAAGGGGATGCCTATTGCCGCCAATATGCTTCGACGCAGGTGGCGGGCGACGCCGACAAGGCCAATAACGACACGCTGCTCGATACCGGCATCGGCGCTGCCGGCGGCGCCGCCCTGGGCGCCATCCTCGGCGGCGGACGCGGTGCCGCGGTCGGCGCCGGACTCGGCGTGGGCGGCGGCGCCGTAGTCGGTGCCGGCAACAGCGACCGCAAGCAATGGAGCTCGCAGCAGCGCTACAACTACGCCTACGAGCAATGCATGTATTCGAAGGGAAATCAGATTCCGGGCACGTATTACGTCCCGCAGGCGGCACCGCCGCCTCCCCCGCCGCCGCAATAAGCGGCGGGGAGCGCCGTTACATCAATACAGGTTCAGCGCCAGCCGGGCATCCTCGGAGATCTTCTCCATGGTCCACGGCGGTTCCCAGACCAGGTTCACCTGCACCTCGCCGGTGCCGGGCACCGTGCTGATGGTGTTGGCGACCTGCTGCGGCAGGGTGCCGGCCACCGGACAGGCCGGGGCGGTCAGGGTCATGTTGACGGCGACATTGCCGTTCTCGGCGATCTTCAGATCGTAGATCAGGCCGAGTTCGTAGATGTCGACGGGGATCTCGGGATCGTAGACCGTCTTCAAGGCGGCCACGACCGCCTCGTCCGTCGCGGGGGTGAACCCCTCGGGGAGAGGCTCTCCGGCGAAGGCGACGGCGTCGCCGCCGCTGCCGGGTTCGCTAGCCATTTCGTTCATTCGGTGCTCACCTTCTGCTGATCGTGAAGCGCGGCCGACAGGGTGTGCCAGGCCAGGGTGGCGCATTTGACGCGCACCGGGTAGTCGCGCACGCCGGCCAGGACTTCCAGCCGGTCCATATCGTCTTCGAGGCCGGTAATGTCGGTCTCGCCTTCGCCGGTGGCCAGGGCGTGGAAATTGCCGAACAGCTTTTCGGCCTCCGCCAGGCTCTTGCCCACCATCACCTCGGTCATCAGCGACGCCGACGCCGTCGAGATGGCGCAGCCCTGGCCCTCGAAGGAAACCTCCTCGATGACGTTGTCGGGCGACAGCTTCACATAGACGATCAGCTTGTCGCCGCAGAGCGGGTTCTCGCCATGCGCCAGATGGCTGGCATGTTCCAGCGTATGCTTGTTCCGCGGATGCCGTCCGTGATCGAGGATCACTTCCTGATAGAGATCGCGAAGATCGTCAGACATTTTTATGTCCCTCAGGCGCCGGGCGGGCGCTAGGGCGCCCTTGGCTTCCGCGCCAAGCTATGTTCCCTGTGTAATCGACGCTGTCGGCAGCGCGGGCGTGCAGTCGCACGCCTGGAACGAATTTGAGAAATTCGTTCATCGGAACATCTCCTCGACCTTGCGAACGGCAGCAACCAGGGCGTCGATCTCGGCCTTGGTGTTGTACATGCCGAACGAAGCCCGCGCCGTCGCCGGGATCTTGAAATGGGTCATCAGCGGCTGGGCGCAATGATGGCCGGCGCGGATCGATACGCCGGCGCTGTCGAAGATCTGCGCGATGTCGTGCGGATGGGCGTAATCCAGCACGAACGACACCACCGCCGCCTTCTTCGTCGCGGTACCGATGATGCGCAACCCTTCCAGCTGGTTGAGGCGGGTGGTGGCATAAGCCAGCAGTTCGTCCTCATGCGCCCGGATGCGGTCCAGCCCGATCGAAGTCACGTAATCGACCGCCGCCGCCAGACCGGCCGCCTGGGCGATGGCGGGGGTGCCCGCCTCGAACTTGGCCGGCAGCGGGGCGTAGGTGGTCTTTTCGAAGCTGACCGAGGCGATCATGTCGCCGCCGCCCTGATAAGGCGGCATGGCGTTCAGCAGCTCTTCCTTGCCATACAGCACGCCGATGCCGGTCGGGCCGTACAGCTTATGGCCGGAGAAGGCGTAGAAATCGATGTCCAGCTCCTGCACGTCGACCGCCTGATGCATCACCGCCTGGGCGCCGTCGAGCAGCACCTTGGCGCCGACATCGTGGGCCAGCCGGATCATCTCGGCGACCGGCAGGATGGTGCCCAGCACGTTCGAGATATGCGCGGCGGCGACGATCTTGGTACGCGGAGTCAGCAGGGCGGCGTATTTCTCGAGCGAGATCGAGCCATCCTCCTCGACCGGAACCACCTTCAGCACCACGCCCTTTTCCTCGACGAGGAACTGCCAGGGCACGATGTTGGAGTGATGTTCCAGGCCGGTGATGACGATCTCGTCGCCTTCCCTCAGGAATTTCCGGCCATAGGAGCTTGCCACCAGATTGATCGATTCGGTGGTGTTGCGGGTGAAGATGATCTCACGCGCATGCTTCGCGCCAAGGAACTTCTGAACCGTCTTGCGCGACTGTTCGTAGCGTTCCGTCGCCTTGGCCGAGAGGTAGTAAACGCCACGATGGATATTGGCGTATTCCTCTTCATAAACACGGCTTTCCTCATTGATGACCTGGCTCGGCTTCATGGCCGAGGCGGTGCTGTCGAGATAGACCAGCGGCTTGCCCTTGAAGCTCTTGGAGAGAATCGGGAAATCGGCGCGGATCTGCTCGATCGGATAAGTACGGTCGATCACGGTCATGCCGCTTTCCTCCCGAACAGCGCGCCCAATTTGTCGTACAGGCGCTCTTCCAGACCTTCGCGCAGAGCCTGGTTCTCCACCGTCGCGGCGACCTCACCGAGGAAGGCCTCGATCAGCAGGCGGCGCGCTGTGGAATCGTCGATGCCGCGGCTTTTGAGATAGAACAGAGCCGTCTCGTCGATGTCGCCGATGGTGGCGCCATGGCCGCATTTGACGTCGTCGGCGTAGATTTCCAGCTCGGGCTTGTTGTCCATCGCCGCACGGTCGGACAGCATCAGGGCGCGGCTCATCTGATAGGCCGCGGTCTTCTGGCCGGGACGCTCGACGAACAGGGTGCCCTGGAACACGCCATGCGCCTGCTCGTCCAGCACCGTCTTGAACAGCTGGTGCGACGGGCAGCCCGGCGCGCGGTGGATCACCCGGGTGGTGTTGTCGATATGCTGGGTGCCGACCGCCAAGGTGCCGCCATCGAGCGAGAAATCGGCCCCCTCGCCGGCCATCAGCGCATACACTTCCTGGCGGGCCAGCTTGGAACCGAGATGCAGCAGCGCGCCCTTGTATTTGGCGCCCTTGCCGAGCTCGAGGCCGAGTGCGGCGATATGGGTGGTCTCCAGCGCCTCGTCCTGCAGCTTCACATGATGCAGCTCGCCGCCCTCGGCGACGAAGATTTCGGCGACCCAATTGGCCAGGGCCGAACCGGAACCGCGATGGATCTCGGACAGGGTCAGCGAAGCGCCCGCCTCGACCACGATCAGCAGCCGGCCGTGGAACTGCACGTCGCCGCGGGTTTCCGACAGGATCTCGACCGGCTTTTCAACCTTGGCCGAAACCCGCAGCACCAGCGCGTCGTTGAACAGGCCGGCATTGAGCGCCGTCACGGCGCGGTCGGCGCCCGACAGCAAAGTGCCCATGCGGCCAGCCGCCGCCTCGAGGCCTTCGAGGACCACGCCCGCCGGCAGTTCCGGCTGGCCCTGCAGGAAGCCGTTGACCAGATGGATCACGCCGGCCTGAGCCGCGCCGCGCATCTCTTCCGCCAGCGGCAGCTGGGTCAGGCCGCTCTGCGAGAGGTCGGTATAGTGCCAATCCTCCAGCTTACGGCTGGGCAGCCCGGCCTTTTCGAACTGGTCGCGGCCGAGCTTCCTGAACTCGGATATGTCGGTCATGCCGCCTTCCCCTGGAACTGGGCATAGCCGGTCTTCTCCAGCTCGCGCGCCAGAGTCTGATCACCCGATTCGACGATGCGGCCGCCGACCAGCACATGGACGCGGTCGGGCACGATGTAATCGAGGATGCGCTGATAATGGGTGATCACCAGCATCGAGCGCTCCGGACCCCGCATGCGGTCGACGCCTTCCGCCACGATGCGCAGCGCGTCGACGTCGAGGCCGCTGTCGGTCTCGTCGAGGATCATCAGGCTGGGATCGAGCAAAGCGGCCTGCAGCGCGTCATAGCGCTTCTTCTCGCCGCCCGAGAAACCGGTGTTGACGGCGCGCTTCAGCATGTCCTCGGGCACGCCCAGTTCCTTGGCCTTGGTGCGGGCCAGCTTCATGAACTGCATGGCGTCCAGCTCGGGGCGGCCGTGATGGCGGCGCACGGCGTTGACGGCGGTCTTGAGGAAGTTGACGCCGGTGACGCCCGGAATCTCGACCGGGTACTGGAAGGCCAGGAACACGCCCTCGCAGGCACGCTCCTCGATGCTCATCGCCAGCAGATCCTTGCCCTTGTAATAGGCCTCGCCGCCGGTGACCTCATAGCCGTCGCGGCCGGTCAGCACATAGGAGAGCGTGCTTTTGCCCGAGCCGTTCGGGCCCATGATGGCATGCACTTCGCCGGTCGGAATGACCAGATCGACGCCCTTGAGGATCTCTTTTCCGTCGATCTCGGCCCGCAAACCGCGGATTTCCAGCATCGGCACCGACATTTAACCCACACTCCCTTCCAAACTGATCGCCAGAAGCTTCTGAGCCTCGACGGCGAATTCCATCGGCAAATTCTGAAG
>JAJPHO010000076.1 GCA_021325215.1 Alphaproteobacteria bacterium
ATCCGAACCGCACTGTGCCCAGGTGGCGGAATTGGTAGACGCACTAGCTTCAGGTGCTAGCGATCGCAAGGTCATGGAAGTTCGAGTCTTCTCCTGGGCACCACTCTCTCCGGTCGGAATCGATGATACATTATCATAAGGGCGACCTGCCCCCCGGCCTGGACTTCGGTAATTCCATCGCCATCGATAGCGAGACCATGGGTCTCCGCCTGCAGCGCGACCGCCTTTGCGTCGTGCAGCTGTCCGCCGGCGACGGAACCGTCCATGTGGTTCATTTCCCCGACCGCGATTATTCCGCGCCCAATCTGCGCCGCGTGCTGGCCGATCCGAAGATCACCAAGATCTTCCATTTCGCCCGTTTCGACCTGGCGATGATCCAGCGCTATTTCGGCATCGCCTGCCGCCCGGTCTATTGCACCCGCACCGCCAGCAAGCTGGTGCGCACCAACACCGAGCGTCATGGCCTCAAGGATCTGTGCATGGAGATGCTTGGCGTCGAGCTGTCCAAGCAGCAGCAGACCTCGGACTGGGGCGCCGCGACCCTGTCCCAGCAGCAGCTCGATTATGCCGCCTCGGACGTGCTTTATCTGCACCGCCTGCGCGACAAGATGGACGAGCTGCTCGTTCGCGAAGGCCGGACCGCTTTGGCCCAGGCCTGCTTCGACTTCCTTCCCGACCGCGCTGCCCTCGATCTGGCCGGCTGGGAAGAGGAAGACATTTTCGCGCACTGAATTTTGCCGTAAATTCACGGCAAAACAGAGTAGTCCGCCATGACCCTGGGAGATGGACGTCTGCCGATGACGCAGGACGCCGCTTTGCATTCCGACACCGCCGCTGATCTGGTGGCCGCCCGCCGCGTGCTGACCGCCGAGGCCGAGGCGCTGACCACGCTCGCCGCCCGCCTGGGCGCCGAATTTCCTCGCGCGCTCGATACCCTGACCCGGGCCGAGGGCGGCCGCGTGATCGTCACCGGCATGGGCAAGAGCGGCCATGTCGGCCGCAAGATCGCCGCGACCATGGCCTCGACCGGCACGCCGGCGATGTATGTCCATCCCGGCGAGGCCAGCCATGGCGATCTCGGCATGGTAACCAAGCGCGACGCCGTGCTGGCCTTGTCCAATTCCGGCGAGACGTCGGAACTGACCGACATCGTCACCTATACCCGCCGCTATGAAATTCCGTTGGTGGCGATCACCAGCCGCACCGAATCGAGCCTGGCCGAAGCCGCCGACGTGGCGCTGATCCTGCCCGACGTCGGCGAGGCCTGCCCGATGGGGCTGGCGCCGACCACCTCGACCACCATGATGCTGGCCCTAGGCGACGCTCTGGCCGTGGCCCTTCTGGAGCGGCAGGGTTTCTCGTCGGCCGATTTCCAGATCTATCATCCGGGCGGCAAGCTCGGCCGTCAGCTGATGAAGGTTTCGGGCCTGATGCATAAGGGCGACACGGTCCCGCTGGTCGAGCCGTCGCGCCCGATGAGCGAAGTGCTGCTGGTGATGACCCAGAAGAGCTTTGGCTGCGTCGGCGTGGTCGAGCCCGACGGCAGCCTGGCCGGCATCATCACCGACGGCGATTTGCGCCGCCACATGGAGGGCGGCCTGCTGAACCGCACCGCCGCCGAAGTGATGACCCGCGCGCCGCTGACCATCCGTCCCGGCATTCTGGCCGCCGAGGCGCTGCGCGTGATGAACGCCAAGAAGATCACCAGCCTGTTCGTGGTCGACGACTCCCAGCGCGCCATCGGCATCCTGCATCTGCATGATTGTCTCAGGGCGGGGGTGGCCTGAGCTTGGACGCGATGCTCGCCCTGTTGCGCATCGTTCTCGGCGGGGCCAATGCCCGCCGCTGGCATGTGTCCCAGCGCCGCCGTCAGGCCGGGCTGTGGGTGCTGACCGGCTATTCGCGCTTCGTCGGCATGATGAAGCTGGCCCTGCCCGCCACCGCCGTCGCCATCCTCGGCATCGTCGTGGCCTGGCCGCGCCTGGCGCCGCGCGACGAGCAGTTCCAGGTCGCCTTCGCCAATTTCAACGCCAAGAACGTCGACACCCAGTCGATGATCAATCCGCGCTATTACGGCACCGACGACAAGAACCAGCCTTATACCCTGACCGCCGACATCGGCACCCAGATCGACCAGCAGAACCAGCAGGTGCAGCTGGAGCGGCCGGTCGCCGACCTGCTGCGCCCCAATGGCGGCGGCATGGTGGGCAATTCCGATCTCGGCATCTTCCAGCAGAAGGACAACACGCTGGAACTCTACGGCCATGTCGATCTCTACCAGGACAAGGGCTACGAAGTGCACAGTTCCTCGGCCCATGTCGACGTGCTGCCCGGCAATGCCGAGGGGCAGGAGCCGACCCACGGAAAAGGTCCGGCCGGCACCGTTGTCGGCGAGGGGTTCCGTCTGTGGGACCGTGGCGATAGAATAATCTTCACCGGCAAAGCCAGAGCCGTCCTCAACGTGTCGAAAAGCGCTCAATGAAAAAAGCCGCCACCTTCCGGATTGCCGTGGGCCTGATCGCCGCCGGTCTCGTCACCGCAGCGCCCCTCGTCCTTGCCGACGACGCCAAGCCCACGCCACCGCCCGCGTCGCCGGCCCGTAAGGCCCAGCCGGCGCCGGCGCAGCCATCCGACGATATCGGCCTGTCGCGCTCGGACCAGCCGCTCGACGTCACCGCCGACCAGGGCATCGAATTCTCCAAGGACGCCAAGGAGATCATCGCCCGGGTCAACGCCAAGGCAGTGCGAGGCAACACCACGGTGACCGGCGATACTCTGACGGCCTATTACCGCGACAAGACCCCGCCGCCGCCGGGCGCCGCCGCGCCCGACAAGGGCAAGAAGCAGGCGGCGGCTCCGACGCCCGCCCCGGCACCGGCTCCCGGCCAGGCGGCGCCCGCTGCGGGGGATAAGCCGGCCGGCGACGGCACCGGCGGCAGCGAAGTGTGGCGCGTCACCGCCGACGGCAATGTCGACATCTTCACGCCGACCCAGCACGCCTATGGTGACCATGGCGACTATAATATCGACGACAAGGTGGTGGTGCTGACCGGCGACCATCTCAAGATGACCACGCCGCAGGACATCGTCACCGCCCGCGACACGCTGGAATATTGGGAAGACAAGCATCAGGCGGTGGCGCGCGGCAATGCCGTGGCGATCCGCGCCGAAAAGCGCATCCAGGCCGACACGCTGGTCGCCGACTTCGCCGAGAACAAGCAAAAGCAGATGGTCATCCAGGTCGCCCATGGCTACGACCATGTGGTTCTGACCACGCCGACCGAAGTCGTCACCGGCGACCGCGCCGACTATGTCATCGAAACCGGTATCGTCACCGTCACCGGTTCGGTTAAGATCAACCGCGCGGGCAATCAGATCGATGGCAACTACGCGGTGGTTAACCTGAATACCGGAATTTCCAAAGTTTTGTCGGCGCCGACGGGCAAACCGGGTGATCGCCAGGTCAAGGGTCTGTTCGTGCCGCAGAAGAAGACCCAGGCCCCGCCGCCCGCCGACAATACCGCTCCGAAAGGTCCCTGATGTCGGTTTCCGATGGGACGGCCGCGCATGCTATCGAGGATAGCGCCGCCGTCTCCAGCCAGGCGGAGGGCTTGGTCGCCTCCAATATCGGCAAGCGCTACAAGCGCCGCCCCGTGCTGCGCGACGTCTCGGTGCGCGTCAAGCGCGGCGAGGCGGTCGGCCTGCTCGGTCCCAATGGCGCCGGCAAGACCACCTGCTTCTATTGCATCACCGGCCTGATCAATCCGGACACCGGCACCATCACGCTGGACGGGCAGGACATCACCGGCCTGCCCATGTATCGCCGCGCCCGTCTCGGCATCGGTTACCTGCCGCAGGAAGCCTCGATCTTCCGCGGCCTGACGGTCGAGCAGAATATCGGCTCGATCCTCGAGGTGACCGAGAAGGACCGCGAGCGCCGCGAGATTCTGCTGGAAGATCTGCTGGCCGAGTTCTCGATCAGCCATCTGCGCCGCGCGCCTGCCCTGGCCCTGTCGGGCGGCGAGCGCCGCCGCGTCGAGATCGCCCGCGCCCTGGCCTCCAATCCCGCCTTCGTGCTGCTCGACGAGCCGCTGGCCGGTATCGACCCGATCGCCGTTTCCGATATCCGCGACCTGGTCGCGCATCTGAAGCATCGCGGCATCGGCGTGCTGATCACCGACCACAATGTGCGCGAAACGCTGGAAATCATCGACCGCGCCTACATTCTGCATGATGGGCGGGTGATGATGGAGGGGGCGCCGGCCGAGATCGTCGCCCATGAGGGAGTCCGCCGGGTCTATCTCGGCGAGCGGTTCAGCTTGTAAGCGCCAGGGGTCGTTCGCATGGCGCTAACTCCCCGGCTGGATTTACGGCAATCACAATCGCTGGTGATGACGCCGCAATTGCAGCAGGCGATCAAGCTGCTGCAATTGTCGAATATCGAGCTGTCCGCTTTCGTCGAGGCGGAGCTGGAGCAGAATCCCCTGCTCGAACGCGACGACAGCCCCGCGCAGATCACCGCCGAAGAAGCCCGGCAGGTCGAGGCTGCCGATGGCGCCCCGGTGCTGGACGGCCCCGGCGAGGAGCGCATGGTCGACAGCCTGCCCGGCCAGGCCGAAGAGGCGCCGCTCGACCTCGATTACGAGAACACCTTCACCAATAACGGCGCGGTCGACGATTCCGGAGACCTATCCGGCGATTTCGGCACGCGCGGCGGCCGCCATGATTTCTCCGACGATGGCGATTTCGAACTGACCCTGACGCGCGAGGAAAGCTTGCGCGATCATCTGATGAGCCAGCTCAATCTGGATTTCACCGAGTCGGGCGACCGGATGATCGGCATCTATCTGATCGAGATGCTCGACGAGGCCGGCTATCTGTCCGGCGATCTCGACGCGCTGGCGCAGTCGCTGGGCTGCGATCTTGAACGCGTCGAGGCGGTGCTGGCGCGGCTGCAGCGTTTCGATCCGCCCGGCCTGTTCGCCCGCTCGTTGTCCGAATGCCTGGCGCTGCAGCTGAGGGAGCGTGACCGGCTCGATCCCTGCATGCAGGCGCTGCTCGACAATCTGGAACTGCTGGGCAAGCGCGATCTGGCCGGTCTGATGAGGATCTGCGGCGCCGATACCGAGGATCTGGCCCAGATGATCGCCGAGATCCGCGCGCTGGACCCCAAGCCGGCGCTGGCCTTCGACCATCATGTGGCGCCCCCGGTTACGCCCGACGTGCTGATGCGCCCGGCCGTCGGCGGCGGTTGGCTGGTCGAGCTGAACAACGACACCCTGCCGCGCGTGCTGGTGAATACCCGCTATTACGCCAAGATTTCCGGCGCCTCGCGCAGCAAGGAAGACAAGACCTATCTGACCGAGCGTTTCCAGTCGGCCAATTGGCTGGTGAAGTCGCTGCATCAGCGCGCCACCACCATCCTCAAGGTCGCCACCGAGATCGTGCGCCAGCAGGACGCTTTCTTTCATCGCGGCATCCAATATCTGAAGCCGCTGGTGCTGAAGGACATCGCGCTGGAGATCTCGATGCATGAGAGCACCGTCAGCCGCGTTACCGCCAATAAGTTCATCGCCACGCCGCGCGGCATCTTCGAGCTGAAATACTTCTTTACCCAGGCGCTGGGCGGTTCGGATGGCGGCGAATCCCATTCGGCCGAGGCGGTGCGCCACCGGATCAAGACCCTGATCGACCAGGAACCGGCCACCGATATCCTTTCGGATGACAAGATCGTAGAGATTTTGAAAGCTGAAGGGGTCGATATTGCCCGGCGCACAGTCGCGAAATATCGCGAATCCATGCATATTCCATCGTCAGTTCAACGCAGACGCGATAAGATGCTGCAAGTCTAGATTGACTCTGGAGGGTCGCCCGGCATACAGTCCGGCGCTTTTCGAGGCCGGCGGTCGAAATTGGGGCGACGCGCTGGGAACCATTGGGGGAAACGCCGGTCGTCCATATCAGGATGCCAAGAGCGAAGGTTCCGAAGCCAAGCTGTACAACGTCATCAGGCGGTAGTCGCGCCATGAGGTTAGGTCATGGAGATAGTTGATTTGATCAGCCCCGAAGGGGTGGTGCCGAATTTGCGTGCCACGAGCAAGAAGCAAGCGTTACAGGAACTGGCCCGGCGGGCCGCCGATCTCACCGGTATGCAGGAAAGAGCGATCTTCGACGTTCTGCTGGAGCGCGAACGCCTGGGAACCACCGGCGTCGGAAACGGCATCGCCATCCCGCACGGCAAACTGCCGAACCTGCCCCGCCTGCATGGGCTGTTCGCCCGTCTGGAAAAGCCCATCAATTTCGACAGCATCGACGAGCAGCCGGTCGATCTGATTTTCCTGCTGCTGGCCCCGGAATCGGCCGGCGCGGATCATCTGAAGGCCCTGGCCCGCGTGTCGCGCCTGCTGCGCGACAAGTCGACCTGCGAGAAGCTGCGCGGCACCGACAGCGCCGAAGGGCTCTATGCCCTGCTGACCGAGAGCCCGGCGAGCTGCGCCGCCTGAACTGACGGTTTCAGAGTAGAAACGGCAACGCCGCCGGAGAGATGTCTCCGGCGGCGTCGCTGTTTGCGGGCTTTGGATTTGGATTACGAACCGGCGCCGGTCACGACCGTGGCGTTGACGACATGCGCGCCGGGGATGGCGGTGGCGACCGAGTCGACCTCGTCGGATTCCAGCTGGGAATCGACCACACCTCGGACATAGACGGTCTGGCCGACCACCTGGACCTGGAGCACATCGGCCTTCAGCGCCGCTTCGTGCTTCAGCAGGACGCGCACTTGCTGGCTGGCGGCATCGGCCGGGGTTTCGGCCAGGACGGGGGCGGCGGCGGCAACAGCCAGGATCGCGGCCCTGGCGACATTGATCATAGACATAACAGCCTCACTTTCGTTCGAATACCGCGCTCGTTCGCGGTGAAGGAACAATAGGGCGAGGCAGCGCGTCCGCTAATGCCCACGCGGCGCAGTCACATGACTGTGCGGATCATCTGATCAATGAGCGCTGACAGGGGTGCGATCAGCCTGCAGCGCGGCCGCAAAGGCGAGTTCGCGGTTGGGGGCGAGCGCGAGCGAGGTGCCGTCGGCGCCGATGATGGCCCAGGCTTTGTTGCCGTCGACGCTGACTTCGCGGATATAAGCGACATCCTCGACGCCCAGCATGGCGAAGGCGTGCTCGCTCATGGGGCTGGTGCCGGAATTGCTGCCTTGTTTGGTCTGCATGATTATTTTCCTTTCGAAACGCCGAGAGCATTGCCGTCGATGGTATTCGACCCTGCCTGCTCGATCTTGACCGTGCGCACCCGGGTTTCCGGGAGGGGCCGCTGCAGATCGATATGCAGCAAGCCATTGTCCATAGTGGCGTTCTTGACCTCGATTCCCTCGGCCAGCACGAAAGCGCGCTGGAATTGCCGCGCGGCGATGCCGCGATGCAGGAAGATCCGGTTCGGGTCGTCTTCGGCCTGGCGGCCGCGGATGACCAGCTGATTGTCCTCGATCGAGACCTGCAGGCAATCCATCGTGAAACCGGCGACGGCCAGCGTGATGCGCAGTCCGATTTCACCGATCTGTTCGATGTTGTAGGGCGGATATCCCTCGCCGGAGGTCTTGGCGATCCGATCCAGCACGCGCTCGAAATGATCGAAGCCGAGCATATGCGGGCTGTTGAACACGGATACACGGGTCATGGTAATAGCGTCCTCCTCCGTCGAGCGAGTCCGGCTTGGGCCCAGATACCCCGGCGCCCTAACCGGCGGTCCGAACATCGGCACCACCTGACGCTATATTTCGGTTTCACGACGGTCGCCGTCAAGAAGGAACGAATGGCGGCGCGATGAGTTCCCGCCGCGTCTGCGACATGGCTGGGGCGCGGATAAAGAAAAGGCCGCGGAAGTTGCCCTCCGCGGCCTGAGTGTGCTTCGCGAAACTTATCAGCCGGCGACGTGGCCGGTGGTCTTGATCAGCCACAGACGGGCGAGGTCGTTGACCGCATCGCCGCCCTTGATCTGCTTCCAGGTGGCGACCGCGTCGGCCTTCTTGCCGGCGGCCAGCTGGACGATACCGAGATGCAGCTTGGCTTCGTCGGGGTTCTTCAGGCCGCCCTTGGCGATGCCGGCCTGGATCAGGCTGATCGCCTTGTCGTACTGGCCATAGCCGTAATAATCCATGCCGGTGCTGACCAGGCTGCTGCCACCGGCCTTCTTGCCGGCTTCGGTCTCGGACGCGCCGAGGCCGGGCTGGTCGGAATCGACCGAACGCTTGGCCATGTCACGCAGACGGCCATGACGCTCGGCTTCGGCACCGGTGCCGAGAACGCCGTTCTTGTAGCCCTTGTCGACGATGGCCTTGGCTTCGCCCGGCAGGCCGGCCTGGATGGCCAGCTCGGCATATTCCATGTACTGGCCGGCGTTGGACAGGCCGCCGACGGCGTCCTGCACGCGGTACAGATCGAGGTCGAGCTTGCCCGAGACGCCCGGCTTGTTGGCGACCTGGTGAACCAGATCAGCCCAATATTCCGGCTTCGGATAGGCGGCGGTCAGCTTTTCGAGAGCGGCGGCATAGGCCTTCTTGTCGCCCTGCTTGGTGGCGGCCGAGGTCTCCAGCTGGTAGAGGGTCTCAGGCGCCTGCTGGCCGGACTTTTCGTAGGCGTCGATCGCCTCGTTGCTGGCCTTGTTGGTATTGGCGAAGTCGTTGTTCAGGTAATAGGCCTGAGCCAGCAGGCTGCGCATCTGCAGGTCGGAGCCACCGGCCTGGAAATAGCGGCCGATCCAGGTCGCGGACGCGGCATAGTCCTTCGACTTGAAATAGGCGCCGGCAATGGCCTGGACGAACTGGATCTTCTGCGGGGGCGGCAGGTTGCCGCCATTGCCCAGGGCATCATAGGCCTTGGCGGCCTGAGCCGGCTCTTCGCCGCCGATGGCGGCGATCAGGCGCAGCTGCTCGATGATGCTTTCTTCGTAGGGCGACTTCTTGGAGGCGGCGTCGGCTTCCTTCAACTTCGCCAGAGCTTCGCCGTACTTCTTTTCCTTGATGGCGGCCTGGGCCGCCTGCAGGGGCTTGGCGAGCTCGGGGCTGACCTTGTTCTCATCGTCCGCAGCGTAGGCGACGTTGCCGGTAACGGCCTGCAGAATGACGGGCGAGGTAATGGCGACGGCGCAGGCAATGCCGAAACCGGCCAACGCCCGACCGGAGAAAAGTCGGCTCTTCATAAACAAGGTCCTTGCGAGTTGAGGTTGGTGACGGGGAATCAATCAGTCCGCGAACTGTTCGTTCCCGATGATGCCGATCTTGGTGACCCCCAGGCGTTGAGCGGACGCCATCACCGCGGCGACGAATTTGTAGGTCGCCAGCTTATTGGGTCGCACATGCACCTCGGGCTGGACAGCCGGATCGACCGCTTCGGTCTTCAGGCGCCATTCCAGGGTCTGGCGATCGGGAACCACCTGACCGTTCCAGGTCACGGTGCCATCGAAGTCGACGGCGATCTCGACGACCGGCGGCGGTTCGTTGTTGGTCGGCGGCGGGGCGCCATTCGGCATGTCCAGCTTCACCGCGTGGGTCTGGACGGGGATGGTGATGATCAACATGATCAACAGCACCAGCATCACGTCGATCAGCGGCGTGGTGTTGATGTCGACGACCACATCCGGATCACCGGAGCCGCCACCCTGTCCGACATTCATTCCCATGATTTGATCCTTTTACTCTGTAAGGGAGCGCCGGCGATCCGGCGCTCCCACACGTATGTTCTGGTTCAGTATCAGCCGCTGCGTATCAACCACGCGGGGGCGGCTCAGTGATGAACCCGATCTTAGCGATGCCGGCACGCTGGCAGATGAAGACGACGCGGCCGACCGATTCGTAGCGCGTATTAGCGTCGCCACGAATATGGACTTCCGGCTGCGGGTCCTTGACCGCCACTTCCTTCATGCGCTCGAGAAGGCTGGCCGAATCGGGCACCGCCCGCTCGTTCCAGTAGATGTTGCCTTCCTTGTCGACAGAGATGTTGATGTTCTCCGGCTTGGTCTGCGTCGGAACATTGGTCTCTTTCGGCAGTTCGACTGGCACCGTTTTGGTCACCACCGGGATGGTGATGAGGAAGATGATGAGCAGCACCAGCATGACGTCGACGAGCGGCGTCGTATTGATGGTGGAGTTCAGTTCGTCTTCATCACCGTCGGCAGATCCGACATTCATTGCCATGGTAGGTCACCCTTTGCTGGCTGTTGGGCCTGCGAGGCTTAGATGTTGCCGCTCAGGATGACGTTGTGCAGATCGGCACTGAAGGTACGAACCTGCTCGACGCACTGCTTGTTACGACGGACCAGCCAGTTGTAGGCCAGCACGGCGGGAACGGCGACGAACAGACCGAAGGCGGTCATGATCAGCGACTCACCGACCGGACCGGCGACCTTGTCGATCGAGGCCTGGCCAGCGACGCCGATGGCGGTCAGCGCCTTGTAGATGCCCATAACGGTACCGAACAGACCGACGAACGGCGAGATCGAGCCGACGGTGGCGAGAACGGCCAGGCCGCCCTGCAGACGCGAGACGATCTGCTCGACCGAGCGCTGGATCGACAGGCCGACCCAGGTGTTCAGATCGATCTTCTCGACCAGCGAGCCTTCATGGTGCTCGACGGCTTCCAGGCCCGAGGCGGCCAGGAAATAGAAGGGGCTCTTCGGATCGAGGGTCTTGGCACCCTCCTTCAGGGTCTTGGCCTTCCAGAAGGTCGCGTTGGCCTTCTTGGCCTTCGACAGCAGGAGGCCCTGCTCGACCAGCTTGGTGATCATCACGTACCAGGTCGAAACCGACATGATGATCAGAACGAGCAGGGTGCCACGAGCAACGAAGTCACCACCGGCCCACAGGGCCTCGACGCCGTAGGGGTTTTCAACCTGCACGGTGCCGGGAGCGGTCACGCCACCGCCCGGAACGGCGCCAGCCGCGGTGTCCTCGGCGAAAGCCGCGACGGTCGGCAGGGCGCAGCTGACGGCGACAGCGGCGGCCAGGGAGATAGCGGCACCGCGTGCCATCAAAGACTTCAAAAGCGACATATTACTCCTCCGAATTCCTATACGAAGTTCTGTTCAAAGAGATTACTGCAGGGTCCAGGTATATTTGATGCGAGCCCAGGTCTGCTCGGGCTTGCCATCGACAGTGCCCGGCTTGAACTTGCAAAGCTCCATCGCGCTCTTGGCGGCCTCGTCGAGACGAGGATGGCCGCTCGAGGTCTCGACCCGGCTTTCGGCAACCCTGCCGTCGGTACCGATCAGGAAGTTCAGCACCACGGTGCCGGTTTCTTCCATGCGGCGCGACACGGCCGGATATTCCGGCTTGCGGCAGTTGTTGTTGGCGTCGATGACCGCGGGAACGACGACCGGCTCATGCTTGACGGCAGGCGGAGCGGGCGGCGGCGGCGGTTCGGCCGGGCGCTGAGTCGTGACCGCGGTGATCGCGTTGGCCGACGGGGCCGTGCGCACCTGAATGTCCGGCATCGGAATGAAGGGCGGCGGCGGCGGCGCCAGCTTCGGCGGCGGCGGCGGCGGCGGGGCGTCCGGCGGCTTTACTTCTTCGATAAGTTTGGTCTCCAGCGGCTGCTTCAGCACTTCAATGGCCGAATGCCCGAGCCCGGTCACGAACAGGTAACCGAGTCCGATGTGAAGGAGGACCACGACGAGAAAGCCGATACCAGATTTTTTCGGGTCTTTCTGCTGCCGCGCATAATTCATCCGAATTGTCTCCTGCGCTAAACCAGGGTGCCGCGGGCCTGACGGACCGGCAGCAGCCTAACGAATGTCGATTGATGGGTACGCACATCGCCGCCGAAAGCGGAGGAGATGGCATGACCAGTGGACTTGGAAGTGGCCCGGAAAAGGAAAGGATGCGGAACAGGCGCGGAGACGAAACGGCCGATGCGACGGCCGGAGCCGGTGCTCAGGTCGCAGGAGAGATCGCCCGTGCCGATGGCACGACGCGAAATAATCCTCTTCGGCAACCCTTGTCCCATTCCGATCGACTTCCGTTTCCTGACAGCATTGGCACGTTAACACCCGGTGAGCGGTGGATGCGTTACTCGCGTGACCAAA
The DNA here is from genome assembly GCA_021325215.1 of Alphaproteobacteria bacterium. Taxonomy (GTDB): domain Bacteria; phylum Pseudomonadota; class Alphaproteobacteria; order Rhodospirillales; family Magnetospirillaceae; genus JAJPHO01. Next base: position 12,085 of record JAJPHO010000076.1, read on the forward strand.
ACCTAAACCACTATGATTTTCGGAACTTTTGAGGTCCCTTTTCTTCGTCGCCGGACCGCTTTCGTTAGTGACACGAAGAGCGTTACGGCGATCCCACCCCCTTGGGCCTGAACTGCACTGTAAGGGCGGCGGCGCGATTGTCAATAGATGGTTTTGGGGCATTTTACGCATTTTTATTGCGCCGCAAAAACTTGCCTATATCTTGTGCACGGCCGGTGGATAACTTCACAATTTGTAGGCAAACCGCCCCTCTCAGCGGGTCGTTCCGACACGGTCGAACGCAAAATGGCCACACTGTTGCGAGTCCGCCAGTGAGAGGTTCGCCGATAACGCGCAATTTTATTGCGAAATGCCGGTTCACCGATTCTCGCGCTTCGCGAGCCCCTGGACGAGCTTGCCGATGAGGGCGAGATCGGCGTTGCCGAAGCCCTCGCGGCGACGGGTGCCGACCGCCAGCGCCACGCCCCCGCACAGGGGGGTGACCAGCACTCTTTTCAGATCGAAGCCGCGCAGGGGGGCGCTCCATCCCCCTTCCCCCTCCTCGAATGTTTCGGCCTCGAAGGTCAGCGCGCCGCCGCCGTCCATCACCCGATCGAGCGGGCTGCCCATGAAGCCGAGGGAGAGATCGAGGCCATGGTCGCGGTCGAAGATCTCGACGGGGCGCCCGGGCGCCCAGGCGGTCGCCCGCGACAGGACGCCGGGATGCAAGGTGCGGCGGTAGAGCGCCAGCCGGTCGGCCTGGACGCCGGCCCCGGTCAGCCGGCGCCCCAGCCCGGCGACGCTGTCGGCGTCGCCGAGCCAGTCGGCGGGGCGCTTCACGGCCGGGCCCTCAATGCGCCCCGCCGGCCGAGGCGGGCCCGCTCGGCTTCTTCAGCAGCAGCGAGGCGGCCAGGGCCAGGATCAGCGCGCCGCCCAACAGGAAGAAGGTGTCGGAGAAGGCCATGACGAAGGCCTGCTTGTGGATCACTCCGCCGATGGCGACCAGCGCCTTGTGCGTGGCGGTGGCCGGGTCGGCCACGCCATGGCTCTGGAAGTAGGCGGTCAGCTGATCGAGGCGCGACCGCGTGGCGGGATCGAGCATCGACACCGGCTCGTTCAGCACGTTGGAATGATATTGCTCGCGCTTGGTGAGATAGGTCTGCAGCGAGGCGATGCCGATGGCGCCGCCCAGATTGCGCATCATGTTGAACAGGGCCGAGGCCGAGCCGGCATTCTCATGCTCGATGCCGGCATTGGCGACGGCGGACAGCGGCGCGAAGCACAAAGCCTGGCCGACGGCGCGGATGATGTTGGGCAGCATCAGCTGGTCGCCCGCGTAATCGCTGGTCATGAACACGTTGAAGAAGTTGCTGCCGGCGAACAAAGCGAAGCCGATGGCGATGATGATGCGCGGGTCGAGCCTCTTCATCAGCCGGGGAACCACCGGGATCAGGATCAGCTGGGGCAGGCCGGTCCAGGCCAGCACCATGCCGATCTGCTCGGAATTATAGCCCTGAATACGATCGAGATATTCCGGCAGGATGAAGACCGAGCCGTAAAGCGCCACGCCGAGCAGAAAGTTGGCCACCATGCCGAAGCCAAAATTGCGGCGCAGGACGAGGCGCAGATTGAGCAGCGGCTTCCTGCTGGTCAGCTCGACCCACAGGAACAGGATCAGCGACACGGCGGAAATCACCGACAGGCGGGTGATGAACACCGAGCCGAACCAGTCGTCCTTGTTGCCTTCCTCGAGCACCGTCTGCAGGCAGCCCAGACCGATCGCCATGGTGGCGATGCCCGGCCAGTCGCCCTGTTTCAGCAGCTTCAATTGCATCGGCGCGCCGCGGTCGAGCGCGTACCACAGCATGCCGATCAGCAGGCTGCCGGGGACGAGATTGACGTAGAAGATATATTGCCAGCTGTAATGTTCGGTCAGATAGCCGCCGATGGTCGGGCCGATCGCCGGGGCGAAGGTGGCCGACAGGGCGAACATCGCCATGCCGATCGGCAGCTTCGATTTGGGCAGCAGGGTGATGATGATGGTGAAGGCCATCGGGATCAGCACACCACCGGTGAAACCCTGCAGGGCCCGCATGACGATCATCTGGCCGAGGCTGTGCGCCATGGCGCAGCCGGCGGAAAAGATGACGAACAGCACGGCGTTGGTCAGCAGGTATTTGCGCACCGTGAAGGCGCGGGCCAGCCAGCCCGACAGCGGGATGACGATGATTTCGGCCACCAGATAGGAGGTCGAGATCCAGCCGCCATCGTCGATGCCGGCGCCGATGGCGCCCTGGATGGTGTTCAGCGAGGCGTTGACGATCTGGATGTCGAGCACCGCCATGAAGGCGCCGAGGGTGGCGGCGATCACCGCGATCCAGGTGCGCAGCGGAACAGGGTCGCTCATGATAGGCGGCCTCCACCGACGGCCAGGAACAGCTTGATGGTGTCGGTATAGCGCTGGGCGCGGGCGCGCACGGCGCCGAGTTCGGCTTGTTCGGCCTGGCGCTGGGCGTCGAGCACCTGCACCACCGAGGCGTTGCCGACGCCATAGCCGAGGCGGGTCAGCGACAGGGCCGAATTGCTGGTGGTCAGCGAACGGGTCTCGCTGTCGAGCTGGTCGGAATCATTGCCCAGCGCGTGCAGCGTGTCGGCCACCTGACCGAAGGCTTCGACCACCGTCTGGCGGTAATCGGCCAGGCTTTCCTGATAGGAATCCTCGGCGGCCTTCTTCTGGGCGGTCAGTTCGCCGCCATGGAAGATCGGCAGGCTGACGCCGCCCAGCAGGGTCCAGGCCATACCGGCCGGTCCGCCGGTCAGGCCCTGTTCGGCGAGATTGGCCGACAAAGAGATGTCGGGATAGAAGGCGGCCTCGGCGATGCCGATCCCGGCGCTGGCGGCATGCAGCCGCGCCTCGGCGGCACGGATGTCGGGACGCGCCCGTACCAGCTGGGAGGGCAGAACCACCGGCAGGTCGGCCGGCAGGGTGAAGCCGTCCAGGGCGAAGTCGGGCGCGCGCCATTCGGCCGGGCTTTTGCCGACCAAAGTGGCCAGGGCGTCCTCGGCGACGCTGAGCTGCTGGCGCAGGCCGGGCAGCAAGGTGCGGTCGCGGTCGAGCTGGCTCTGCGCCGACAGCACGTCGATGTCGGTGACGCCGCCGGTGCCGCGCGCCGCGCGCACCAGCTCGAGGGTCTTCCGGTCGGAGTCGATGATCCGCCCGACCGCGGCGATCTGCGCCTTGAGCGAGGCGATCTGCACCGCCTGCAGGGCGACATTGCCGGTCAGGGTCAGCAGGGCGGCGTCGACTTCGTCCTGCGCCACATCCGCCTGGGCCTCGGCCTGCTCGACGCCGCGGCGGTTCTTGCCGAACAGATCGGTGTCATAGGACACCGTCGCGCCGGCGCTATAGGCCGAGAACAGCGGAAGGTTCTTGGCTTCGGGCCCGAGGGTCGAGGCGCCCAGCCGATTGCGGGCGATGTCGGAGTTGGCGTCGATCTGCGGCAGCAGCTTGGCGCCGGCGACGCGGATGCCTTCCTGGCTGCGGGCCAGACGGGCCTTGACCGAGGCCAGGGTCCAGTTGCCCTCCACCGCCTGGCCGACCGTGCGGTCGAGATCGGGCGATCGCAGCAGGGCCCACCAATCGGCGCGCAGCTTGTCGCCCTCGGCCAGGCGCTGGTCGGGCGGAAGTACTGCCGGATCGGCGGTGTAGGAGGTGACCTCGGGAGCCTTGGGAGCTTCGAAATCGGGCCCGACACTGCAGGCGGCGACGCCGAAGGCCAGGCTCAGCGCGGCGGCGCCGCGCAGCAGAGCGCGGCTCATGACTTCACCTTTGCGCTTTTCGTATCGACATCGGCCTCGATCGACATGCCGGGGCGCAGCTCGCCGGCATGGCCGGCGAAATCGTCGATGCGGATCTTCACCGGGATGCGCTGGACGATCTTGGTGAAGTTGCCGGTCGCATTGTCGGGCGGCAGCAGGCTGAATTCCAGGCCGCTGGCCGGCGACAGGCTGTCGATATGGCCCTTGAAGCGGGTGCCGTGCAGGCTGTCGATCTCGATCTCGACCGGCTGGCCGTTCTTCATGAAGCCGACCTGGGTCTCCTTGAAATTGGCCACGACATAGACCTGGTTCAGCGGCACCAGGGCCAGCAGCTGGGTGCCGGCTTGGACATATTGGCCGACGCGCACCGAGCGGGCGCCGACGGTACCGTCGATCGGCGCCGTGATGATGGTATAGGACAGGTTCAGCTCGGCCTGCTCGACCTGAGCCTTGGCCCGGTCGCGGTCCGCCACCGCCAGCACGCGCTGGGCGTTCAGGATGTCGACCTGCTGGCGGGCGGTGCTGACCGCGGCGATCTGGCGGCGCAGAACCGCATCCTTGTCGAGGCGGTCGGTCGAGGCCTGTTCGGCCTGCTGTTCCGAGCCATAGCCGACAGTGGCCATCTTGGCATAGCGGGTGTCGTTGCGCCGGGCCTGGTCGAGTTCGGCGCGGGCGGATACCGCGCTGGCCTCGGCTTGGTCGATCACCGAAGCCTGCGCTTTCAATTGCGCGTCGATCTGGCCGATGGTGGCCTCGGCGGCGGCCAGATTGGCGCGGGCCTGGTCGAGCGCGGTGCGGTAATCGCGGTCGTCGATGCGCGCGACCACCTGGCCGGCCTTGACCGCCTGGTTGTCGTCGACCAGCAGCTCGGCGATGTAGCCGGACACTTTCGGGGCGACGATGGTGGAGTCGGCTTTGACATAGGCGTCGTCGGTGCTTTCCACATATTGGCCGACGGTGATGTAGTGATAGCCGAAATCGATCGCGGCCAGGATGGCGGCGGTAACCACCACGCCGAGCACGGTTTTGCGGACAGTCTTGCCGCGGGCGCCGGTTTCCACGGCGGGAGGAGGGGTAATCGCGTTCATGAAACTTCTCCGGGGGGAGGCTGAAAAACTGGCCGGAGAATGGTCTATTGCGACGCAAACGATAATTCGTGAAGATTGGAAAAGATTATTAAGCCAGACGGGATAATCAGGTGGATCGTCTCACCAGCATGAACGTCTTCGTCAAGGTCGTGGATTGCGGCGGCTTCTCGGCCGCGGCGCGGCGGCTCAATATGTCGGCGACGATGGTCAGCAATCATGTGCAGTCGCTGGAAGAGCATCTCGGCGCCCGGCTGCTGAACCGTACCACCCGCAGCGTCGGCCTGACCGAGACCGGCCGGGCCTATTACGAACGCTGCACCGGCATCCTGGCCGAGATCGAGGACGCCGACCGCGCCGCCGGCGCCTTGCATTCGACGCCGATGGGCACGCTGAGGCTTTATACCAATCCGCACATCGTCCGTTTCCTGTCGCCGGTGATCTCGGATTATCTGCGGGCCTATCCCGCCGCCGCGGTCGATGTGACCGGCGGCGACCGCATGGTCGATCTGGTCGAGGAAGGCTACGACCTGGCGGTGCGCACCTTCCGCCCGGTGGAATCGGCCCTGATCGTGCGCAATCTATCGGTCTGGAATCATATATTGTGTGTGGCGCCCGGCTATTTCGCCGATCATCCACCGATCGAGAGCCTGGCCGATCTGACCCGGCACAATTGCATCCGCTATGCCTTCTATCCCTATGGCGACGAATGGCACTTCATCGGGCCGGATGGCAAGCTGGCCAGGGTGCGCATCTCGGGCACGCTGGTCAGCAATGTGGCCGAGGTGCTGCGCGTGGTGGGGCTGAACGGCCAGGGTGTGTTCCTGGCCCCCAGCTTTCTGGTCGAAGAGGATATAGAGGCGGGGCGGCTGATCGAGATCCTGCCGGACTGGCGCCCGGTCGAATTCACCATCAACGCCCTCTACCCCCATCGCCATCAGCTGTCCAGCAAGGTCCGCATCTTCATCGACCTGATGGCGGAACATTTCGCCCGCCACCGCCGCTGGCTCGATCTCACGTCCTCGGGGCCGTGAGAAGCGATCTGGCGGTGTCGACCATGACCAGCCAGGACCCGGCCATCAGCGCGATGTCCTTGATGACCAGGCGTCCGGCGCCGGACAGATAGGGAAAGCCGTGCTGGGCGTCGCCCAGGGCCGGCACCCAGGCTTCCGGCGTGGTGACCAGGAACGACAAGGTGACGAACGGGGTCAGGAAGGACAGCACCGCCCCGGCCATGCCGAGCCGGCGCGACACCAGGCCCGACAGCACCAGCACGCCGATAATCAGCTCGACCGTGCCCAGTCCTTCCGAGAAGCCATAGGTGTTGTTGCCGGTCTGCCAGACGCGCTCGGCCGGTTTCAGCTCGCCTTCATGGGTCATGTGCGCCTTGTACTCGGCCGGATGTTCGTAAAAGAACGACATGACCGGGCTGTTGGCGACGAACGGCGTGATGCTGTCGGCTTCGTAGGGGATGAATTTCAGGAAGCCGATCCACAGGAAGATCACCGCCGCGGCGATCCGCATGAAGTGGATACCCAGCCGGGCCGAATTCGGCCCGGCGACGATGATGAGGCCGCGATTGACCAGAGCGTTCATCTCAGCCCTGCTCTCCGGCGGCATCGAAAGCGTCGAGCGTGCGGGTCGAATAGACCAGCGCGGCGCCGGCATTGACGGCGATCGCGGTGCCCAGGGCTTCCGCCAGTTCCTCCTTCGAGGCGCCCAGCTTGCGGGCGGCGTCGGCATGGACGGTGATACAACCGTCGCAGCGCAGCGATACGGCGACGGCCAGCGCGATCAGTTCGCGGGTCTTGGCGTCGAGATGACCGGTCTTCTGGCCGGCGCCCGACAGGCCGGCATACCCTTTTACGGTTTCCGGGCTGAGTTTCGACAGGCCGCCGACACCGGCGAGAACCTGCTGGCGATATGTGTTCCAATCCATCATATGCATGATTGCCTCCTTGGCTAAACGGTAGGGAGACCTTAGGATTTTCGGGATTTTTCGCGAATGGCCGGGCGGCGCACAGAAATGACCGGGCGGATCAAATGACGGACGTGCTGAGCGGTTTGGCGCCGCTGTTGCGGGTGCGGCCCGAATTACAGGATGTGTGCCGCTTCGGCGGCGCCTGGTCTTCGCCCCATGACGCCGAGAAACGCGGCTGGGCCTATTTTCATATCGTCACCCGCGGGCGCTGCGCGCTCGACCGGCCGGGCCGCGGCCCGATGATTCTCGAGACCGGCGACGTGCTGCTGCTGCCCCATGGCGATGCGCATATCCTGCGGGCCCGCGAGCCCGGCCAGCGTCCCGCGCCGCCGGTGGCGGTGGATTATTCCAATGCCATCCGGGTCAAGGCCAGCGTCGGGGTCGAGGCCGATACCGAGCTGATCTGCGGCCGTCTGCATTTCGACGGCGTTCCGGAAAATCTGGTGATCGCCGCCTTGCCCGAAATCATCGTGCTGGCAACCAGGCTCCCCGGGGGCGGCGCCGAGCGCCTCGACCGCTTCGCCCTGCTGATGGGCTCGATCCGCGACGAGCTGGACGGCAATCGCGCCGGCGCCGCCGCCATCGCCGCCGACCTGGCCAGCGCCCTGCTGGTCATGATGCTGCGCGACCATCTCGAAGCGGCACCGCCGCCAAACGGGCTGCTCGCCTTGCTGGCCCAGCGTCCGACCGCTCAGGCGGTGCTGGCCATGTTGACCGACCCGGCGCGCGACTGGACCCTCGACGAACTGGCCGACCGTGCCGCCGCCTCGCGCGCCACGCTCGTCCGTGCTTTCCGCAAAGCGGCGGAGATCGCGCCCTTGGCCTTTCTGACCGAAATCCGCCTCGGCCTGGCGCGCCAAAGGCTGATGAGCGGAAGCGCTTCCATCGGCGAGATCGCCGACGAGGTCGGCTATCAGTCCGAAGCAGCGCTCAGCCGTGCCTTCCTGCGCCGGTTCGGTATCCGGCCCGGGAGTCTCAAGCCTTCAACGCCAGCGCAGGGGCAAGCCGCCCTTGCGGCGGACGACCCGGCGGGGGCGGAGACGCCATAGGCGTTCGGCGCCGGGGAAGCTGGCGATCTCGGGCGACTCGAGCACCAGTTCGGTGTCACCGGTGATCTGCAGCAGCGTGCCGGCGGTGAAATCGACGAACACCACGCCCGCCTTGGGATTGGCCGCCAGATTACCCAGCGTATTGAAATAACGGTTGCCGGAATAATCCGGGATGGTCAGCACGCCATCGGCGCCGATCCGCACGAAACCGGCCTCGCCGCCCCGGTGCGAGACATCGACCTGGCGGTTGCCGTCCCAGCCCGTCGCATAGGACGCGACGAAGAAAGTGTCGGCCGCCTCGATCTGGGCGCGGGCTTCGTCATCGAGCGCGTCCATCTTCTCCGGCAGGTCGACGCTTTCCCCGGTGATCGCAGCCGGGCCGCGCAGGGTGATGTATTTCGGGCAATTGCCGAAGCTCTGCCCGACCTCCAGCGAGAAGCCGCGTCCGCTGCGATTCCGCACCGGCCCGTTGAGGCGGTTGCGCCGCCGGGTGGTCAGGTCGATGCCCAGCAGGGCTGCCGGCTCGCCATCCTTCAACCCCGCTTCGGCCGGGTCGAACGGATCGGGCGGGATGGCCAGGTCGAGCTGGAACGGATCGGGCGAGGACAGAAAGCCCGGCCGCCCCGCCCGGACCGTCGCCCAGACGTCGCCCTCGCCATCCACCGCGCCGAGCACGGCGAAGGGCAGCAGCGGGAAGAAGGCGCGGTGCTGCTCGGTCAGATGATCGCGCACCACCTTGGCGCCGATCTCGGCCAGCGGCTCGTCGAGGCCGACGGTGCGCTGCAGGGCGATCTCGCCCTCATGCCAGGGTGCTGCCACGATCGGTCTCCGGAAACGGCACGAAGCCGGGCAGCGCCTCGACACGGGCGAGCCAGGCACGCACCTGGGGATAGGGCGCCAGATCGACATCCCCCTCGGGGGCGCGGGCGATATAGGAATAAAGAGCGACGTCGGCGATGGTCGCATGGTCCGCCGCCAGCCAGTTCCGGCCGGTTATGCTCTGTTCGACCAGCTTGAGGATGGCGTGCGCCCGGGCGATCACTTCCTGATGATCGAACACGGCGCCGAACAAGGTGACCAGGCGCGCGGCGCAGGGACCGAAGGCGATCTGTCCGGCGGCGACCGACAGCCAGCGCTGGACGCGGGCGGCGCCGACGGCATCCGTGGGCAGCCAATCGCCGCGGCCATGCTTGGTGGCCAGATAGACCAGGATGGCGATGGAGTCGGGAACGATCACGCCGTCATCGTCGAGCACCGGCACCTGGCCGAACGGGTTGATCGCGCGGAAGACCTCGCCATGCTGCTCGCCGGCGTGAAGGTCGACCGGGATCAGTTCATAGTCCAGCCCCAGCAGGCCGAGGAACAGGCGCGCACGGTGGGCATGGCCGGACAAGGTGACGTCGTAAAGCTTCATCGTGGGGACTCCCGCTGCATTGGACCACGAGGAAGATAGCTCTCCCGGATTTCAGCGGAAGACGCGCATTTCGCGAGTCATCCTCCCGGATTTCAGAAGGGATGCAGATCGGCGAGGCGGCGGCGCAGAGCCGGCGCGGCGAAATCGAGGAAGGCGCGCAGTTTGAGCGGCAGCGGCCCCTGTCCGGCATGGACCAGGGAAACCGGCCAGGGCTGCGGCTCGAATTCTTCGAGGATGGTCACCAGCCTGCCGTCGCGCACCGGCTGGACGACCTGATAATGCAGCACGCGGGCCAGGCCGATGCCGGCGATGGCGGCGTCGATGGCGGCCTCGGCGGTGTTGACGTCGAGGCGCGAGCGGACCGGAATCCGGGTCTCGAACGTCCAGTCCGAGGTCGGGCGGGCTCCCGCCGCGTCGATGCAATCATGCCGCGCGAGGTCGGTGGGATTTTGCGGGGTGCCACGCCGGGTCAGGTAATCGGGGCTGGCGACCACCACCCGGCGCATCATGCCGATCTTCAGGGCGATCAGCGCGCTGTCGGCCAGCGGCCCGATGCGCAGGGCCAGGTCGACATGGTCCTCGACCAGTTGCAGGCGGCGGTCGGCCAGGAACAGCCGGACATCGACGTCGGGGAAGGCGGCCAGGAACTCCAGCACCACCGGCAGCATATGCAGCCGCCCGAACACCAGGGGTGCCGTGACCACCAGCTCGCCGCGCGGCGCATTATATTCCCCCGCCGCGGCGCGTTCGGCCTCGCTGACCTCTTCGAGGATGCGGCGGCAGGCGGCGACATAATCGCGTCCCGCGTCGGTCAGGGCGGTCTGGCGGCTGGCGCGGGTCAGCAGACGGGTTTTGAGGTGGGATTCCAGATCGGCGATCTTGCGGCTGACGCTGGACAGCGGGATGCCGAGGCGGCGGCCGGCGGCCGACAGGCTGCCGGTCTCGGCCACCGCTACCAGGATTCCCATCGCTTCCAGACGGTCCATGGTCTAGCGGCTCATCAATGCTGCATAGCGGCCATCTTCCTTCATCCGCCGCAAAGCGGCGTTGAAGCGCTCGGCCAGCTCGGCGGAGCCGACCGTCTCACGCGGGAAGATGACGCAGAATTCGAGCACGGCCAGGGGCGTCGAACTCCGGCCGATATGGTTGGCCTGTCCCAGGGCCTGAAGCGGCCCGGCAATCTCATCCTCCTCGCCGGACAGCGCGTCGATGCGGCCGGCCGCCAGCATCTGTAAGCATTTGTCGGGCGTTTCGGGACGCTCCATGCGCACGTCGCCGCTGGCGAGCAAGGGCGCCAGCAGATCCTGCAGGGGCGAATGATAGTTTTGCGGAACGCAGATGGTGCGGCCTTTGAATCGCTCGGGATCGTCGGGCGTCAGCCTGTCGCCGGCGCGGGTCCACAGATAGCTGGGATCGGTGAAAATCGGGTCCGAGAACAGGAAATCCTGCTCGCGCTCCGGCGCGTGCAGATAGGGAAAGCTGGCCTGATAGGCCCCGCTCTTGGTCAGGCTGTAGCCGCGCTTCCACGGCAGCCAGTCGAGCCTGGGCTCCATCCCTGCCGAGCGGAACGCGGCCAGCACCAGCCGGGTGGCGATACCGCCATCGGCGCGCGAGCTGTCGGTGAAGGGCGGATCGTCCTGGCCGGTGGTCAGCATGACCGTATCCGCGCGGGCGGACGCGCAGGCGGCGAACAAATAGACGCAAAGGATCGGCAGGCTTCGGCGCGACGTCAAACTTCCCTCGATTGTAGCGCGGCCCAATTCTTATCGAACTAGAATGAGAGCAAAAGATCCGGCTGCCGAGTCAATTCATAACAGTTATGTCCCCGGCCCCTAGGGCCGGGGCGGGTTTCTTACCTATAGTCGCTCGAAACGACAGGAGCGGCAAAGCTTCGGGTTTTGGAGGAGGAACGATGCAGTCCTGGTACCACACGATGACCGCACCCCAGCGCAAGACCTTCTGGGCCTGTTTCCTGGGCTGGGCGCTGGATGCGATGGATGTCCAATTGTTCGCCTTCGCCATTCCCACCCTGATGCCGCTGTGGGGCATGAGCAAGGGGCAGGCCGGCTTCATCGGCACCTCGGCGCTGATGGCCTCGGCGCTGGGCGGCATGATCGCCGGGCTGCTGGCCGACCGCATCGGCCGCGTCCAGGTGCTGAAGCTGGCGATCCTGTGGTTCTCGCTGTTCACCGGCCTGTCCGCCCTGACCAATTCCTTCCATCAGCTGCTGATCACCCGCAGCCTGCAGGGCGTCGGCTTCGGCGGCGAATGGGCGGCCGGCGCGATCCTGATCGGCGAGGTGGTCGACAAGCGCATCCGCGGCCGCGCCGTCGGCTCGGTCCAGGCCGGCTGGCCGGTCGGCTATGCCGCCGCCGCTTTGGCCTATTGGGGTATCTTCAGCCTGCTGCCGGAAGGTGAGGCGTGGCGCGTGATGTTCGTGCTCGGGCTGCTGCCCGGCCTGCTGGTGCTGTGGATGCGCCGTAACGTCAAGGAATCCGAGGCTTTCGAGGCGTCCGCCAAATTCCGCGAGAAGAGCAAGCCGTGGGAAACCCTGCCGCTGATCTTCTCGGCCAAGGTGTTTCCGCGCACGGCGATGGCGTCCCTGATGGCGGCCGGCGCGCTGGGCGGCAATTACACCATCCTCAATTGGCTGGTCACCTATCTGCGCCAGACCCATGCGATGAGCGTCAGCATGACCACGCTCTATCTGTCGGTGAACATCTTCGGGTCGTTCTGCGGCTATGTCGGCATGGCCTATCTGTCCGACTATCTCGGCCGCCGCAAGACCTTCGCCCTGTCCGCCGTCTGCGCCGGCCTGACCGTTTCCGCCTATTGCCTGCTCGACCTGCCGCTCGACGCGCTGCTGTTTCTCGGCTTTCCGCTCGGGCTGTTCCAGTCGGGCATCGTCTCGGGCATGGGGGCGTGCTTCACCGAGCTGTTCCCCTCCGAGATCCGCGGCACCGCCGGCGGCTTTTCCTACAATCTCGGCCGCGGCGTCGGCGCCTGGGTGCCGACCGGCGTCGGCCTGACCAGCGCCTCGCTCGGCCTGGCCACCTCGATCGGCATCTGGGCCTCCTGCTCCTATCTGCTGGTGCTGGCGGTCGCCCTGGTCATTCCCGAAACCCGGAACTCGGAGTTGCAATCCCATGTCTGAACCCAAGAAGATTCGCCATGGCGGCCAGTCGCTGGTCGAGGCCCTGGCCGGAAACGGCGTAGACACCGTCTATTGCGTGCCGGGCGAATCCTTCCTGCCGGTGCTCGATGCCCTGCATGACGCGGGCTCGATCAAGACCATCGTCACCCGCCATGAAGGCGCGGCTTCGAACATGGCCGATGCCTATGGCAAGCTGACCGGTCGTCCGGGCATCTGTTTCGTCACCCGCGGTCCGGGTGCGACGCATGCCGCCAACGGCGTGCACACGGCGATGCAGGATTCGACGCCGATGATTCTGTTCGTCGGCCAGATCGACCAGGGCTTCCGCGAGCGGGAGGCCTTCCAGGAGGTCGATTACCGCCGCATGTTCGGCGGCCTGGCCAAGTGGGCTACCGAGATCGAAAGCGTCGAGCGCATCCCCGAGACCATCGCCAAAGCCTTCGCCATCGCCCAGTCCGGCCGGCCCGGCCCGGTGGTGATAGGCCTGCCCGAGGATGTGCTGTTCGGCGAGGCGCCGGACGCGCCGGCCCCCGTCGTGCGCGTCGCCCAGGCGGCACCGGCTCCCGCCGCTATGGACGAGCTGCAGACCCTGCTGTCGGCGGCCAGGCAGCCGCTGGTGATCATCGGCGGCACCGGCTGGAACAATACCGCCTGCGTCGATTTCGCCAAGTTCGTCTCGGCCTGGAACCTGCCGGTCGCGGCGTCCTTCCGCCGCCAGGATTTGTTCGACAATCGCGACGGTCATTATTGCGGCATGATCGGGCTGGGCATCTCGCCCAAGCTGCTGGAGCGCGCCAAAACGGCCGATCTGCTGCTGGTGGTCGGCTCGCGGCTGGCCGAGACCACGTCGCAGGGCTATACCCTGTTCAAGAGCCCGGTCACCGACCAGACCCTGATCCATGTCCATCCCGATCCGGAAGAGCTGGGCCGCGTCTATCAGGCCCGCCTGCCGATCAATTCCGGCATGCGGACCTTCGCCGCTGCCCTGGCCAAGCTGGCGCCGCCGGCCGCGCTGGGCTGGGGTGCCTGGACCGCGGCGGCCCGCCAGGATTACCTTGCCCATTCGACCCCGCCCAAGCTGGATGAGCGCCATAGCGGGGTCGATTTCGCCCAGGTGATGTCCTATCTCAGCGAGACCCTGCCCGAGAACGCCGTGATCGCCAATGGCGCCGGCAATTACACCGTCTGGGTCCACCGCTTCTACCGCTACCGCCGGCCGGGCACCGAGCTGGCCCCGACCAATGGCGCGATGGGTTATGGCTTCCCGGCCGCCATCGCCGCCAAGCTGCACCAGCCCTCACGCACGGTGGTCGCCTTCGCCGGCGATGGCTGCTTCATGATGTATCCGCAGGAACTGGCCACCGCGATGCAGTTCGGCGCGCCCTTGATCACCATCGTGGTCAATAACGGCATGCTGGCCACCATCCGTATGCATCAGGAACGCGAATATCCCGGCCGGGTTTCCGGTACCAAGCTGGTCAATCCCGACTTCGTCGCCTTCGCGCGCTCGTTCGGCGCCCATGCCGAGCTGGTCGACCGGACCGAGGATTTCCCGGCCGCGTTCGAACGGGCGCAAAAGGCCGGCGTGGCGGCGCTGATCGAGCTTCGCGTCGATCCGCGCCAGATCACCCCCCAACTTTTCATGGCATGAGGACCAAAATGCAGATCCTGGGCGAAATGATCATCGGCGGAACCGCCGTCAAAGGCACCGTCGACGCCATCTACTCGGTCGCCGCCGAGACCGGCAAGCGCCTGGAGCCGGCCTTCGGCTGCGGCGATGCCAACCATGTCGAAGAAGCCTGTCATCTGGCCGATGCCGCATTCGATTCCTATCGCGCGCTGCCCGATGACGTCCGTGCCGGCTTCCTCGAAGCGATCGGCCGGAACATCCTCGATCTCGGCGACACCCTGATCGAGCGGGTGATGCTGGAAAGCGGCCTGCCGCGTCCGCGCCTGGAGGGCGAGCGCATGCGCACCGTCAATCAGCTGCGCCTGTTCGCCTCGCTGCTGAGAAAAGGCCGCTGGAACGATGCCGTGCTCGACGACGCCTTGCCCGAGCGTGCGCCGCCGCGTCCCGCCCTGGCCCGCCGCCGCATCGGCCTCGGCCCGGTAGCGGTGTTCGGCGCCAGCAATTTCCCGCTCGCCTTCTCGGTGGCGGGCGGCGATACCGCTTCGGCCCTGGCGGCCGGCTGTCCCGTGGTGGTCAAGGCGCATCCGGCCCATCTCGGCACCTCCGAGCTGGTCGGCAAAGCGATCGCCAAAGCCGCCGCCGACACCAATATGCCCGAGGGCGTGTTCTCGCTGCTGATCGGCGGGATCGAGATCGGCCAGCAGCTTGTCAGCCATCCGGCCATCTGCGCCGCCGGCTTCACCGGTTCGCGCCAGGGCGGCCTGGCCCTGGTCAAGTTGGCCCAAGAGCGCAAAGTGCCGATCCCGGTCTATGCCGAGATGAGCAGCATCAACCCGACCTTCCTGCTGCCCGCCGCGCTGAAAGCCCGGGGAGCCGCCATCGCCGCCGGTTTCGCCGGTTCGCTGACCCTCGGCACCGGCCAGTTCTGCACCAATCCCGGCCTGGTCATCGCCTTGGCCGGACCGGAACTCGATGCCTTCCTGGCCATCGCCTCCGCCGAAGTGGCCGGCAAGAGCCCGGGAATCATGCTGACCCAGGGCATCTGCGCAGCCTATGGCCGGGGTCTCGGCCGTCTGCGTGAAGCGGCCGGGGTCGAGGAGGTCGCGACCGGCCAGCCGGCCACGACCGGCAGTCAGGCGGGTGCCGCGCTGTTCCGTGCCGACGCCTCGACTTTCCTGGCCAATCCGGTGCTGGAGCAGGAGAATTTCGGTCCCAGCTCGCTGGTGGTGGTGTGCCGCGATAAGGCCGAGCTGCTGGCGGTTGCCGGCCATGTCGAGGGCCAGCTGACCGCGACCCTGCATATCGAAGCCGAGGATCACGATCTCGCCCGCGCGCTGATGCCGGTGCTGGAACGCAAGGCCGGGCGCATCCTGTTCAACGATTTCCCGACCGGGGTCGAGGTGTGCGACGCCATGGTGCATGGCGGGCCCTATCCGGCCACTTCGGACAGCCGCACCACCTCGGTGGGCACGGCGGCGATCGAGCGCTTCCTGCGCCCGGTCTGCTATCAGAACATGCCGGATTCGCTGCTGCCGCCGGTGTTGCAGCAGGCCAATCCGCTGGGGATCTGGCGTCTGCGCAACGGAGACCCCGTCAAGGCGTAAGTCGCGCATCCGGCCAGGCGCCTTCCGCCACCAGCGTCTCGGCGCAGTGGCGGATGATGCGGGTGATGCGGCTGAGATCCTCGGTGACGGCGCTCTTCTTCGGCCATACCACGGCGACCTCGCGGGTGACCGCGGGGTTTTCGATGCGGTGGCTGCGCAGCGTGCCCTGGGCGACCTCCTCCATCACCGCGCCGGCCGGCAGCACGGTACAGGCGCCGCTGGCCATGACCAGCCGCTTGGTCAGGGACAGCGAGCCGTCGCATTCCAGCGCCACGCTGACGGAGAAGCCGCAGCGTGCCGCCAGGCTTTCGGCCAGCACGCGCAGACCGTGATGGGTGCTGGGCAGAACCAGCGGCAATCCTTCCAGGGACCGGGCCTGCACCGGCCCATCCGGCAGCGGATGGCCGCGCGGCGAGACGAGGTGCAGATCCTCGGTCAGCAGGCGGTCGGAATTGAGGCTGCCGCCATAACGCTCGGGCAGATAGAGGATGGCGATGTCGATCTCGCCATCATCGAGGCGGCTGAGGATCTGGCTGGCCAGTCCCTCGACGAAATGCAGCCTGGTGTCGGGCAGCGCATCCTTGACCGTGCCGGCCAGGCGGGCGAACAGCAGGCGGGCGATGGTCGGCTGGCCGGCGATGCACAGCCGGGCCGGACCGCGCCGGGCGCTGTCGCGCAGCTCCCGCGCCGCTTCCTCCAAGGCCGCCGCCACCCGCTCGGCATGCAGCATCAATTGTTCGCCGCGCTCGGTCAGGGTGACGCCGCGGCCGCTGCGGTGGAACAGCCGTCCGCCCAGCTCGGATTCCAGCACGCCGATGCGGCGGCTCAGGGTCGATTGGTCGGCCCCGAGATCCAGCGCCGCGCGGGACAGGCTTCCCACGCGCGCCACATGGGCGAACAGCGCCAGATCGTCGGAGTTCATACAGTCACGCCCGCGGACTTAACCTCTTCGCCAGGACACTAACATCCCGCGGGCGGAGCATCATCAAGGTTTGGGAGCGGAGTCGTTGGAGTCCTGAGGCGGGGTCTGGGGAGTCTGCTGCTGCGCCGGAGCCTGATCCGGAGCGGGAGCCGGGGTTCCCGGCACCATGGCCGGCGCCGGGGCGGGCGCGGCCTGGCGGGCGAGGCCCGCATCGGCCAATGCCGCATGGAACGAGTCGGGCGATTCCATACGCCAGCCCGCTATGCCGAAGATTGCGACGATCACGGCAAGAATGATCAGCTTGCCGCCGCTGTTCATGGTCAGATCCATGACGTACCTCCTATGGAATTCTGATCATCATATCGTAGTACGATATAATGGCAGAAATAGGGCGCCGGCCCTGTCCACAGGTCAGTTCGACGGCGAAGCGCCGTCCAGCTGCTCGATGAGGTTCAAGAGGGCCGGAACCGCTTTGCGCAGCTCATCCTTGTGGGCTGCGGCCAATCCCGCCAGCAGCTCTCTGCCGTGCGGGGTCAGTACAACAAACACCTGACGGCGGTCGGTCGATCCCTTTTCGCGTGAAACGAGCTCCTGCCGCTCCAGCCGGGTGACCAGCCCGACCGCGCTGTGCGGACGGATCTGCAGCTCTTCGGCCAGTTCGCCGACCGTCATGGCGCCGCTGTCGCCCGCGCCGCGCAGGGCCAGCATCGCCTGATATTGCTGGGCCTCCAGGCCGGCCGTGGCGGCGGCCTCGCCGCTGAAATTGAGGAAGCGGCGCAAGGCTCGGCGGAACAAGGCGAGCGCGCGGTAATCGTCGTCGGTCAGGGTCGGCGTGGTCATCTGCGCAGACTTGCCCAAAAAAATCAGAATGTCGCCCCATTTTCGACATGCTGGGGCTCTAGGACAGGGCTCATCTCATCCCAAATGGAGTCCGACATGTCGCGCAAGATTATCGCGGCCCTGACCCTGGGGGCCGCTCTCGGTCTCGCATCCCCCGTTCTTCCCGCCGCGGCCGCGGTTCCCGCCCCGCCGACCCTGGCGCCGCTGCTCGCCGCCGTTTCGCCCGGCGTGGTCAATATCGCCGTCGAAGGCACGGTGGCCAGCAAGCCCAATCCGCTGATGCAGGACCCGTTCTTCCGTCAGTTCTTCGGCAATGGCGGGGGCGGACAGGACCAGCCGCAGACCCAGAAATTCCAGGCGGTCGGCTCCGGCGTCATCATCGATGCCGGCAATGGCTATGTGCTGACCAACAATCATGTCATCGAGCATGCCGACAAGATCGTCGTCCGCCTCAAGGACCGGCGCGAGCTGCGCGCCAAGCTGATCGGCACCGATCCGCAGACCGACATCGCCGTGCTGAAGATCTCGGCCGAGCGCCTGACCGCGGTGCCGGTCGGCCAGTCGGGCCCGCTGCAGGTCGGCGATTATGTGGTGGCGCTGGGCGATCCGTTCGGCATCGGCCAGACCGCGACCTTCGGCATCGTCAGCGCCCTGGGCCGCACCGGCCTCGGCATCGAAGGCTATGAGAACTTCATCCAGACCGACGCCGCCATCAATCCGGGCAATTCCGGCGGCGCGCTGATCGGCATGGACGGCAAGCTGATCGGCATCAATACCGCGATCCTCACCGGCGGCGAGGGCGGTGGCAATGTCGGTGTCGGTTTCGCCATTCCGGTCGACATGGCCAAGCAGGTCGCCGACCAGCTGATCGCCCATGGCAAGATCGAACGCGGCCAGCTCGGCGTGCAGGTCGAGGATCTGACCCCCGACACCGCCAAGGTGATGGGCCTGCAGATCGATGCCGGCGCCCTGGTGTCCCGCGTCGTGCGCGGCTCGCCCGCCGACAAGGCCGGCATCAAGGCGGGCGATGTGGTCACCGCCCTGAACGACCAGACCCTGGAAGGCAGCGCCGATCTGCGCAACCGCATCGGCCTGATCGCGCCGGGCTCCAGCGTCAAGCTGACGGTGATCCGCAAAAAGGAGCAGAAGTCCATCAGCGTGACCCTGGAAAAGGTCAATCCCGAAGCCGTCGCCGCCGCCACCAGCGACCACTCGCCCCTGGAGGGCGTGCAGCTGTCGTCCGGCAAGGACGGCCTCTCGGTGACGGCGATCGAGCGCAACAGCCGGGCCTATCGTCAGGGCCTGCGCCGCGGCGACGTGATCGTCGGCGCCGACCAGCAGGCAATCCATTCTGCTGATCAGCTGTCCGGCATCATCGACCAGAATGAGGGTGAGCCGCTGGTGCTCGACATCAAACGCGGCGACGACCAGATCGTGTTGGTCTTGCAGTAAAGCAAAGGCCCGGCTGGCGACAGCCGGGCCTTCTTCCTACCCGGCCAGCCGTTGGGCCACGAACGTCCCGATGGCGCCCAACGCGGCATCGGCGGCTTCGAGACGCCCGGCGGCGCCGGCGAAGCCATGCGGCATACCCTCCCAGATTTCGAGGGCCGCATCGGCACCCGCCGCGACGGCCTTTTCGACATAGCGGCGCGAATCGTCGAGCAGCATTTCCTGGTCGCCGACATGGACCCGCACCGGCGGCAGGCGCGACAGATCGCCCGACAAAGGCGAGGCCAGCGGATCGCGGGGATCGGCCCCGGCGAGATAGCTGGCGGCCAGTTCCGCTGCCTGGTCGCGGGTGAAATAGAAATCCGCCTCGGCATGGCTGGTCCAGCTCGCGCCCGACAAGGTCAGGTCGGTCACCGGCGAGATCGCCACCGTTCCGGCCGGGTTGGTCAGAGCCGACAACACCAGCGCCAGATTCCCGCCCGCCGAATCGCCGCTGAGGGCAATCCGATATCCCAACTCTTCCAGGCCGCGATAGCACGCTTGGACGTCGTTCAGGCCGGCCGGGAAGGGGTGCTCGGGCGCCAGCCGGTAATCCGGGACGAAGGCCGCCACGCCGGCGCGCCGGGCCAGATGGCTGACCAGCCCGCGGAACGCTTCCGCCGTTCCCCAATGAAACCAGCCGCCATGCAGATGCAGCAGGGCTTGGCCCAGCTTGGCGCCGTCCGGCAGGCACCACCAGCCGGAAATGCCGCCGACGATATCGGGACGATAAGTAACGTTTTCGGCTGGCGTGGTCATGCCGATGATGGCGTCGAACGGCGTACGGGCGGCGATACCGCGCAGGCCGCCCTTGTGAGGTGCCGAGGCGGCGCGCATGGCGGCGGTGACTTCCGCATCCCGGGCGGTCAGCGGATGGGTGATGACACTCATGGAATTCTCCGTGGAAGGGTATTTTAATTAACTGAACGTTACGTAATTATAACTAGAGGGATTTGTCAATTCCCTTTCCGCTGCGTTCCGTTAATTATGGTGCCATGACCGACTCATCCATTCCCCGCCCCGGCCGCCCGCGCGGCCACAGCGCCGCCTCCCACGCCACCATCATGCAGGCGGTGTTCGACCTGCTGCAGGAGCGCTCGGTGCGCGATCTGACCATGGAGGCGGTGGCGAAGCGGGCGGGTGTCGGCAAGCCGACGCTCTATAAATGGTGGCCGACGAAATCGGCGCTGGTGTTCGCGATGTTCCACGAACGCCTGTCCGCTCCGGCCGAAGCCGGGTCATCCGAGTCGGCGGAGGCGGGGCTGAGGGCGCGGATTCGCCATCTGATCAACGCCCTCAACGGGTCCTTCGGGAAGGTGATGGCCGATCTGATCGCCGAGGGTCAGAGCGATCCCGGGCTCCTCAAGGATCTCTACGACCAGCATATCCGGCAGCGGCGGGGCGCGGCCGTCGCCGACATCGAACGCGGCAAGGCCACGGGCGAATTTCCCGCCGCCCTCGACGCGGTTCTGGCGGTCGATGCGATCGTCGGCGCGATCTATTACCGGCATCTGCTGCGCTTCGAGCCGCTGACCGAGGATTATGGCGAACGGCTGGTCGACCAGGTGATCGGGCGGGGTTAAAGGCTGGAGCGGTTTGCGATCCCTTAGAATCGCATACTGCTCACGGCGCCGACACGGCGAGGGCGGGTTAAAAGTCGAAGGGCCCGGTCCGTTAAGACCGAGCCCTTCGCTTATTTGGTGGAGCCAATGAGGATCGAACTCATGACCTCTACAATGCCATTGTAGCGCTCTCCCAGCTGAGCTATGGCCCCTTGGAACCTGGGCGCTGAGACTGGTTGGTCTCGGCGTGGAGGCGGAAAATAGGGAAGAGCCGGACATCGCGCAAGGGAAAAATTGCCCCCGCGCGACTTTTTTTCCGGATCAGACTTCGCCCTGCATATCCTCGTCGTCGAGATGCTCCATGACCTCGGCCATGTCGTCATCATCCTCGCCGAGATCGGCGACGTCTTCCATCAGCGCATCATCCTCGGCCTCGGCGGCGACGCCTTCGCCTTCCTCGTCGTCGATAGCCTCGACTTCCTCGGCTTCGGCAACGGTGCCCAGCTCGGCCGCGGGAGCCAGCTTGGCGGCGGCGCGGGCCTCGGCCGACTGGCGGCGCGGCTTGAAGACCACCTCGGTCTCGACGGCGGCACCGCATTTCGGGCAAGTGCACGGCGTGCGCATCAGATCATAGAAACGAGTGCCGCAGCTCTGGCAGACGCGCTTGGTGCCCCATTCGGCTTTTGCCACCCCAAACCTCCTGGATAGTGGACTCTCATAGCTTGAAAGCGCCATTTGCCACGTTCAACCGGCCCTGACAAGACAAAAGAGTCCGAGCCCTGCTTCCGCAGGCGCGCGCGCCGTGATACAGAGCGTCTCCACCCTAGAAAAGATATAGAGTCCGCCGACATGTCCAACGCGCTCCCGCGGCCGCTGATTTCGCGCCGCGCCTCTTCCTTGCAGGGTCACGCCAAGGTCCCTGGCGACAAATCCGTGTCGCACCGCTCTTTGATGTTCGGCGCCGTGGCGCTGGGTAAGACCACCGTGACCGGCCTGCTCGAAGGCGAGGATGTGCTGCGCACCGCCGAGGCGATGCGGGCCCTCGGCGCCGAGGTGATCCGCCATGAGGATGGCACCTGGGAGCTGCATGGCCGCGGCATCGGCGGGCTGGCCGAGCCGGCCGACGTGCTCGACATGGGCAATGCCGGAACTGGGGCGCGTCTGGTGATGGGCCTGGTCGCCAGCCATCCCTTCTCGACCACCTTCACCGGCGACGCCTCGCTGCGCTCGCGCCCGATGCGCCGCGTCACCGAGCCGCTGAGCCGCATGGCCGCCTCTTTCTTCGGCCGTTCCGGCGGCCGCCTGCCGATGACCGTGGTCGGCACCGGCGATCCGCTGCCGATCGCCTATGAGCTGCCGGTCGCCTCGGCCCAGGTGAAGTCCGCCATCTTGCTGGCCGGCCTCAACACGCCCGGCACCGTCACCGTGATCGAGCAGGCCTCGACCCGCGACCATACCGAGCGGATGCTGACCGGCTTCGGCGCGCAGGTGAAGGTCGAGCTGCTGGCCAATGGCGGCCGCGCGGTCAGCCTCAAGGGACAGCCGGAACTGAAGGGCCAGACCGTCATCGTCCCGGCCGATCCGTCCTCCGCCGCTTTCCCGGCCGTCGCCGCTTTGCTGGTGCCCGGCTCCGAGGTGGTGCTGCCTGCCGTCGGCATCAATCCGCTGCGCGCCGGCCTCTATGAGACGCTGAAGGAAATGGGCGCCGATCTGACCTTCCGCGATGCGCGCGATCAGGCGGGCGAGGCGGTGGCCGATCTGGTGCTGCGCCATGGCCCGCTGAAGGGCGTCGACGTGCCGGCCGAGCGCGCGCCGTCGATGATCGACGAATATCCGATCCTGGCGGTCGCCGCCGCCTATGCCGCAGGAACCACCCGCATGCGCGGGCTGGGCGAGCTGCGTGTCAAGGAAAGCGACCGCCTGGCCGCCGTCGCCAAGGGTCTGCAAGCCTGCGGCGTGACGCTGGAGATCGAAGGCGATGATTTGATCGTGCACGGCACCGGCAAGCCGCCCAAGGGCGGCGCCACCATCGCCGTCAATCTCGATCACCGCATCGCCATGTCCTTCCTGGTGCTGGGCATGGCTTCGGAAGAGGCGGTGGTGGTCGATGACGGCGCCGCCATCGAGACTTCCTTCCCCGGTTTCTCCGATCTGATGAACGGCCTGGGCGCCAAGATCGGGGCGGCCGAATGATCGTTGCGATCGATGGTCCCGCCGCGGCCGGCAAAGGCACTTTGGCCCGGCGTATCGCCGAGGCCCTGGGGTATCATCATCTCGATACCGGCCTCTTGTACCGCGCCGTCGGCATATTGTCCGAGCAGCGCGGCGTGACCCCGCTGCAGGCGGCGGAAAATCTCGATCCCGAGGACCTCAAGCGCCCCGACCTGCGCGGCGAGGCGGCCGGTCAGCTCGCCTCGAAAGTGGGCTCGATCCCCGAGGTGCGCGCCGCGTTGCTGGACTTCCAGCGCCGCTTCGCGCGGCAGGCTCCCGGCGCCGTCCTGGATGGCCGCGACATCGGCACGGTGATCTGCCCGGATGCCGAGGTGAAGCTGTTCGTGACCGCCTCTGTGGAAAAAAGGGCCGAGCGGCGCGTCAAAGAGTTGCTTGTCAAGGGAGAAAGCGTTATAGCAGAGCGCGTTTTGCAGGATCTCAAAGATAGAGATGCGCGCGACTCGGCCCGCGATGTGGCGCCGATGGCGTCCGCTTCCGATGCGATCCTCTTGGACACTTCCGATCTGGACGCCGATGCCGCCTTCGAGGCGGCTCTGTCCATTGTCAGGAACAGGATCACGACGCCTTGAAGCTTTAAGAGCATCGAGGAAGACCGCCGGAACCAACCGGCTGGCCGGTATATGTGTTTGAAAGGACGTATTTTAATATGGCTACTGCCACTGCTAATGAATTTGGCGGCGAAGATTTCGCTGCCCTGCTGGACGAATCGTTCGGCGTCGCCGCGGGCTTCGAAGGCTCCGTGGTCAAGGGTCTGGTCGTTTCGGTCGATGGCGATTCCGCCGTGATCGATGTCGGTCTCAAGTCCGAGGGCCGGATCTCCCTCAAGGAATTCTCCAATGCCGGCCAGCCGGCCGACATCAAGCCGGGCGACCTCGTCGAAGTGTTCGTTGAGCGCTACGAGGACAAGAACGGCGAAGTCATGCTGTCGCGCGAGAAGGCTCGCCGCGAAGAGGCGTGGACCCAGCTCGAGCGTGCCTTCCAGGACAACCAGCGTGTCAATGGCGTGATCTTCGGCCGCGTCAAGGGCGGCTTCACCGTCGATCTCGCCGGCGCCGTGGCCTTCCTGCCGGGCAGCCAGGTCGATGTGCGCCCCGTGCGCGACGTCGGCCCGCTGATGGGTTCGCCGCAGCCGTTCCAGATCCTCAAGATGGACCGTTCGCGTGGCAACATCGTCGTGTCGCGCCGCGCCGTCCTCGAGGAAACTCGTGCGGAACAGCGTTCGGAACTGATCGAGAGCCTCAAGGAAGGCCAGATCCTCGACGGCGTGGTGAAGAACATCACCGATTACGGCGCCTTCGTCGATCTGGGTGGCGTCGATGGCCTCCTGCATGTCACCGACATCGCCTGGAAGCGCATCAACCATCCGTCCGAAGCTCTGCATATCGGCCAGACCGTCAAGGTGCAGGTCATCCGCTTCAACTCCGAGACCCAGCGCATCTCGCTCGGTATCAAGCAGCTTGAAGCCGATCCGTGGGAAGGTGTGGACCAGAAGTATCCGGTTGGCGCCAAGTTCACCGGCCGCGTCACCAACATCACCGACTACGGCGCCTTCGTGGAGCTGGAGCCGGGTGTCGAAGGCCTGGTGCACGTCTCCGAGATGTCCTGGACCAAGAAGAACGTCCACCCCGGCAAGATCGTCTCGACCTCCCAGGAAGTCGAAGTGGTCGTGCTGGATGTCGACGCCACCAAGCGCCGCATCAGCCTGGGCCTGAAGCAGACCATGGCGAACCCGTGGGAAGCTTTCGTGGACACCCATCCGGTGAATTCGGAAGTCGAGGGCGAGGTCAAGAACATCACCGAATTCGGTCTGTTCATCGGCCTGACCGGCGACATCGACGGCATGGTCCACCTGACCGACATCGACTGGGAAC
>JAJPHO010000128.1 GCA_021325215.1 Alphaproteobacteria bacterium
CCGGGCTTCGTGCCGGTGCAGGACAAGCAATATCTGGTCAGCTTCGCCCAGCTGCCGGACGGCGCCACCCTGGACCGCACCGAAGAGGTGATCCGCCAGATGTCGGACATCGCGCTCAAGGAACCCGGAGTCGAAAGCGCCGTGGCCTTCCCGGGCCTGTCGATCAACGGCTTCATCAACAGCTCGTCGGCCGGCATCGTCTTCGTGACGCTGAAGCCCTTCGAGGAACGCACCACGGCCGATCTGTCCGGTTTCGCCATCTCGCAGAAGCTGCAGATGAAGTATGCCGGGGTGAAGGACGCCTTCATCGCCATCTTCCCGCCGCCTCCGGTTCAGGGTTTGGGCACCATCGGCGGCTTCAAGCTGCAGGTGGAGGACCGCTCGGACGCCGGCTACGAGGCGCTGGACGCCGCGATGAAGCAGGTTGTCGCCAAGGCCTATCAGACGCCTGAATTGTCGAAGGTGTTCACCAGCTACGCCATCAACACGCCGCAGCTCTATGCCGATCTGGATCGTACCAAGGCGCTGCAGCTGGGGGTGGATGTGCAGAGCGTGTTCGACGCCATGCAGATCTATCTGGGTTCGCTCTATATCAACGACTTCAACAAGTTCGGTCGCACCTATCAGGTGATCGCCCAGGCCGACAAGGAGTTCCGCTCCAAGCCGGACGATATCCTGCGCCTCCAGACCCGCAACTTCGAAGGCAAGATGGTGCCGCTCGGTTCGATGGTTCGGATTTCCGACACCACCGGCCCGGAAAGCGCCATGCGCTACAACGCCTTCCGCTCGGCCGACCTGAATGGCGGCCCGGCTCCGGGCTATTCCTCGGGCCAGGCCCAGGCTGCGATCGTCAAGATCCTGAAGGAGACCCTGCCCAAGGGCATGAGCTTCGAATGGACCGAGCTGACCTTCCAGCAGGAGATCGCCGGCAACACCGCCCTGATCGTCTTCCCGATCTGCGTGCTGCTGGTCTATCTGGTGCTGGCGGCGAAGTATGAGACGCTGATCCTGCCGTTCTCGATCATCCTGATCGTCCCGATGTGCCTATTGTCGGCCATCGTCGGCGTGTGGATCTCGGGCGGCGACAACAACATCTTCACCCAGATCAGCCTGTTCGTGCTGGCCGGACTAGCCTGCAAGAACGCCATCCTGATCGTCGAATTCGCCGAGGAAATCGAAGCCGGCGGCGTCGATACGGTCACGGCGGCGATCGAAGCTGCCCGGTTGCGCCTGCGTCCGATCCTGATGACCTCCTTCGCCTTCATCATGGGCGTGGTTCCCCTGGTCACCAGCACCGGCGCGGGGTCCGAGATGCGCCATGCCATGGGCGTGGCGGTGTTCTCGGGCATGCTGGGCGTCACTTTCTTCGGCCTGTTCCTGACCCCGGTCTTCTATGTGCTGCTGCGCAGCCTGGAGAAGCGCCTGGGCCTGAACAAGCAGATCAAAAAGGCAGAGGTTCTCGTGCCATGAAAAAACATCTGATCGCGGCCGCTTCGCTGGCCGTTCTTCTGGCGGCCTGCACCACCCCCGAGGCGGTGCAGGAATCCAAGATCGATACCCCGAACGCCTGGACCCGCCTCTCGAAGAGCGAGGCGGCCCTGGCCAGCACCGACGCGGTGGAGGTCGAGCAGACCTGGTGGAAGAGCTTCAACGATGCGACGCTCGACCGTCTGATCGGGCAGGCTCTCGCCAATAATAAGAGCCTGCAGATCGCCGCCGCCCGCGTCGCCGAAGCCGAAGCCGGCCTGTCGGGCAGCCAGGCCAACCTGCTGCCCGACATCACCGGTTCCGGTGACGTCCAGCGCGGCAATCAGGGCTATTTCACCAGCAACAAGTCGGTCTCCATCAAGGAAGGCTATGTGCAGGCCAGCTGGGAGCTCGACATTTTCGGCAAGAACCAGGCCCGCGTCCGCCAGGCCGGCGCCCTGGCCCAGTCGGAAGAGGCCTCGCGCCAGGCGGTGATGGTGTCGCTGCTGTCCGATGTGGCGCGCACCTATTTCGACCTGCGCAACGACCAGGAGCAGATCCGTATCACCAAGGCCAATCTGCAGACCCAGCAGAAAACCCTGGATCTGATCAAGGCGCAGCACGAAGGCGCGCTGTCGAGCCAGCTCGACATCTCGCGTGCGACGGCTCAGGTGGCGACCACCAGCGCGCAACTGCCGGTGCTTCAGGCGGCTCACGAGACGGCGATGAACCGGCTGAACCTCCTGCTGGGGGTCACGCCCGGCACGCTGGATTCCGAGCTGGCGCCGGCCCAGGGCCTGCCGGCGCTGAAGTCGACGGTGCTGGTGGCGGCTCCGGCCAAGGTGCTGGGCAACCGTCCCGACGTGCGCGCGGCCGAACGTCAGTTCGCCGCCAGCATCTCGGCCCGCGAAGCGGCGACCAAGGAGTTCTTCCCGACCGTCTCGCTGGCCGGCCTGTTCGGCGTCCAGGACAGCTCGTACTTCTATTCCCGTCCGTGGAATGGCGCGGCCAGTCTGACCACGCCGATCTTCGATTTCGGCCGCATCGAGGCCGACATCGATGCCGCGGACGCCCGCCAGAAGCAGGCTTTCCTGACCTATCAGGAGACGGTGCTGGAAGCGGTGACCGACATGGAGGACGCGCTGTCGCTTTACTTGCACGACAATAGCCGTCAGCGCGACCTGGCCTTGGCCGCCGACCAGAACAAGAAGGCGGTCGACCTGGCCAATCAGCAGTACCGCGCCGGTTACAGCGGGTTGCTCGACCTGCTGGTGGCGCAGCAAAGCGAACTGGATGCGGAATCCAGCCTCGCCAACTCCGAGGCCCAGCTCCGCAAGGATCTGGTCCACATCTATGCGGCGGCCGGCGGCGGCTGGTCGTTGTAAGGAAAAGGAAGGCGGCGCTTCGGCGCCGCTTTTTTTTAAGATTTTCCAGGTAGACGGTTAAGCTCCTCCGATGTCTTGGGGAGCGATGATGCACAAGAGCGAGCTTATCGACGCGGCAGGACAGATCGCCGCCAGTTCCATCGCCCTGGAACGTGACGGGCGGCATGCCGAGGCCGTACCTCTGATGCAGCAGGCCCAGGCCGCCATGCTGTGGGCCTCCAGCGGATTGATGGCCGCGGTCGAGCTGAAGCCGCGCGCGGAGCTTCCCCAACTGGCTCACCCGGAACATCTTCTCTTCCGCATCGGCCGGCAATCGATGCTCATGCAGGGACGCGACGAGGGCATCAGCCAGGGCGTCAGCCGTCTGCGCCGCCTGAACCTGATCGGCGCCCTGTGCGCCGCCGCCGCGGGCAGGGTGCCCGAAGGGAAGTTCGGGGAGTGCGTCGTCGATATCGGCGATGGCGGCGATCACGGCGATTACCGCCGTTTCGCCTTCTCGGCGGCCTCCGACAAGGCGATGCTGCTGCCCGATCCGTTCTTTTTCGCAAGCATCGGCTATGACGAACTGCGCAAGGCGGTCGCCGCCGAGGCGCCGGCCTGGCGCGACCGGCGCGACATGGTGTTCTGGCGGGGCGGGGCGAGCGGTCTCGTTTCCGCCTGGCCGGCGCCGGGGGAGCCGCTGGATTTCGGCTGCCTGCAAAGGCTTTCGCTGTGTGCCAAGGCCGCGGCGATGACGGCGGGCGGGCGCATCGACCTCGGGCTGACCGCGTTCGATCAGATCCCGCGCGAGGATATCCAGGCGCAGATCGAGGCCGCCGGCCTTGTCCGCTCGC
Organism: Alphaproteobacteria bacterium; assembly: GCA_021325215.1. Lineage (GTDB taxonomy): Bacteria > Pseudomonadota > Alphaproteobacteria > Rhodospirillales > Magnetospirillaceae > JAJPHO01. Next base: position 3,686 of record JAJPHO010000128.1, read on the forward strand.
CGGTTCCCAAGAGCGAATTCGTTTTTTACCGATATCTGATCGATATCGACGGCAACAGCAATTCCTGGAGCCTGTTCGAGAAGATGATCATGGGCGCGACCATCCTGAAGGTCGCGTCGCCGCAAGGTTTCCGGCAATGGTATTACGATCGTTTCGAGCCCTGGGAGCATTTCGTCCCGGTCGCCGCCGACCTCGCCGACTTCGAGGAGCGGGTGAATTGGGTCTTCGACCATCCCGGCGAGGCCGAGCAGATCGGGGCCAATGCCGCCGAGCTGGCGCGGAGTCTGGATTTCGAGCGGGTGATGCTGGAGGCGGAGGCGCGCTTCCCGCTCGGTCTGACCGTGGCTTAGTCGTCCAGGCCCTTGCCGTCGAGAATCCGCGGCAGGTGCTTCTCGATCCGCGCTTGGCGGGTCTTGGATTGCTTGGCCGAAGCGAAATGCAGCAGATAGCCGCGCTGGCGCCCGGGCGTCAGGGCCTCGAAGGCGGCTTTCAGGGCGGGCAGCTCGGCCAGCCTGGCCTGGAATTCCTCGACGATTTCGAAATCGGCGGTAGTCTTTTTCTCGATCTTGAGTCCGGCTTTCTCCACCTCGATGGCGTCGTGGATATAGGCCTTCAGGACGTTCTCCATGCCGGTGATCTGCGCCAGGCTGATAAAGCGGATCTGGCGGCCCGACTGCACATTCTCGGTCTGCTGGATCAGGATGCCGGCCGGGTCCTTCATCAGCGCGCCCTTGATGAACAGCAGCGCGCAATAGTCCTTGAAGCCATGGATCAGGACCACGTTCTTACCATCCAGGCTGTAGCAGGGATGGCCCCATTTGAAATCCTCGGTCAGCGGGCAGGAGAGGGCGATCTCGCGCAATTTCGCGAGTTCCGCCTGCCAGGCGTCGAGCCTGGCGATATAGGCGTCGGCCTTGGGGTTCGTCATGTCAGTTCTGCACGCAGGTTTCGGTGCCGTCATGGCCATCCTCGCCCGTGCAATCGTAGAGGCCGCTGAAATCGCGAGCCGCGGCGGCGGGGAGGGCGGTCAGGCAGGCTGACAGCAGGAGGAACACCTTTCTCATGGCAAGTCAGGTCCCTTTGGAATGAGGCAAGTTCGCGACATTGTGACAGATCGTTCGTTGCTGCATAGTGTCGGGCAAATTTAGGGATGTTCGGGGATTTCTTGATGCAATTCGGGTTCTGTCAGGGCGGTGCCGCATGAGCGGCGGCGCGTCCGAAGGGCTGGTTCGCGGCCTGAAAAACCGCCATGTGCAGATGATCGCGCTGGGTGGCGCGATCGGGTCGGGTCTGTTCCTCGGTTCGGCGGAAGCCATCCACAAGGCCGGTCCCAGCCTGCTGCTGGCCTATGCGTTGGGCGGCATGGCCGTGTTCTTCATGGCCCGCGCCCTGGGCGAGCTGCTGCTCTATCGGCCGGTGGCCGGCTCCTTCGCCACCTATGCCGAGGAATTCGTCGGTCCCTGGGCCGGTTTCGTCACCGGCTGGTCCTATTGGCTGCTGTGGGGACTGGTCGGCATCGCCGAGCTGACGGCGGTCGGCGTCTATATGCATTATTGGTTCCCGGACCTGCCGCAATGGGTGCCGGTGCTGGTGATGTTGGGCATCCTGCTGGCCGCCAATCTGTTGCATGTGAAGGTCTTCGGCGAATTCGAGTTCTGGTTTGCCCTGATCAAGGTGATCGCCGTGGTGGCGCTGCTGCTGTTCGGCGTCGCGGTGATCGCCTTCGGCGCCGGCGGCATGGAAGGCAGCGTCAGCAATCTGTGGACCCATGGCAGCGTCTTCGCCAATGGCTTTACCGCCACCCTGCTGGTGTTCCCGATCGCGTTGTTCGCCTTCGGCGGCATCGAGCTGGTGGGCATCACGGCGGGTGAGGCGGAAGACCCCGCCAAGACCATGCCGCGCGCCATCAACGGCGCCCTGTTCCGCATCCTGGTGTTCTATTTCGGCGCCATCGTGGTGATCATGTCGCTGGTGCCGTGGGACCAGATCTCGCCGGATTTCAGCCCGTTCGTCACCGTGTTCGAGCATTTCGGCATTCCGGCCGCCGCTGGGGTGATCAATTTCGTCGTGCTGACCGCCGCCGCCTCGGCCTGCAACAGCGGCATCTATTCCTGCGGGCGCATGCTGCATGTGCTGGCCAAGGCCAAGCAGGGCCCGGCCTTCTTCGGCCCGCTCAACAGCGCGCATGTGCCGACGCGCGGCATCCTGGCGTCCGGCGTCTTCATGCTGGCCGGCGTGCTGGTCAATTATGTCGTGCCCAAGCAGGCTTTCATCTATGTGATCAGCGTGGTGGTGGTGATCCAGCTGTGGACCTGGTCCATCATCGTCGTCTCGCATCTCCTCTATCGCCGCGCCGTGGCGGCGGGCAAGGTTTCAGCCTCGCCCTATCGCATGCCTGGCGCGCCTTACACCGGTTATGTGACGCTGGCGTTCTTCACGCTGATCCTGATATTGCTGGGCTGCGACAGCGATACGCGTTTGGCGCTTTATGTGTCGCCGGTCTGGTTCGTCGTGATGGCGATCGGCTGGCAGGTAGCGAAGAAGAAAGCATGAGCGAGTCTCCCTGCGTCGGGATCTGCATTATGGAGAACGACGTCTGCATCGGTTGCGGCCGCACCATCGAGGAGATCACCCAGGCGGGGATCGACGCGATGGAAGGCGAGAAGCAGCAGGCCGAACAGCAGCGTCCGAGTCTGACCCCCGTCCCGACCGCTAAATGATAAAGGCCGCGGTGGCCGCCCTGGGCGGCCTGATCCTGGTCGGGCTGGTGGTGTGGTTCGGCGGCCGCGAGATCGGCGCCGAGGTCTGGCAGGCCGGCTGGGCCATTCCGATCAATATCCTCATCCATCTGCTGCAGCTGGCCAGTGCCGGCTGCGCCTGGCGCCTGCTGGTCGGCGAGCGGCAATATCCGCCGCGGGCCTTCTTCCGCTTCCGCCTGGTGCGCGAAGGCGTCAATTCGCTGCTGCCGGTGGCGCAGATCGGCGGGCCGCTGGTCGCCATCCGCCTGATGACCAAGGCCGGCATCAGCGGCGCGCTGGCCGGAGCCGGCACCACGCTGGACCTGACCGTCGAAGCGGCGATGCAGCTGGTCTTCACCCTGGCCGGTCTCGGCCTGCTGGGGGCCGAAGGCGCCGATTCCGAATGGGCCCATTGGGTCGAAGGCGGCGTGGGCTTAGGCGGTATCGGATTGCTGGCCTTCGTCGCGGCGCAGCGCGCCGGGCTGATGCGTCTGATCGAAGGGCTGTTCAACCGCCTGCGCACATTCTTCCCCAACCTGTCGATGGAGACCCTGCAGGGGCTGCATCAGGAGCTGATCCGCCTGCAGAAGGAGCGCTGGGCGCTGGCCCAGGCCGCCGGATTCCATCTCGCCTCCTGGGCGGGCGGCATGTTCGAGATCTATGTCGGGCTGTTGGCCATGGGGCACGAGGTCACGCTCCGCCAGGCTTTCATCATCGAATCCCTGGGCATGGCGGCCCGTAGCGCCGGTTTCGCCGTGCCGGGCGCGCTGGGCGTGCAGGAAGGCGGGTTCATCCTGGTGTGCGGCCTGTTCGGCATCGGCCCGGACATGGGCCTGGCTTTGTCGATGCTGAAGCGCCTGCGTGAAATCATCGTCGGCTCCGCCGGGCTGCTGACCTGGCAATGGCATGAAGTGTCGCGGTGGCTGAGGGAGAAGCGCGCATGATCTACCACGTCTGCAAGAAGGCCGAATGGGAGGCCGCTCTGGCTGCCGGCCGCTATATCGGCTCGTCGCAGGATCGGGCCGACGGTTTCATCCATTTCTCCGGCCCCGACCAGGTGATCGCCTCGGTCGCCAAGCACCGCGCCGGCCAGGACGGGCTGGTGCTGGTCGCCTGCGACGAGGCGAAGATGGCGCCCGGTCTGAAATGGGAAGTCTCGCGCGGCGGGGCTCTGTTCCCGCACCATTATGGCGACCTGCCGCTGGCTTCGGTCGTCAGCGTCCGCGACCTGCCGCTCGGGCAGGACGGGGCGCATCTGTTTCCGGAAAAACTCTAGACAATCTTGCGACCTTACTGGGTCGCAAGATTGTCTAGAGTCATATATGACGCATCGCCTCCGGCTCAGCGTATTCGCCGGACGACCGGCGCGGCGCCAGTCGGCGCCGTGAGCAGTATGCGATTCTAAGGGATCGCAAACCGCTCTA
>JAJPHO010000178.1 GCA_021325215.1 Alphaproteobacteria bacterium
ACGCTGAACAAAGACCGCGTCGAAATGATCATGGAAGAAATCCGTGGTCCGGCCGGCCGCACGATGTGGGACAAGCTCGGCAACGTCAACGAGACGGTGCTGGCCAACTACCTCAAGAACGAATATCCGCAGACCGTCGCCGTGGTGCTGGGCAAGATCAAGCCCGACCATGCCGCGCGCGTCCTGTCGCTGCTGCCGGAAAACTTCGCCATGGAAGTGATCATGCGCCTGCTGCGCATGGAGGCGGTGCAGAAGGAAGTGCTGGACGGCGTCGAAAAGACCCTGCGCACCGAATTCATGTCGAACCTCGCCCGCACCGCCCGCCGCGATGCCCACGAGCTGATGGCCGACATCTTCAACAACCTCGACCGCAATGCCGAAAGCCGCTTCATGAGCGCCCTCGAAGAGCGCAACCGCGAAGCCGCCGAACGCATCAAGGCCCTCATGTTCACCTTCGAGGATCTGGTGCGCGTCGACACCGCCGGCATCCAGACCCTGCTGCGCTCGGTCGAGAAGGACAAGCTGGCGGTCGCCCTCAAAGGCGGATCGGAAACGGTCAAGGATCTGTTCTTCAAGAACATGTCCGAGCGCGCCGGCAAGATGCTGAAGGAAGACATGGACGCGATGGGCCCGGTCCGCCTGCGCGACGTCGACATGGCGCAGAGCGCGATCGTCGTCATGGCGAAGGAATTGGCGGCCAGCGGCCAGATCGTGATTTCGGAAGGCCGCGAAGAAGACGAACTGATCTACTGACGGATGGACGCGTATTTTTGTTTTTCAGGCCGCGACTGCGGCCCCGCGCTGCCGACAGCCGAGGAACAAAGGCGATATGGCTTGGCGCGGGAGCCAAACGAGTGGAACGAGTGCCCGGCGCTTGAGGGACATGTTTAATGGCAAAAATCCAGAAGTACCTTTTCGATACAGACTTCGGGATGCCGCGCATTGCGGCGGTCGACATGGGGCACGCCGAGACGGTCGAGGTGATCGAGGAGGAGCCCCCGCCGCCGCCCCCGCCGCCGACCTTCTCGGAAGAGGAATTGACGCTGGCGCGCGAGCAGGCCTATGACCAGGGCCGCCAGGCCGGACATCAGGAAGCGGCGCAGTCGCTGGAACAGATGATCGGTATGTCGCTGGCGACCGCCGTGCATCATCTGCAGAATCTGGGCGCCGCGCAGGCCGCCGATGCGGAAAATGTGGCGAAGGAAGCGGCGGCGGTCGCCGTGCTGATCGTTCGCAAGCTGCATCCGGAATTCTCCCGCCGGTATGGGCTGGAAGAGATCGAAGCCGCGGTGCTGGACTGCCTGCGTAATCTCGACCGGACACCGAAAGTCACCCTCAGGGTGCACCCGGAGCTGGTCGAAGCGGTTAAAGAGAAGATCGAAGGCCTGGCCGAACGGGCCGCCTTCGACGGCAAGCTGGGCGTGGTCGCCGACGGATCGCTGGGTCCGGGCGACTGCCGCGTGGAATGGGGCGATGGCGGCGCCGAACGGGATCAATCCGCCGTCTGGTCGCAGGTCGACCAGGCCGTCGAGGCCGCGCTGGGCGCCTTGGCCGAACGCACGAAGACTGATTAAGGAGGGACCCGATGGCCGATTTTGAACTGAACGAGCTGAAGTCGGAGATGGCTGCCGACCTGCTGCCCGACGGCCCGCGCTCGGCGCGCGACCTCGAAGCGGTCTATGACATTCCGGTGCAGGTCTCGGCCGTGCTGGGCAAGGCGACCATGCAGGTCAACCAGTTGCTGAAGCTGGGCCGCGGCGCGGTGGTGGAGCTGGACCGCAAGGTCGGCGAAGCGATCGACATCTACGTCAACAACCGTCTGGTGGCCCGCGGCGAAGTCGTCGTGGTGGAAGACCGCCTCGGTGTTACCATGACGGAAATTATTAAGACTGACCGGTCATAATACCGGCTGAGAGTAAGTTGAGGGGATAATGCAGCTACTGATCATCGGCGCCTTGGAAGGTCAGGTTGGTGCGGCGAGCCAGATCGCGATGGCCCGCGGCGCCAAGGTGTCCCACGTCGATTCGGTGCCGGCGGGTCTCGAGGTGCTGCGCTCCGGCCAGGGCGCCGACCTCGTCATGATCGACGCCAAGTCCGACGTGAAGCTGTTGGTCGACAGCCTGCTGTCCGAGCGCATCCATGTGCCGGTGGTGGCCTGCGGCGTCGCCGCCGACACGGGCGCCGCCGTGCGCGCCATCCGCTCGGGCGCCAAGGAATATATCCCGCTGCCGCCCGACGCCGAGCTGATCGCCGCCGTCATCGCCGCGGTCACCGAGGAAAGCCATTCGATCATCTTCCGCGATCCGGTGATGGGCAATGTTCTGCGCATGGCCGAGCAGGTCGCCCCCTCCGACGCGTCGATCATGATTTCGGGCGAATCCGGCACCGGTAAGGAGCTGATGGCCCGTTTCGTCCATCGCAAGAGCCGGCGCGCGGGCAAGCGCTTCGTCGCGGTGAACTGCGCGGCGATCCCCGAGAATTTGCTGGAAAGCGAGCTGTTCGGCCACGAGAAGGGCGCCTTCACCGGCGCCGTGGCCCGCCGCCTCGGCAAGTTCGAGGAAGCCACCGGCGGCACCCTGCTGCTCGACGAAATATCGGAAATGGACCCGCGCCTGCAGGCCAAACTGCTGCGCGCCCTGCAGGAACGCGAGATCGACCGCGTCGGCGGCAATGCGCCGGTGAAGGTGGATGTGCGCATCATCGCCACCACCAACCGCAATCTCGAGGACGAAGTGCGCAAGGGCACGTTCCGCGAGGATCTGTTCTTCCGCCTCAACGTCGTCAATCTGCGCCTGCCGTCCCTGCGCGAGCGTCCGCTCGACATCGAGGCGCTGGCCGGGCACTTCATCAAGAAATATTCCGAGCTGAACGGTCTGCCGGAGCGCCCGCTGAGCGATGCGGCGCGCCGCATGCTGATCGGCCATATCTGGCGCGGCAATGTGCGCGAGCTCGAAAACACCATGCACCGCGCCATCCTGCTGGCTTCCGGCAAGGAGATCGGGCCCGAGGCGATCATGCTGTCCAACTCGCCGACCTCCAGCGATCCGGGCTCCAGCCTGGCCGCGACGGCGGCGGTGGCCGCCCAGGCCGCGATCCAGGGCAGCACCCAGGCGCTGGTCGGCCGCACCATGGCCGACGTCGAGCGCGATCTGATCATCGACACCCTGCAGCACTGCCTCGGCAACCGGACCCATGCCGCCAACATTCTCGGCATCTCGATCCGCACCTTGCGCAACAAGCTGCGCCAGTATCTCGATGAAGGCTTCGCCGTGCCGCCGCCCGGCGACGCCGAGCGAACTGCCTTTTAGTCCTAGTTCCTGAGCGGAGAGCATCGTGGCTGAAGGCGCCGAAGTCGCCACTGTTCCCGAAGCGGCCGGCGCCGAGACCGTCGGAGCGGCTGCTCCTGGGATCAATGTCGGCGCGCTCATGAACAAGGTCACCCAGGCGATGCGCCGGGGTGACCTCGCTTTTGCGCTCGGCGTCATCGTCCTGCTGATCACGCTGATCCTGCCGATGCCGACCTGGCTGCTGGACATCTCGCTGGCGGTATCGCTGACCTTCTCGGTGATGATCCTGATGACGGCCATCTTCATCGAGAAGCCGGTCGATTTCAGCTCCTTCCCGACGGTATTGCTGCTCTCCACGCTGATGCGCCTGGCCTTCAACCTGGCCTCGGCGCGCCTGATCCTGGCGCATGGCCATGAAGGCACCGGCGGCGCCGGACGCGTCATCGAGGCGTTCGCCAGCTTCGTGATGAGCGGCAATTTCATCATCGGCGTGATCGTGTTCGCCATCCTGATCATCGTGAATTTCGTGGTGATCACCAAGGGCTCGACCCGTATCGCCGAAGTCGCGGCGCGCTTCACCTTGGACGCCATGCCCGGCAAGCAGATGGCGATCGACGCCGATCTGTCCTCGGGCCTGATCGACGAGGCGACGGCCAGGAAGCGCCGCACCGAGCTGGAAGGCGAAAGCGCCTTCTTCGGCGCCATGGACGGTGCCTCGAAATTCGTGCGCGGCGACGCGGTCGCCGGCATCCTGATCACCTTCGTCAATGTGATCGGCGGCATGCTGATCGGCATCGCCCAGAACGGCCTGTCCTTCTCGCAGGCGGCCGATTACTACACCAAGCTGACCGTCGGCGACGGCCTGGTCACCCAGATTCCGGCGCTGATCGTCTCGACCGCCGCCGGCATGCTGGTCACCAAGGCCGGCCTCAAGGAATCCACCGACAAGGCGCTGGCCCAGCAGCTGATCGGCTATCCCAAGGTGCTGGGCATGACCTCGGCCCTGCTGGTCGCGGTGTCGCTGCTGCCCTCGATGCCGATGATTCCGTTCCTCGGCCTGGCCCTGGCCACCGGCGGCGGCGCCTATTTCGTCTCCAAGCGCCAGAAAGAAGCGGTCGACCTGGCCCAGGCCGAAGCCGATGCCGTGCCGCCCGCGCCAGTCGCCGACGAGCCGATCTCGGCGGTGCTGCGCATCGACAATGTGCGCCTGGAACTCGGCTATGCCCTGCTGCCGATGATCAACAATCCGCACGGCCCCAAGCTGACCGACCAGATCAAGGCGCTGCGGCGCGCTTTGGCCGGCGAAATGGGCTTCGTCATGCCGTCGGTGCGTATCCAGGACAATATGCAGCTGCCGGCCAATTCCTATATCGTTTTCGTCAAGGAAGTCGAAGCCGGCCGCGGCGAGCTGCGCCCCAACATGCTGATGGTGATGGACCCGCGCGGCGAGGACATCACCCTGCCGGGCGAGAAGACCAAGGAACCGACCTTCGGGCTTCCGGCGGTGTGGATCGATCCGGGCGGGCGCGAAGAGGCTCTGTTCCGCGGCTATACCGTCGTCGATCCCTCGACCATCATCACCACGCATCTGACCGAGGTGATCAAGGACTACATGCCGGACCTGCTGACCTATGCCGAGACGCAGAAGCTGCTCGACGAGGTCGACAAGGAAAACCAGAAGCTGATCGCCGACATGGTGCCCTCGCAGATCTCGGTGGGCGGCATCCAGCGCGTGCTGCAGAACCTGCTGCAGGAGCGCGTCTCGATCCGCGACATCGGCACCATCCTGGAAGGCATTTCCGAAGCCTGCTCGCATTCGCGCAACGTCATGATCATCACCGAGCATGTGCGCACCCGCCTGGCCCGCCCGATCAGCGACTACAATACCGGACCGCAGGGCTTCATCCCGCTGGTCACCCTGTCGCCGGAATGGGAACAGGCTTTCCTGGAAAGCCTGCAGGGCACCGGCGAAGAGCGTCAGCTCGTCATGGCGCCGAGCCGCCTGCAGGACTTCATCACCAAGACCCGCCAGACCTTCGAACGCTTCGCCATGCAGGGCGAAAGCCCGGTGCTGCTGACCAGCCCGAGCGCCCGCCCCTATGTGCGGTCGATCGTCGAGCGCTTCCGCCCCGTCACCGTGGTCATGAGCCAGTCGGAGATCCACCCCAAGGCCAAGATCAAAACCCTGGGGCAGATATGATGATGTCCCTCAAGCGCCGGGCGCGAACTCCGTTCGCTTGGCTATCGCGCCAAGCTATATCGCCTGTGTTACCGCAGACAGCGGCAGCGCGGGGCCGCAGTCGCGGCCCGGAAAGAAAATAGATGCGGCTGAAGAGCTACATAGCGCCGAGCATGGCGGAGGCCATGCAGCTGATCCGGCAGGAGCTGGGGGACGATGCCATCATCGTCTCGACCCAGCGCGCGGCCGGCGGCAAGGGCGTGCGGATCACCGCGGCTCTGGAACCGACCGAGACCGACGAATTGCCGGGCCGCTGGCTCGACGACGAACCGGCGGTCACGCCGGTCGCCGAGATGGTGCGCGACGCCTTCGTCGATCACAATCTGCCGCCGCGCCTGGTCGAGGCGCTGACCGGCGTCGCGCGCTCCTGCGGCCTCGACGATCCGCAGGCCGCCATGGCCGCGGCGCTGGAAAATCATTTCGTCTTCGCCCCGCTGCCCGATCAGAGCGCGCCGCGTCCCTTCCTGCTGGTCGGTCCGCCCGGCAACGGCAAATCGATGACGGTGGCCAAGCTGGCCGCCCGCTCGACCATGAAGGGCCGGCGGGTCGGCGTGATCTCGGCCGACAATGTCCGCGCCGGCGCCAATTCCCAGCTGTCCGCCTTCACCGGCATTCTCAAGATCGAACTGATCACCGCGCGCGGCCCCGAGACCCTGCAGCGCGCCATCACCGCCTGCCAGGGCCAGTACGACATCGTGTTCGTCGACAGCCCCGGCCTCAATCCGTTCAAGCAGGGCGATCTGGACTATCTCGGCGCCCTGGTGGAAAGCGCCAATGTCGAGCCGATCCTCGTCTTGGCCGCCGGCGGCGACCCGATCGAGGCCGCTGAAATCGGCGAAGCCTTCGGCAGCGTAGGCGCCACCCGCCTGCTCGCCACGCGCCTCGACACCACACGCCGCCTGGGCTCGATCCTGGCCGCCGCCGAGTCGGCGCCGCTGATGTTTTGCGATGTCAGCTCGAGCCCGCGAGTGGTCAATGGCGTATCTGCCATAAATCCCGCTATCATGGCTCGAATGATGTTGCCGACGCCTGCGTCAGAAGAACAAACAATGATCCAACGAGCAGAGGCCAGCCACCGATGACCACCGGAAGTGTCCCCTCCCTGGCTCCCCGCCCCGCGCATCGTCCGCGGGCGCGGAACGTCATTGCCGTGGCGTCGGGCAAGGGCGGCGTGGGCAAGAC
>JAJPHO010000061.1 GCA_021325215.1 Alphaproteobacteria bacterium
ACCTCGGCCGGCTTCGGCGACACCGCCTTCTTCGGCCCGGAAGCCGAATTCTTCGTGTTCGACGACGTTCGCTACGAAGTGAAGATGAACTCGGTGATGTACAAGCTGGATTCCGAGGAAGGCCCGTACGTCACCGGCAAGGAATTCCCGGAAGGCAATCACGGCCACCGCATCCCGGTGAAGGGCGGCTATTTCCCGGTTCCGCCGCTCGACAGCCAGGTCGACATGCGCGCCGAAATGCTGACCATCATGCATGACATGAACGTGCCGGTCGAAAAGCACCACCACGAAGTGGCGCCTTCCCAGTCCGAGCTGGGCGTCAAGTTCGACACCCTGGTCCGTTCGGCCGACAACATGCAGATCTACAAATATGTGGTCCACAATGTTGCCCATTCGTACGGCAAGACCGCGACCTTCATGCCGAAGCCGATCTTCGGCGACAACGGCTCGGGCATGCATGTGCACCAGTCGATCTGGAAGGCCGGCAAGCCGCTGTTCGCCGGTTCGGGCTATGCCGATCTGTCGGAGACCGCGCTGTACTATATCGGCGGCATCATCAAGCATGCCAAGGCGCTGAACGCCTTCACCAACCCGCTGACCAACAGCTACAAGCGCCTGATCCCCGGCTTCGAAGCCCCGGTGCTGCTGGCCTATTCGGCCCGCAACCGTTCGGCCTCCTGCCGCATCCCCTACTCGGCCAGCCCGAAGGGCAAGCGCGTCGAAGTCCGCTTCCCCGATCCCGGTGCCAATCCGTACCTGGCCTTCGCCGCCATGCTGATGGCCGGCCTGGACGGCATCACCAACAAGATCCATCCCGGCGACGCCATGGACAAGAACCTGTACGACCTGCCGCCGGAAGAGCTGAAGCTGGTTCCGCAGGTGTGCGGCAGCCTGCGCGAAGCCCTGGAAAGCCTCCAGAAGGATCATGACTTCCTGCTCAAGGGCGACGTGTTCTCGAAGGATTTCATCGAGAGCTATGTCGAACTGAAGTGGGAAGAAGTCTATCGCTTCGAACACACCCCGCATCCGATCGAATTCCAGATGTATTATTCGGTCTGATCCGGTTCACCGGAACGGTTGCGAAACCCCCGCCACGCAAGTGGCGGGGGTTTTGTTTTGTGAATATCGCCACAATCGAGCGGCAATCATTACACTTTGTGGACACCGAGACGATTGCAGATACCGGCAATATCGGGCAGGTTTTGTCTTGGCCTTCTGTTGATCGGCGGCGCATGAACGAAGCACTTGTTGTCGGCAAGAATCAGGAAACTCCGGCCGCGGAGCCGCCTCTGCGTGTGCTGATCGCCGCCGCGCGTCCGGAATCCGATGCTCAATTGACCGCCATCCTACGCGAAGCGCATCAGGAAGCCGCGATCGAGGCCCATCCCTCGGTCGAGACCGCGCTCGAAGCCCTGTCCGGCGGCAATTTCGACATCGCCTTCATCAGCGTGGATCTCGATGGCGAGGAAGGCATCGAGCTGATCGGCGTCGCCCCGACCATCGCCCCCAAGACCGCGATCATCGGCATCGTCGACCATCGCGACCCGGAACGCGACGCCCAGTGCCTGTCCGCCGGCGCGCTCGACTGTCTGGTACTGGAGGGGCTGACCCCTGCCCTGGTGTGGCACGTGGTGCGCTTTGGCGTCAGCCGCAAGCGCTTCGAAGACCGGCTGCGCGCCAATAACGACCAGATGGTGCGCCACCTGATCGATCTGCGCGACGCCAAGGAACGCGCCGAGGAACAGGGCTCCGCCTATGTCGGGGTCGCCGAGGAGCTGTCGATCGCCAAGGAAGAGCTGGAAGAGGCGCTGAGCAAGGCCGAGGACAATGAGCGCCGCTATCGCGCGCTGTCCGACACCAGCCCGGTCGGCATCTGGCAGATGGATACCAAGGGCAACACCCTCTACATGAACGATTCCATCAAGCGCCTGCTCGAAGTTCCCGATGATTACGATTGCCTGACCATCCAGCTGGAATCGCTGGTGATCGGCGACGACACCGCGCCGATGCACGCCGCCCTCAAGCGCTGGGCCGACGGCACGCCAGGCGACGCCGAACTGCGCGTCACCGGCATGCGGACCGGCGAGCAATATCATCTGGTGATGTCCGGCGTCGGCCTGCCCGCCACCGCCCGCGACGCCGCCACCATCCTGGTCACCGCCGTCGACGTTTCCGAACGCAAGAAGGCCGAGGCGGCGATGCACCATATGGCGCATCACGACGCCCTGACCGGCCTGCCCAACCGCTCGCTGTTCCTGCAGCGCATCGAGTTCAGCCTGAGCGAGACGACCCGTTCGGGCAGCTATATGGCGGTGCTGTTCCTCGACCTCGACCATTTCAAGGACGTCAACGACACGCTGGGCCATCCGGTCGGCGACGAATTGCTGATCCAGGTGTCGCAGCGCCTGCTGAACTGCGCGCGCGGCTCGGACACGGTGGCGCGCCTGGGCGGCGACGAATTCGCCATCCTGTGCAGCAATCTGAAAAGCCCCGACCAGGCCGCCGAGCTGGCGCAGCGCATCGTCGAGACCATCGCCCATCCCTACAACATCAATGGCGACGAGATCCACACCGCCACCAGCATCGGCATCTCGACCTTCCCGACCGACGCCAAGGAACCGGCCCGCCTGGTCAGCTTCGCGGACATGGCGCTGTACACAGCCAAGGAACAGGGCCGCAGCAATTACAAATTCTTCGACGCGAAGATGGACGAGGTCGTGCAGCGGCGCAAAGCGCTGGAAAACGAGCTGCGCGATTCCCTGTTGTCCGAGCAATTGCGCCTGCATTTCCAGCCGCAGATCGATCTGATCAGCGGTCGTCTGGTCGGCGCCGAGGCCCTGATCCGCTGGCAGCATCCGGTGCGCGGGCTGGTCTATCCCGGCGAGTTCATTCCGGTAGCGGAACAGTGCGGCCTGATCAGCCCGATCGGCCAGTGGGTCATCGAGGCCTCCTTCATCCAGGCCAAGCGCTGGAGCCAGACCCTGACCGATCCCTTCCGCGTCTCGATCAACCTGTCCGCGGTGCAGTTCCGCCAGAAGAACCTGGTCCAGCGCATCACCGAGATGGTCGAAAGCACCGGCACCGATCCCGATACCATCGAGTTCGAGATCACCGAAAGCATGCTGATGGAAAACCCCGACCAGGCGGTGAAGGCCATGTGGGGCCTGCACGAGCTGGGCTTCAGCTTGGCCATCGACGATTTCGGCACCGGCTTCTCGTCCCTGGCCTATCTGAAGAAATTCCCGGTCGACTGCCTCAAGATCGACAAATCGTTCATCTCCGACATGCTGGACGACCCGGACTACGCCACCATCACTTCGTCGATCATCAAGCTGGCGCACAGCCTCAATCTGCGCGTGGTGGCCGAGGGCGTCGAGAATGTGCAGCAGGCGGCCTTCCTGCTGGAAGAGCATTGCGACCTGGTGCAGGGCTATCTCTACGGGAAGCCCGTCGATGCGGATACGCTGGCGAAGCGGCTTTCCGCCGCCTGAGGATTTCCGATTTACAGAGTGTCTTGTCCTGAGCTCGTGCGTGTTCTGAAGATGTTAGGTAACACGGACGCGGCCTGCGGCCTTCGGGACAACCGCGGACGGACACGGACCGAGGCTCAGGCGCCGCAGGCAATAAATCCAGCATCAAGCGGCGCCGAGGCCTTTGAAAAATGCCTGCGGCGCCTATTCGCGCGGTCCGTGTCCGTCCGTGGCTGTCCGCGTCCGTCCGTGTTACCCAACACCCTAAGCCCTCACACAAGCCTCAGGACAAGACGCGAAGGCGCTACTACGTCGCCAGCTGATCCCGGATCGGCAAGCTGCGGATGCGCTTGCCGGTCGCCGCGAACAGCGCGTTGACCAACGCCGGCGCCACCGGCGGCACGCCGGGTTCGCCGCCGCCGCCCAAAGGCTGGTCGTAGGTCTTGGTCGGCACCAGGTGCACTTCGATCTTGGGCGGGGCGCCGTCGATACGCAGAACTTCGTAATCGTCGAAGTTCGACTGCACCACCTTGCCGTCCTTGAAGCTGATCTCGCCGGTCAGGGCCAGGCTGAGGCCCTGGATCACCGCGCCCATCAGCTGAGCTTGCAGACGCTCGGGGTTCACGACCGCGCCGCAATCGAAGGCGATGTCGACGCGCGGGATGGAAATGGCGCCCTTGGCATCCACCACCGCCTCAACCGCGACGCCGGTATAGCTGACGAAGCTGCGATGGCCGGCAACCCCCAGACCGTGCCCCTTGGGCAGCTTGCGGCCCCAGCCGATACCCTTGGCGGCGGCTTCGATCACCTTGCGCAGGCGGGCCGTTTCATAAGGATAGCGCTTGGGGTCTTCGCCATAGACCCAGCCGTCCGAGAAATAGGCCGGATCGATGACGCGGTCCTTGCCCAGCAATTCGAGCAGATACTCCTTGTGGTCCCGCCCGGCGGCGGCGGCCAGTTCGGCAATGAAGCTCTGGATGGCGAAGGCATGCGGAATGTTCGACACCGAACGGAACCAGCCCACGCGGGTGTGGGTCGGCGCTTCCGGGTTCTCGACCTGGAAATTGGCGATGTCGAACGGATTGTCGACCGCGCCCATGCCCAGCTCGACCGGGATCTCATGCTTGGGGTCGGGCATGAACAGGGCCGCCAGCGACGGGGCCACCGTGCGATGCAGCCAGGCGACCGGCTTGCCCTTGGCGTCCAGACCGGCCTCGATGCGTTCGACCGAGACCGTGTGGAAGAAACTGTGATGCAGATCGTCTTCGCGGGTGAAGCTGACCTTGACCGGCTTGCCGCCCATCGCGTGGGACAGGATCGCCGCTTCCTGCACGTAGTCGGGCTTCGACTTGCGGCCGAAACCGCCGCCCAGCAGCAGATTGTGCAGCACGACCTTTTCCAGCGGCATGTTGAAATGCTTGGCCAGATTCTCGCGCGCAACCTGCGGCGCCTGGGTGCTGCACCACACCTCGATGCCGTCCTCGCGCACCTGGGCGGTACCGGAAGGCGGCTCCATCGGCGCCTGGGCGAGATGGGGATATAATATTCGGCGGTGATCTTCTTCGCCGCCTTGGCCATCGCCGCGTCGACGTCGCCATTCTTGCGCACCACCTTGCCCGGGGCGCGCGCCGCCTCTTCCAGCGATTTGCGATAGACGGCGGAATCATAATCGCCGTTCGGGCCGCCATCCCAGTCGATGACCAGCTTCGAGCGGCCCTTGATGGCGGCGAAAGTGTTCTCGGCCACCACGGCGACGCCGCCCAGCGGCAGGAATCCGGGCGGAGCGCCGGTGCCGTCGATCGGCACCACTTTGACCACACCGGGCACCTTGAGCGCCTCGGCGGCGTCGAAGCTCTTCGCCTTGCCGAGATAGGCCGGCGGGCGCGCCACCACGGCGTAAAGCAGCCCTTCGGGGCGGGCATCGATGCCGTAGAGCGCCTTGCCGACGGTGATGTCATGCCCGTCGACCAGCTTGTTCCCCTCTTTGCCGATATAGCGGAACTTGGCGGGGTCCTTGAGCTTGAGATCGGCGGTGGCGGGAACGGCGCGGCTGGCGGCGGCCTTGGCCAGTTCGCCATAGCCCAGCGACTTTCCGGACGCCGCATGCACGATTTTGTGGTTCTCGGCCTTCACCTGCGCGACCGGCACGTTCCAGCGGGCCGCCGCTTCGGCTTCCAGCATCTGGCGGGCGGCGGCGCCGATGCGGCGCAGCGGCATGAAATGATGGCGCATCGAGCGCGAACCGTCGGTGTCCTGGCTGCCGAAACGCTCTTCGTCGCCGGGCGCCTGCAGCACCTTGAAGCGCGAGAAATCGCCTTCCAGCTCGTCGGCTACCACCATGGCGAAGCTGGTGCGCACCCCCTGCCCCATTTCGGCGCGGATGCAAAGCAGGGTCACGGTGCCGTCCTCGGCGATCGACAGGAAGACGCGCGGATCGTCCTTGAGGCCGCCGGCCATGGCGTCGCCGCCATATTTCTTCTCTTCGGCGGCCAGGGCGAAGGGCCCGCTGGCCAGAACCAGACTGCCGGCGGCGAAGCCGAGCAGCAGCGCGCGGCGGCTGACGTTCAGCGGAGCGTTATTGGGCGTGATGGCATTCATGATCACACCCCTCCCGTGGCGGCGCGCTTGATGGCGGCGCGGATGCGCGGATAGGTGCCGCAGCGGCAGATGTTGCCCGACATGGCATTGTCGATCTCGGCGTCGGTCGGATGCGGCGTGCTTTTCAGCAGATCGGCGGCCTGCATGATCTGACCGGCCTGGCAGTAGCCGCATTGCGGCACGTTGAACTCGCGCCAGGCAGCCTGCAGCGGATGATTGCCGTCGGGCGACAGGCCTTCGATGGTGACCACGTCCTGGCCCGCCACGTCGCTGATCGCAGTCTGGCAGGAGCGCGCCGCGCTGCCGCCCACATGCACGGTACAGGCGCCGCACAAAGCCTGGCCGCAGCCGAATTTGGTGCCGGTCAGGCCGGCGATGTCGCGGAGATACCAGAGCAGCGGGGTTTCAGGATCGCCGTCAAAGGTCTTCTTCTGCCCGTTGACCGTAAAGCTGATCATGGCCGGCTCTCCTCGCTGCACTGCACCGAAGGAAGGTATGACCTTATGGCGAGCGCTTCAAGGGGCTGGCAGCGCGGAAATCACCACGACCGCTTCGGCCCAGGGATGATCGTCGGTCATGGTCAGGTTGATCTGCGCCACCATGCCCGGCGGCGTGATCTTGGCCAGCCGCGCCGCGGCGCCGCCGGTCAGGGTCAGGGTGGGCTGGCCCGACGGCAGATTGGCGACCCGCATGTCGCGCCAGAACACGCCATGGCGCAGACCGGTGCCCAGCGCCTTGGCGCAGGCTTCCTTGGCGGCGAAGCGCTTGGCATAGGTGCCGGCGCGGGTGAACGGACGCCGTTCGGCGCGCGCCCGCTCCTCGGCGGTGAACACGCGGTCGAGGAACCGCTCGCCGAACCGTTCCAGCGTCTTTTCGATGCGGCGGATATCGATCAGGTCGTTGCCGATCCCCAGAATCACTTTAAGACTCTCATCACGCCCGTGCCTCGTCCATCAGGCGGCGCATCTCCCTGAGCGTCGGGACCAGGCCGCGGAACACCGCCTCGCCGATCAGGAAATGGCCGATATTGAGTTCGGCGACGGTGGGAATGGTGGCAACCGGCTTGACGTTATCGAAGGTCAGGCCATGGCCTGCATGGCATTCCAGGCCGATCTTTTCGCAATGGGCCGCCGCCTTGACCAGCCGGTCGAGCTGGGCATCGCGCGCCGGGCCCTTTTTGGCCTCGGCATAGGCGCCGGTATGCAGTTCCACCACAGGCGCGCCGGCTTCCACCGCGGCATCCAATTGGGCGATCTCCGGCTCGATGAACAGCGAGACGCGGATGCCGGCCGCCGACAGCTCGCCGATCATCGGCTTCAGCTTCGCCACCTGTCCGGCCACCTGCAGGCCGCCCTCGGTGGTGCGCTCCTCGCGGCGCTCCGGCACGATGCAGGCGGCATGCGGACGATGGCGCAGGGCGATCTCCAGCATCTCTCCGGTCGCCGCCATTTCCAGATTGAGCGGCAGGCCGACGGTCTCCATCAAGGCGCGGATATCCTCGTCACGGATATGGCGGCGATCCTCGCGCAGATGCGCGGTGATGCCGTCCACGCCGGCTTCGACCGCCAGCGCGGCGGCGCGGACCGGATCGGGATGCGGGCCGCCGCGGGCATTCCGGATGGTGGCGACGTGATCGATATTGAGGCCGAGACGGAGGCCACGGGACATGGCGGATTTTCCTCGGTGAATGAGAGCGAAAAAGACCGTAACATCACCTATTTGGGTGTTGTCCAGGGGGTTTGCAGATGGTCGGGCCGAAAATCATCAGACTGTTTACGATTGCCGTTCTCTTTCTTGCCGCCTCTTCCCTGGCGCGGGCGGCCGCCCCCCTGGTGCTGATGACCGATTTCGGCGTCAAGGACGGCGCGGTATCCGAGATGAAAGGCGTCTCCTATGGCGTCTCCCCGGCCTTGTTGATCTCCGACCTGACCCATGAAATTCCCGCCGGCGACATCTGGGAAGGCTCCTATCGCCTCTATCAGGTCGCGCCCTATTGGCCGAAGGGCACGGTGTTCGTCGGCGTGATCGATCCGGGCGTCGGCACGTCGCGCCTGTCGGTGGTCGTAAAGACCAGGGCCGAGCATTACTACGTCCTGCCCGATAACGGCCTGATCACCCTGATCGCCGAAGTGGAAGGCGTCGAGGAAGTGCGGACCATCGACGAGACGATCAACCGCCTCAAGGGCTCGGAGAAGAGCAACACGTTCCATGGCCGCGACGTGTTCGGCTATACCGGCGCGCGGCTGGCGGCGGGCGTGATCACCTGGGAACAGGTCGGCCCGGTGCTGGCCAGCGAAAAGCTGATCCTTATCCCGCACCAGAAGGCCCGGCACGAAGGCGATGCCCTGATCGGCACCATCCCGGCGCTGGACATCCAGTTCGGCAATGTGTGGAGCGACATCCCCGAAGCGCTGCTGACCGAGATGAACGTCAAGCCGGGCGACAAGCTGACCGTCGAGATCTATCACGGCGGCAAATTGGCCGACAAAGTGACCGCGCCCTTCGCCAAGACCTTCGGCGACGTGCCGAAAGGCCAGCCGCTGGTCTATATCAACAGCCTGCTGAACGTCTCGGTCGCGCTCAACCTGGGCGACTACGCCAAAGTCCATCACATCGCCTCAGGCGGCGACTGGTCCATTCGCATTCATCGATAAAGACCGTTATTCACCACGAAGAACACAAAGGGACACAAAGGTTTTTTCTTTGTGCCTTCCTTCGTGCCCTTTGTGACCTTCGTGGTGAAATTTGTCTCTTTTAATTCCGGGCGCGTTCGACCGAATTGATCGCCGGGGTGGCGCGCAGGGCGGCCATGATGTTGGTCAGGTGCTTGACGTCGCGCACCTCGATATCGACCATCATCTCGAAGAAGTCGGGATTGCGGTTGGTGATCTTGAGGTTCGAGATATTGCCCTGGTTCTTGGCGATCACCATCGACAGATTGCCCAGGGACCCGGCCTCGTTCGCCACCACCAGATTGACGCGGCCGACGCGGATTTCCTGGTCGTCCTGGTTCCAGCTGAGGTCGAGCCAGCGCTCGGGCGTCTCGGCATATTGCTCGAGCATGTCGCAATCGATGGTGTGGATCGTGACACCCTTGCCGGTGGTGACGATGCCGACGATGCGGTCGCCCGGCAGCGGATGGCAGCAGCCGGCATAATGCATCGCCATGCCGGGGATCAGCCCCTTGATCGGCACGGTCGGGGCGCTGGGGGTCTTCTTGCCGCCGCGCTTCAGCGCCACGACATTGTCGGGCTCCTTCTGCGGCTGGGTCTTCAGCTCGGGATAGACCTGGACCACCACTTCGCGGCCGGTGAAGGACCCGTCGCCGACCAGAACCAGCAGATCCTCCAGGCTCGACACCTTGAAGAATTTGATGACGCCTTCGAGGCCCTTTTCCGTGAAGTCGTAGCCTTCCTGCTTGAAGGCGCGGGTCAGGATGGCGCGGCCGAGATCGGCATATTGCAGGCGCTGCTGGGCGCGCACGAAGCGACGGATGCGGGCCTTGGCGCGGCCGGTGACGACGAAGCGGTCCCAGGTCGGGTTCGGCGTCTGCGCCTTGGAGGTGACGATCTCGACCTGATCGCCGTTATTGAGCGGCGTGCGCAGCGGCATCATCCGCCCGTTGATCTTGGCGCCGACACAGTGATCGCCCACGGCGGAGTGCACCGCATAGGCGAAATCGACCGGACAGGCGCCGCGCGGCAGCGCGATCAGATAGCCCTTCGGCGTGAAGCAGAACACCTGGTCCTGGAACATTTCCATCTTGGTATGTTCCAGGAACTCCTCGGGATTCGAGGTGTGCTCCAGAATGTCGACCAGTTCGCGCAGCCAGCGATATTGGCTGCCCTCGGCGCTGGGCCGGGCCTGCTTGTAGGACCAGTGCGCGGCGACGCCCAACTCGGCGACGTCGTGCATGTCCTTGGTGCGGATCTGGATTTCGATGCGATGGCGCTCGGGGCCGAACACGCCGGTATGAATCGAGCGGTAGCCGTTCGGCTTCGGCGTCGAGATGTAATCCTTGAAGCGGTTCGGCACCATCGGATAGCGCGAATGGATGACGCCAAGCGCGCGGTAGCAATCCTCGATCGAGGCGACCTGCACGCGGAAGGCCATGATGTCGGACAGCTGCTCGAACGCGACGTTCTTCAGCTGCATCTTGCGCCAGATCGAATAGGCGGTCTTTTCGCGCCCAGTCACCGCCGCGTCGACGCCGGCTTCACCCAGCGTGCCGCGCAGCTCTTCCAGGATGCGGCCGATCAGTCCGCCGCCCTTCTCGCGCAGGAAGGACAGACGCGCCATCAGGCTTTCGCGCACATCGCCATGCAGCTCGGCGAAAGCCAGGTCCTCCAGCTCCTCCTTGATCTCGGAGATGCCGATGCGACCGGCCAGCGGCGCGTAGATTTCCAGGGTTTCCGAGGCGATGCGGCGACGCTTGTCGGCGTTCTTGATGAAATGCAGCGTCCGCATATTGTGCACGCGGTCGGCCAGCTTCACCAGCAGCACACGGATGTCTTCCGACATCGCCAGCACCAGCTTGCGGAAATTCTCCGCCTGCTTCGTCTGGTCGGATTGCAGCTCGAGGCGCGTCAGCTTGGTGACGCCGTCGACCAGGCGCAGGATCTCTTCGCCGAACAGGCGCTTGATGTCCTCGGGCGTGGCCGCGGTGTCTTCGACCGTGTCGTGCAGCAGCGCCGTGATGATCGACGCGGAATCGAGCTTGTAGCGGGTCAGGATGCCCGCCACTTCGATCGGATGGGAGAAGTAAGGGTCGCCCGAGGCCCGCAATTGCGAGCCGTGCATCTTCATGGCGAAGACATAGGCGCGGTTGATGGCGTCTTCGTCGGCGGAAGGGTCGTAGGATTTAACCCGTTCGACCAGTTCGAATTGGCGCATCATGGCAGGTCACTCCTGCCCGGGGAAACGGGGACGACGCAGACTTTCATATGCCGTCCCCGGCACTTCATTCGTCCTCGCCGAGATCACCATCCAGATCGGCGCCGCTCTCGCGGATCGACAGACCGTCGTCACCCGACTCGTCGTCCATCACCATATTGTTGACATCCATCGCCAGCTCGCGGGCGGCCAGCACGTCGATCTCTTCCTCTTCGGGCTCGTCGACATCGACCTGCTTCTGCAGGCCCTGCACGAGCGAAGCCTTCAGGCCGTCGAGGTGGATGGTTTCCTCGGCGATTTCGCGCAGGGCGACCACCGGGTTCTTGTCATTGTCGCGCTCGACGGTCAGCTTGCCGCCGGAAGAAATGTCCCGCGCCCGCTGGCCGGCCAGCAGGACCAGCTCGAAGCGGTTGGGGATCTTCATCACGCAATCTTCAACGGTAACGCGCGCCATCAGGCACT
>JAJPHO010000101.1 GCA_021325215.1 Alphaproteobacteria bacterium
CAGCGTGATCACGCTGAGCGGGTGCCCGAAGGCGGGAACCTTGATCAGCAGCAGGCCGTCGGCCGAAACAGCTCGGAAAAACTTGCCGTCGAGAACGGCGTTGGCCGCTTCGAGTTGCTCGATCGGCATCACCTCGCCATAGCGCGAGGTGGCCGCCTCGGCGATGCTGTCGCCGCCTTGCAGGATCACCGAGCGCAGTACGCCCTTGGTGATCGGCGCCCGCAGCGGCAGGGCGACCACGCTTTCGCCATCCTTGTTGAGGACCGGAATCCTGAGGCGCAGATCGCCGAACGGCGTCAGGGCGCGCGACACCGGCAGGGGCACCACGCGCTCTTCCTTGACCAGGATCGCCTCGCCGTCGCCCACCTCGACATCGCGCAGCAGATCGTCGGTGGGCAGGCCGAATCCGGTCATCGCATAGGCGAGGCCGGACGCGGCGTTGTGTGCCGCCAGGCTGCCGCCCAGCCAGACCGGCGGGTGGTGGATCGAGCAGACGGTCGGCATGGGCAAAGCACCCATCAGCTTGCGGATGTCGGCAGTGGTGATGGTGGCGATCAACCCCTTCGAACCGAGGCTGACATCGTGCATCAGCGGCCCGAAAGTCTGGCATTCGAGCGCGGTCGGCATCATCACGAAACGGGCCAGGATCGCCGCCGTCCAGGCGCGGAAATTGGCGAAATCGGTCTTCATGGGATCGAAGCCGTAACGCTTCGCATGACCGCGATAGGCATCGAACCAGCGGACCGCCTCATCCTGCATTTCCAGGCAGAAAGCGATCTCCTGGGGCAGGCGCACCTCGGGCTCGCGGATCTCCTTGCCGTCGATGTAACCCTTGGCCGACCCCACCGGAGCGCAGCAGAATTCCTCGATCAACGGGGCGTCGCGCATCACCGCGCGCTTCACCTGAGGGGTCATCACGGTGTCGTCGAAATAGCCGCTGACCGTATCCTCGCCGGGCAGATCGACGAAGGCCTCGCCATGCGGCATGAGATAGAGCCCGTGCAGGCGGATATTCAGCCCCTCGACGTCGAAAACGCGTCTCAGCCCTTTCTGGATGTTGCCGGTATAGCCGATGTCGGCCAGCACCAGATCGGTGACCTTGTCGAGCGGGCCGAGTTTCAGGGTCAGATAATGGATCAGCGCGGCGCGCAACGTGTCCGACAGATTGGCGAGCTGCTTCTTGCCCAGCAGCCTGGTCAGCACATCGGCGAAATCCGGACCCGGCACCAGCTCGTCGGGATAGGTCTTGAAGAAGTCGCGGGTCTTGGCGTTGAGCTTGATCTTGAAAAAGTCTTCGATGCTCTCCGGGCGCACATGATCCATGCTGCGGATCAGCCCGATCACGGTGTCGAGACCGCCCTCGCCGGCCGAGCCGGCCACCATGGCGATGCGGCGATTGACCTCGAGATACTCGGCCTCGCCGGTGCCCGCCGCGTTCCAGAAGCGCAGCGGCAGATAGCCGTCGCGCGCCAGGAAGGCCAGCTTGACCGTGCGGCCCGGCGTGGACAGCTCGGCCACCCGATGTTCGATATGGCGCTGGAAACCGGCCATCATCGGCCCGACCACCACCGCCGCGGTCTTGAGATGGGGCGTTGCTGGCTGGATTTCGGCCAGCGCCGCGTCGCGCAGCAGATGGAACCCGCCATCGAGACGCCAATCGAAGCCGCGGTCGGAGACCGCCAGCAGCTTGGCGGCGGTCGTCTCGCGCCCGCCCTCGGCGTCACGGAAATCGGGAATCGGCGGCAACGGCGCCATGGCCAGGCCGCGCACGGATTGCACGACCGTATCCTGGTCGACGCCGATATGCGCCGCCTGGCTCGCCTTGAGCCCTTCGGCGGCGAGATAAGCCTTGAACAGACTGCCCGCCGCGAAAACGTCGGGCGCTGCCGAGCTATAGATGAAATCGAAGGTCAGACCAGGCGCGACGACCGCCAGGATCTCGCGGATCCGCGCGGCGGACCAATGGGATTCGGCGACGATGCCGACCCTTTTCCCGGTCTTGCGCGCCTGCTCGATCAACAGCCGCACCGCCGGATTGACCACCGCCAGCTCCTTTTCGGCGGCCAGCTCGGCGGCGATCAGCTGCGGCCGGATCGAGGTCGGCAGGCCGAGCGCATGGACGGCGAAGGACTCGTAGATGGTCTCGATGGTGACGCCCGAGACCAGGGTGACCTTGTCGCCCCCCTCGCGCCCGATACGCAAGCGGTTCTGCGCCAGATTGCGGTGCTGGACGAAGCTGTCGGCGATCTGCTTGATCCGCTCGGGGACCGGCGCCAGCTGAACGGTGCGCTCATACAGGCCTTCCAGCCCGAGGCAGCGCCGTTGCAGGACGCCGCCGAACAAAGCGAAGGAAACCGACGTGACGCCGCGGCGGACGACCAGGGCGGAAGGGTCCAAAGGCGTCGTCGGCGTCATCAATCGCTCCTGTTATATTTCAATGTTGACTAGCACCGCTGCCGTAAATGCCCCGTTAACGATCCGGGTGCTCCAGTCTATAACGAGAGTCCGGCGAATGAATGCCGATTGAGGGGACGGGAACCAGATGGATTATTCGATCATCGTACCGAGCAATGGGCGCCCCTATTGCCTGGAGCGTCTGCTGCGGTCGCTGCGGCATGTCCCCGCCCCGCGCTCGGTGATCGTCGGCCATTCCACGCCGGACACCGCGCCGGACTGGGTCCACGCCTGGTACGAGACTCTGTTCGCCGATCCCCTGGTGCGCGCCGTGCCGCTGGCCGGCAATCGCGGTCCCGGCGGTGCGCGGCGCGATCTGGCGGCCTTGTGCGACACCCCCTATGTGATGTTCCTCGACGACGATCTGGTGCTCACCCCCGACTCGGCCAAATTGTTCCCGCCCCTGCTCGCCAGGCAGGCGGACATCGTCGGCGGCGTCTGGCTGCAGGACCGGCCCTCGAACTACAAGGAATTGATCGGCGAGGCCCAGGCGCGCGCCATCCCCCTCGATGACAACCCGGCGCCCGCGGTCAAGACGGTGCCGGTCGGCTTCACCTACAGCTTCGCGCCCGACACGGTGATCAAGGCGCCCGTCAGCGCTCCGGCCGGGCTCGATACGCTGGTGTTCGTCGACGACCTGATCCCCAACATCGCCCTGCATATGGATGTGTTCGCCAAAATCAATTTCGACGAGCAATTCCTCTATTTCTTCGAATGGTATGATTTCTACATGCAGGCGCAGCAGGCCGACTTGCTGTGTGCCACCGCGACCGGCGCCAAATTCATCCATATGCCCGAGCCCTACGCCTGCCTGACCGCCCCGCATTTGCGGCCGCGCGAGGAGGACCGTCAGCGGTTCCATCAGAAATGGGACATCCTGCCGCTGGTGTCGGGCGAGGCGTAAGCATGGAGCCGGTATTCATCCATTCCAGCTGGCGCACCTCCAGCACCTGGGTCTGGCAGCAATTCCGCCTTCTGGCGGGAACGCAGTGCTATTACGAGCCGTTCCACGAAGATCTGTCGGCCATGTCGCGCCAGACCGCGATGGAAATGGGCACCGAGAGCTGGATTTCGGGCCATGCGCAGACCGCGCCCTATTTCATGGAATATGTGCCGCTGCTGCGCAAAGCCGGCGGCGTTCGGCTGCACGAGGCGCCGTTTCCCTATGACTGGTTCATTCCCGAGGGCGGCCTGACCGGCAGCCTGCGGCGGGAAGAGATCCGCTATGTCTCGCTGCTGATCCGCCATGCCCGGAAGAAGGACCGGGTTCCCGTGCTGGGCTTCGTCCGCTCGCTGGGGCGCATCACGCCGCTGAAGGAGGTTTTCGGCGGCGTTCACCTCTTTCTGCTGCGCAATCTGTGGGGACAGTGGATGTCCTTCGTCGATCAGCGCCGCAAGGGGAACAACTGGTTCTATAACAAGCTGCGCCTGATCGCCAATCAGCCGGGCGACCGCTTCCTGAGCGACATCCACAATTTCTATTTCCGCCGTTGCGTGGAACTGGCGGTCGATCACAAAGTACTGCCCCAGCTGAGCGGACTGACCGGACAGCAATTCACCAAGGTGGTGTTCGACCTGCTGCCGGAGGGCCAGATGTTCGAGCTGTTCATGGGCGTGCATCTCTATCTCTATCTGCACGCCTTCTTCGTCGCCGATATCGCGGTGGACTCCACCGAAATGACGCGCAATGCCGATTATCGTGTCCAGTGCGAGGAGCAGATCCGCCGGATGACCGGGTTGCCCATCGATTTCTCCGGCGGCAAGCAGCCGACCCAGCGCGCCGAGATGATCAATGGCGCGATCGACTGGCAGCGAATCCGCCAGCATGCCACTCTGGCGGTGGCGAGCCTGCAGGACATCCACGACCGGACCATCCTGGAACGGCTGGCCGACAAACTGATCACGGCGGCGATCGCCGAAGCGGGAGCCTGAAAAACAGATGCTGGCTGGTTTGACCTTCGCGGCGGGCAAAGCCGACCGCCACGATTTCCGCTTTTCCCACGGCGCCTTCCGGGCCGACGAAATCTTCGAGTCCGCCACCGCCACGCCGGGGCGCTACATGCTGGAGATCGGCCGCCGCCTCGCCGCGCGCAATCCCGGCTCCGACCTGATCGCCATCGCCAATCCGCTGCTGCCGCTCAACGCCCTGCAACTCGCGGCCTGGCTGGGTGACCGCGCCCCCTCGCCCATGATCCTGGCCGACGCGGCCGGCATGCCCATCCTCTACATCCTGCCGCGCCGCCTGATCGAAGAAGACAGCCGCATGATGCTGTGCCTGTCGGCCTTGGACGCCAAGCTCGATACGGCCTTGCTCGGCCTGATCTGCGGCACCGGGTTCTCCGTGGTCACTCTGGCGGTCGGCGGCCTCGATGCCTTCCCGGCCTCCAGCGGCAATGGCTGGCTCAATCCCGACCGCCGCCTGCGCGCCCTGAAATTGCAGGCCGAGGATGCCCTGGCACTGATCCAGACCGACCCGGCCTGGCGCCGCCGCCCCTTCGCCCTGTTCCATCCCTATCACGCCGGCGATGCCCTGTTCGTCGCCCTGGCGTCGAAGAGCGCGACGCCGCTGCTGTTCGAGAAGCAGATCGTCTGCACCGCCTTCAAGGATGTGGTCGAGGCCGCATCGCCCAAGCTGGAGCCGGTCGAACTGCGCCTGCCGCCGATGCCGCGCGACGGCTCGCTCAGCAAATACCGCTATTTCGTCAATGCGCTCGACACGCTGGGGCCGGATTTTCGCCGCAGCCATTTCACCGTGTTCGGCCGTCTGCTGCGCATGCATCATTTCACGCCGTTCCATCTGCACGACCATGCCCGCTTCACCCTGGGCGATCCGATGGACCATCAGGAAAGCACGCTCTATTGGCACAGCCAGGCTCCGCGCCTGGCGCCGGGCGGCGGGCCTGTGCGGGCCTTGTTCCATCTGAATGGCGGCTGGGCGCTGAAGACCTATCCCGAGCAGCAGGCCCGCACCCTGATCGGCATGCTGCGCAGCCTGGGCTGGGAGATCTCGGTGCTCGACCGGCCGGACCTGGCCGATACCGGCGCCGTTCCGGTGTCGGCGCCGAACGCCGCCGCGCTGGCGGCGCAGATCGAAGCGCATCATCTGTTCCTCGGCGTGGACAGCTTCCCGCTGCATTTCGCCGCCCTGGTGCATCGCCGCCCGACCGTGGCGCTGTTCGGCAGCACCCGCCCGATCAATCACGACGCGCCGCCCAGCCCCGGCTATCAGGCGTTGGTCGGCTGCCTGCCCTGCAATACCTGTCTGTCGAAATCGGGCTGTCCGATGGCCGGCGGCGATGACTGCGTCAATTATCCCGACGCCCTGGAGGTCGCCACCGCGCTGACCGCGATGGCGGCGCGAACCTACGGCTTCATCCCGGCGGCGGCATAAGCCGCCTCGCAGATCTGCCGCAGCCGCAGAAGCGTGGATTCGTCGAGCGTTTCGGTCCTGGCCGCGCCCCGGCTGCGCAGCATGAAGCGTGCCTTGTCGATGGCGTCCTTGACGGTCTGATAGACCTGATCGCCATCCAGCACCGAAGGCTCGATCTGGCTGCCGTCGAGCCAATGGTTCCACGATTCCAGGAAGACGAACTTCTCGCCCTCGGCAAAATTACGGTCGGCCCAGGCGATCGCGTTCTCGACGAACAGGCCGAACATATATTGGTCGACGCCCTTGTCGGCATGGCCGTTGACCAGCACCGTCGCCCCGCCATCCGGATGCCCTGCCCAATCGAAATAGGCCGGGAACACCCGCGGATAGACCTTGCCGCGCGTCTCGCGGTTGATCATGCGCGAGAAGATGAACAGCTGGTACGAATAGAATTTGTCGGTCAGCTCGACCGAATCCTTCAGGCCGGCCTGAATCTCCAGCACGTCGAGGCCGGTCGGCTTGTTCGAGGGCGGACACGAACCCCAATCGGCGGGACCCGGATCGAGTGCGGCATCGAAGCCCAGCCCCATTACGTCCGCCGACTCGGCGCGGCTGGCGAGCAGACGGAAACCATCCAGTCCGGCGGCGGCCGCTTCGGCGCGCAGCAAGGCGACCGCCTGGCGCACATCGCCCAGCGCGCCCGGATCTTCGACGACCAGCACCGGCCTGCCGTCGATGAAAGCCGGTTTGAGAGCCGCCAGGGCGGCGATCAGCTGACGCGCCCGTGCCGGACGCGCCGCCTCGTCGGCCCAGGTCGCATCCTTGCCGCCGCGCCAGCGGAAGGTCAGCCCGAACAATCCGGGCCGGCACAGCGCCGCCAGCGCCTCGGCGCCGGTGTGATAGCCCTCCGCCGTCGGTTTGACCTCGACCACGAAACCATCGATGCCGGCCGCCGCCGCCAGACCGGCGACCTGGCCGATCTGATCGGACTTGGCGGTGTCGTAGGTGCCCAGGGTCGACGGCCAATTGAGCGACGGATAGCGCCGGCTCTGCGGCCGCGCCTGGCGCAGGGCCGACCAGTTGCCGGGATAGGCGGTGTCGAAGAACGCCAATATCCGGACCGTCATGATGCCTCCGTAAATCCATAGACCGCGCGGGCCATTTCCAGGATGGCGGCGACCACCTGGTGCGGCTGGGCGAAATTGTCGCAATCCTCGCGCCCGGTCATCGGGCAGAACTGCTCGGCGCCGCAGGGATTGCAGGGCAGCGCGCCGACCAGGGCCCGGTAATCCGGGTTCTCGCGCGCGTCGGAATTGCACGGCTTGGTGTTGGCGAACAAGGCCACCGTCGGCCAGCCTAGCGCATGGCGCACGAAATGATGCGGGAAAGAATCCACGCCGATGAAGATGTGATGGGCCCGCACCTCGGCGGTCAGGAACGCGGTATCGTCGCTGCTCACCGAGCGCGCGCCGAAGCGCTCCAGATCGGGGCGGTCGATCACCGTCAGTTCGCAGCCGAAGCTCTTCAGCGCCATGAACATCGCCGCCGCCTTGTCGAGGCGGTAGCTCTTCAATTTCCAGCCGCCGGCCAGATGGAACAGCAGCTTGAGCGGCCTCACCGGCAGATCGGCCTTGGCGCGGGCGAAGGGCGTTCCGCCATGCACCGTATCCGCCTCGTGCCGCATCGAATGGCCGAGGGCGAATTTCATCTGGTCGATCAGATGGAACGGCGTGCGGTTATAAATGCGCGAATACCGCAGGAAGCCGAAGAAATGCGATTCGCGCACCTCGGGCCCCAGCCGCTCGAACGCATGGGCCAGATACTCCAGCTCGCCCACCGAATTGTCGCGCGGCAGCCACGGCATGCGCAGCGGCAGCGGTTCGAGCGGACCCGGGCAGGTCTCGACGATGTCGCGATAGGAGGCGCAGATCACCTCCTTCGAGAAGAAACCGTTCGGCACCTGGCGCGCCGCCAGGTTCAGCATCAGCAGAGACCCGGCGTGATAGGGCAGATAGGCGGCGAAGGGCAAATCGCGCCACGCCTTCTGTTTCTGTATGGCGCGCAGGGCGGCGATCGTGCAGGTGCGCAGCATTTCCTGCCGCCCGCGTCCCATGAACCAGCCGGTCGTGCTGGCCGGCGGGAATTCTCCGATATCGAGCTTGGGCACCCCGACCACGCCGGCCTCGCAGCCGCCGACCAGCCCGAGCAGGCGCTGGTCGAGCCCGACATCGCAGGTCGACAGCAGCAGCAGGAAGCGCTCCTCCTCTTCGACCATCCAGCGCGGCAGGCAATAGGCCAGGGGAAAGCCCTTGGCGTCGGCGACGATCACCGGCACCGCCAGCACCGGCGGAATCCAGCCGGCCAGCTGCTCGGGGCTCAGAGGCAGCAGCGGGTTGGCGATCATCAGGCGGCGGGCATTCGGCGCGATTTCCAGCAGGCGCCGGCCCACCTCGATCAGATAGCGCGCCGGCGGGCAATTGGCGGAATCGAAGACCTCGTCATCGCGGAAGGCGCCCGCGCCGAAACGCAGCACCAGGCGCTGCTGCCGTCCATCGGGCAAGAGGGCGAGGCCGGCCAGCATGTCAGGCCGCCGGAGCCGCGCAGAACAGGCCGGCGGCGGGCATGGACAGGCTGTGCGTGCCGCCGAACAGCGGATGCAGCACCGACAGATCGCCGCCCTCGACCAGGAACAGGTCGCGGCGCGTATCGCGGTATTTGGCGATGGCGGCCAGATCCTGCGCGGCCTGGTCGCCGTCGAGCAGGAACAGGATCGGCATCTCGGCCGGAATCTCGGGATTGACCTGCCGCCAGCCGCGCTCGCCCTTGCCGTGGATGAAGGTCATCTTCTGGTTCGCGCTATGGCGGAAAGCGGCCTGGATCGCCAGGCGGTGCGACCCTTCCAGCGAATAGATATGGTCGAAGGCGAAGCCTGCCGCATAGGCCGCATCGTCGCCCTCGCCGGTGCCGAACTCGACCAGATAGCGCACGTCATGGACCTCGATCAGGCCGTTGAGATCGAACCCGGACAACGCGCCCATCAATGAACTCCCGATTGCGACGCGGCGAGAATCGCCTGTTCGCGGAACAGCGTCAAATAGCTTTGCGCCACCTCGTCCCAGCCCGCATTGGGCAGGTCGGCGGGCGGGCGCGGCGCGGCGTCCCGCAAGGCCCCCAGTACGGCGGCGATCTCGTCGGCGGCGCCGGGGCGGAACCACAGCGGCGAAAGGCCGCGGCGGGTGAAGTATTCGCGCGGTCCCGGCATGTCGGATACGGCGATCTGCACGCCGAGTTCGGCAGCCTGCCCGGCCGCCAGCAGCGCGTCATCCTCGGCCAGGACCGGCACGACGGCACCGGAAGATTGCGAGAAGACCGTCTTCAGAGCACCCGGCGTCAGCTCGCCCAGCACATGCACATCTTCGCCCGGGATCAGCCCGAGATGCTCGATCAGCGCCTTGAGATAGGCGCCGCGATGGGTAGTTCCGCTGGCGATCAGAGCGGTCCCCTCGCCCGCCAGCACCAGCGGGAAGGCCTGTCCTCCGCTCTTCAGGCGGGCCTGGGCCATCAGCAGGGATTCGTGGTTGCCCAGCGGCCCGATGCCGCCCGCATATATAATATAGCGTGGCGGCAGGCCCGGCACCGGTTCGGCGGGCAGATCCCGCAGGCTCGGCGTCGGCACCGTCACGAGGGCCGGCGAACAGCCGTAAATCTTCGCCAGGTAATCGGCGACGCGGCGCGACGGCGCCACCAGCCGGGCCGGCGACGCAGCGACGCGGCGCAGCGCCATGTCCGCCATCGCCGCCAACCCGGTCGCGCTCGCCGACTCGACCGTACCGCCCTTTTCGGCCAGGAACTCGGCCATCTCGATCAGGCTGACATCGGGTATGCCGGCGACGATCTTGGCCAGGCCGCGATGGGCCGGCAGATGGAACTGCAGCTGCGGGAACCACACCACATCGGGATCGTTGAAAGTGTCGCCCAACACTTCATAGGTGGGAGAACCGGTGAATTCCGCGTCCGGCCCGAGGGCGACCGCGAAACGATGGATCAAGGCGGGCGTGTCGATCACCTCGATCGGGCGGGTCAGCTTTCCCGCCAGCGCATGGGCCCGCTCCAACCCCGTCCCGGAGGAAACGATGCCGATGGCGAAGTCATCGGCGGGCAGACGGGCCAGCACCTCCTCGACCAGACGGGCGGTCTGCGGGTCGGAACCGGTATAATCGACGACGTGCAGCAGCGTGGCCATCCGCTTAGGAGCCCCGCCCGTCATACATCGACGCCATCATGATCTGGTCGCGGAAGGCCTGCAGATACTGCGCGCTGACTTCGGCCCAGGTCAGGTCGTGGAACGCGGCGGCGGCTTTGGCGGCGGCGGCGCGCAGCGACTCTCCTTCCGTGCCGAGGCGCACCAGGGCGGCGGCGATCTCGTCGGGCATGCCGGGGCGGAACCACAAGGTCGGCACATCATGGCGCTCCAGGCTCTCGCGCATTACCGGGATGTCGGAGCAGGCAACCGGAATGCCCAGCAGGCCGGCTTCGAGCGGCGGGAAGCCGAACCCTTCCAGCAAGGTCGGGAAAACCAGTCCGGCGGCGCGCGACAGCACCGAGCGGAAACGCCCGTCATCGAGCACGCCGAGAATGATCACGTCGCGGCCGATCTCGAGCTTGAGATGACCGAGCAGCGCCTTGAGATAACCGCCGCGGTAATCGGCACCGCTGGCGATGTTGGGCGTGCTGCCGCCGGTCAGCACCAGCGGCATGAAGGCGTCCGGGCGGCTCTCCTTGACCTTGGCCAGGGCGACGAACAGGGATTCGTGATTCTTGTGCGAGGAATAATTGGCCGGATAGAGCACGAATCGCTCGGGCAGGCCGAGATCGTCGATCGGCGCCGGTTGGATCTCGCGCATATGCTCGGTCGACAGCGGCACCACCTCGGGGAGACGCGACAGCGGCCCATAGGTCTTGGCCAGATGGTCGCGGGTGCGCTCGGCGTCGACCATCACCTTGGCCAACGAGCCCATCAGGCGGCGGACCAGCATGTCCTCCATCGCCATCGAGAAGAAATGGCCGACGCGGCCGACCGCTTCGCGCTTTTCCGCCATGTACTCGCCCAGCTCGACGACGATCAAATCGTGGATGGTGGCGACCGTGCGCGGGAAGCATTGGCGCGGAATCAGATGCCGGTTGACCCAGGGGAACCACACCACATCCTGGCCGTCCCAGATCTCGGCCGGCACGTCATAGATCTGCGGTCCGCTCAGCACCGCCTCGTCTCCGGCCACCGCCGCCGACTGGTGCATCAGCAGCGGCTTGTCGACCAAAGCGATGTCGTGGCGCGATTGGGTGGCCAGCTCGTGATAGCCGGCCAGCGCGTTACCCGAGCTGAACAGGGTAACCTCGACGTCGGGCGGCAGATTGTCGAACACGCCGAGCAGGAACCGCTCGGCGCCGCCGCGCGCGAACTGATAATCAACGACACCCAGTTTCATGACGCGGCACCATATCTTTCCTGAAAGGCGGCGAATTCGGCCTGCTGCCGGAAGATCTCGCGATAGCGGCGGCCGACATCGTTCCAGCTTTCGTCCCTGATCTGCGCCGCCGCCGCGACCGCCTGTCGCTTAAGCCTGTCCGCATCGCGGCCGAGTTCGGCCAAAGCGCGCGCCATATCGTCGACGGATCGCGCATCGAACCACACGGCCGGGATCGCCAGGCGGTCGAGATTTTCCTTCATCACGTCGATATCGGAACAGGCGACCGGCACCCCCAGCATCGCCGCCTCGACCGGCGGGAAGCCGTAACCCTCGGCCAGAGTCGGAAACACCAGCGCGGTGGCGCGGCCCAAAGCGGCGCGGTATTGCCCGTTCGAGACGGTGCCGAGCAGATGCAGGTCCGTGCCGATTTCCAGGCCGAGCCGGGCCGCCAGCGATTGCAGCCGGTCGGCACGGTATTCGCCGCCCAGCGCGATGCCCAAAGTGGAACTGCCCGACAGCACCAGCGGCAGGAAATGCTGCGGCGCCTCGGCCTTCACCTTGGCCAGGGCGATCAGCAGGGCCTCGTGATTCTTATGCGGCGAGATATTGGCCGGATACATCATATAGCGGGCCGGCAGATCCAGCCGGTCGACCGGCGCCGGCTCGATCTCGAGCACATGCTTGGTCGAGGGATAGACGACATCCGGCTCGCGCGGCAGCGGACCGTAGGACTGCGCCAGATAATCCCGCGTGCGCGCCGCGTCGACTACCACCTTGGCCAGCGAGCCCATCAGGCGCCGGGTCATGAAATCGTCGAGCGCCATCAGATAAAGCTGGCCGACCCGTCCGACCGGATCGCGCCGCTCGGCCATGTAATCGCCGAACTCGACCAGATTGGCGTCATGGAAGGTCGCGACGGTGCGGGCCAGGCAATCGCGCCGGATCACATGGCGCTGCACGGCCGGGAACCAGGCCAGGTCGATCTCTTTCCAATGATCGCGGGGAACTTCGAAATTTTGCACCCAGGCGAAAGTGGTTTCCTTGCCGATCTGCGCCGCCACGCGATGCACCAGCGGCTTGTGCTCGATCAGGCGAATCGGACGGTCGACCTTCTTCACCAGGTCCCGATAGCCCTCCATGGCGTAATCGGAACTGAACACGCAGATGTCGATTTCGTCTTCGGGCAGATTGTTCAGGACTCCTTCAATAAATCGCTCAACCCCTCCCCGAGGAAATTGATAGTCGATTATGCCGAGTCTCATGAAAACGCCTCTTATGACGCGAACGCGCCACGGACAGTTGATTTCGGCCAGAGTGTCGTCCGACCCCTTACCATCTCGTTAAATTTCAAGAATGGCGGAACCCTGCGACCCGCAGCATTGCTGAAAAAATCAGGCGCTAATTATTTTTTCAGAATTTTTTGCGCCAGGTTCCGCCCGGTCGTCCGTAACAGGGTTGCGCAGTATCTTAACCTTGGCCAGGGGACCCCATTTTTCGGGGCGCCCTGGCCGTGACCAACACGGGGGTCATATCATGCCGGTTATTTCGACCAACAACGCGGCGAATGCCGCGCTGAACTACCTCAACATCAATTCGAACGCCGAAACCGAGTCCATCTCGCAGCTGGCGTCGGGTTCGCGCATCGTCAAAGCCTCGGATGACGCCGCCGGCCTCGCCATCGGCACTCAGCTGCAGGCCAATGTCGCGGTGCTGACCCAGGACCAGACCAACGTTTCCCAGGGCACCTCGATCCTGCAGTCGGCCGACGGCGCCCTGGCGCAGATCAGCAACGTGCTGCAGCGCATGCTGGCGCTGGCCACCGAATCGGCCTCCGGCCAGGTGACCGACACGCAGCGCAGCCAGGACATCAACACGGAATACACCCAGCTGAAGTCGGAAATCACCTCGATCGTCAGCAGCACCACTTATGCCGGCCAGTCGCTGCTGTCCGGGTCCTTCCTGCAGAACGTCAAGTTCCTGGTCGGCACGACCTCGGCCAATACCCTGGCCGTGACGGTCAACGCCATCACCACCAACACCCTGCTGGGCACGGCGTCGAGCGGTGTCGCCACCGCCACCAACGCCCTGACCGCGATCGCGGGCATCAATTCCGCGCTCGGCACCATCACCCAGGACCGCGCCAAGATCGGCGCCTATGAGTCGCAGTTCAACTTCAGCAACCAGGCCATCTCCGCCAACGTCCAGAACACCACGGCGTCGGCGGCGACCATCCTGGATGCCGACGTTGCAGCGGTGAAGACCCAGCTGTCCTCGCAGGACGTGCTGACCCAGTCTTCGATCGCCGCGCTGACCCAGGCGGCCATGCTGCCGCAGGAACTGCTGAAGCTCATCCAGGTCGCCTGATAACGGCCCGGAAGGACTTCGGTAAAACGCCTCGCACCCATACGCCTCCTCTCCCGGGAGAAGGCGTATGGGCGTGTTGGCTGCCGATCGGACCTGCGCCATACTCGTCTCATGGACGACAGGCAAAGCCCGACGGCCGCCGACTACGCGGCGCAGGCGAAACGTCACGAGCAGACGGGCGACGA
The DNA here is from genome assembly GCA_021325215.1 of Alphaproteobacteria bacterium. Classification (GTDB taxonomy): domain Bacteria; phylum Pseudomonadota; class Alphaproteobacteria; order Rhodospirillales; family Magnetospirillaceae; genus JAJPHO01. The sequence continues at coordinate 13,842 of JAJPHO010000101.1, forward strand.
ACAGGCGGCCATGCGCAGCTATCTGATCGCCACTCATCTGCAAATGCTGCAGCTGAACCCTGGTGACGCCGCGGCCTATTTCCAGCTTGGCCTGACTCTGGGCCAGGCCGGCGAGGAAGACCGGGCCCAGGCGGCTTTCAAGGCCGCTCTGGCGCTCCGTCCCGGCTGGGCGGAAGGCTGGGCCAATTTCGGTGTGCTGTCGAACGATTCCAAAGCCCTGAAACGGGCTGTGCGGGTCGCGCCCCGCCGTGCCGATCTCCATACCAATCTTGCCCACGCCCTGCTGAATGAAAGCCGGTTCGCCGAGGGATTCCGCGAATGGGAGTGGCGCACACCCTCGCCTCCGCGCGACTTTTCCCAGCAGCGCTGGGACGGCACGCCCTATCCGGGCCGGACTTTGCTGATCCATGCCGAACAGGGTTTCGGCGACTGCATCCAGTTCGGCCGCTATCTGCCGCTGGCCGCGCGGCTGGGCGGAAAATTGGTGATCGAGATGCGGCCGCCGCTGATCGGTCCGATCGCCCGCCTTCTCGATGGTGCGGCCGAAATCGTGCCGTGGGGCGCTCCTCCGCCGCCCTTCGACCTGCAACTGCCCCTGCCCAGCCTGGCCAATCTGTTCCACGGCCAAGCCACGCCCGAGCCCTATCTCAGCGCCGATCCGGCCCGGATAGCGGTTTGGCGCGAGCGGCTGGACGCCCCCGGACGGCGCAAAGTCGGGCTGGTCTGGGCCGGCAATCCCGGCGGCCATGACAAACGGCGCGCGCTGCCCTTCGGCCACATCGAAGCGCTGGTGCGCAGCCGACCGGGCATCGCCTTTTTCAGCCTTCAGCGCGAAGGAAGCGACGGCGCGAAAGGCCTGGCCGCGCTGGGCCCCATGATCGGGGATTTCGACGATCTGGCCGCGGCGCTGGCTTCGCTCGACCTGCTGATCAGCGTCGACACCGCCGCCGCGCACCTGGCGGGCGCGCTGGGCCACGAGGTCTGGGTGCTATTGAGAGCAGGCCATGACTGGCGCTGGCGCGGGACATGGTATCCGCGCGCCAGGCTTTACCGCCAGGACAAGGAAGGAGACTGGGCCGGTGTTCTGGCCAGGGTGACCGAGGATCTCGGCCACCCCTGATCAGGCTCTATTCATCTCGGTGGGTGCGTTCCAGACGCTCGTGGCGCTCCTGCGCCTCGATCGACAGGGTCGCGATCGGACGGGCCTCGAGCCGGCGGATGCCGATCGGCTCGTGGGTCTCTTCGCAATA
>JAJPHO010000185.1 GCA_021325215.1 Alphaproteobacteria bacterium
CAGCGTTCGTTCTGAGCCAGGATCAAACTCTCAAGTTGACTTGCATCCGAAGATGCAATCAGAGGCTCGTCCAGGCACCGTTACATAACGTTAGAGCGTACTCTAGATATGCAGCGGACTTAAACGAGACCGATTGTCTCGCGCTGTCCACGCATCTCTTCCAATTTCTAAACTTGTCAAATAGCGGTCCGACTTCTTAACTCGCCGCCGTTTCCGGCTGCCCGTCTGCGTCGTCGGGAGGCCGGTTTCTACGCTTCCCCACACCCCCTGTCAACGACCTTTTTACAGATCGGTGAAACTTTCTTTGCGGATCGTCGAATCACCAAGGCTTGCCAGCCCTTTTAAGCTTTGTCATAACGATTCCCGGTTTATAGATTCGCACACACGTACGGGAGCCAGTTCCGGCCAACAGGGACAGGCCCCACTCTTGGAGGGTCAGTATGGGGTTTTCGTCGTCGGCCATGATCCGCATGGCTTTCATCGGCGGATTGGCGACCATGGGCATCGGCCTGATCTGGATGGGCGCTTCAACCACCTCAGTGCATCGCCATTTGTCGGCGGGATCGTTCACTCCCTCTCTGGGACAGCTCGAGCTTCCCCTGCCGCCAACCATCGCCGCGACGGCCCTGCCGATCCCGATGCCGGCCCTGTCCCTCCCCAAATTCGCCACCGCGGTGCCGCAGCCGGTCAGCCGCTTCGTCCATTACGAGGGCAATATCCGCGGCAGCCTGTTCGAGGCGGCGATGGCCCAGGGCGTTCCGGTCGCCATGCTGACCGAGATGATCAAGGCCTTCTCCTACGACGTCGACTTCCAGCGCGACATCCAGCCCGACGATCATTTCGAACTGATGTTCGAGCGCGGCACCGACAAGCGCTATAACGACGCCAAGCTGGTCTATGCCTCGATGACCCTGTCGGGCAAGGAGATGAAGCTGTACCGCTTCGCCGACCAGCAGGGCGGCTTCGACTACTACAACCAGGCCGGCGAAAGCGCCAAGAAGGCCCTGCTGAAGACGCCGGTCGACGGCGCCAAGATCAGCTCGGGCTTCGGCATGCGCTTCCACCCGATCCTGCATTACTCGACCCAGCACAAGGGCATCGATTTCGCGGTCAACACCGGCACCCCGGTGATGGCCGCCGGTTCCGGCAAGATCGAGATGGCCGGCGTCAACGGCTCCTACGGCATCTATGTCCGCATCGAGCATGACGAGAGCCACGAGACCGCTTATGGCCACCTGTCGCGCCTGGCGCCGGGCATCCGCCCCGGCAGTCACGTCTCCCAGGGCCAGATCATCGCCTATTCCGGCTCGACCGGCCGCTCGACCGGCCCGCACCTCCATTACGAAGTGCTGGTCGACGAAGAGCAGGTCAATCCGATGAGCGTGAAGTTCCAGGCCGGCCGCAAGCTGGCCGGAAAGGATCTGGTGAAGTTCCAGGCCGTCGAGAAGCAGGCGGTGGCGGAGCTCGCCGAAACCCCCGCCACCACCCGTACCGCTTCCCGTTAATTCAACAGCCGTGGGCGCGCTTCCTGGCGCGCCCCCGTTGCCGGCGACGCGTCATATTCGTCCGCGACGGAGTGGCCGTTGACGACCAGTCCCCGCTCGTCGGCCGAGACCTCGACGGTCTGACCGTCCTCGATCGTCCCTTCCAGCAGCAAGGTCGCCAACGGATTCTGCAGAGCCCGCTGGATCACCCGCTTGAGCGGACGCGCGCCATAGACCGGATCGTAACCGGCTTCCGCCAGCCAGGACCGCGCTTTCTGGTCGAGCGCCAGCCCGATCTTGCGCGACGACAGCAGCCCTTCGAGGCGGGCCAGCTGGATGTCGACGATACCGTCCATCTGATGCCGCCCCAGACGATGGAACAGCAGGATGTCGTCCAGGCGGTTGAGGAATTCGGGCCGGAAGGCCGACCGCACGACCTCCATCACCGCGCCCCGCACCGCTTCTGCCGGCTCGCCATCGCTCTGATTGGCCAGGATCTCGCCGCCCAGATTCGAGGTCAGGATGATCACCGTATTGCGGAAATCGACCGTACGCCCCTGCCCGTCGGTCAGGCGGCCATCGTCCAGCACCTGGAGCAGCACGTTGAAGATGTCCGGATGCGCCTTCTCGACCTCGTCGAACAGGATCACCTGATAGGGCCGCCGCCGCACCGCCTCGGTCAGCGCGCCGCCCTCCTCATAGCCGACATAGCCCGGCGGCGCGCCGATCAGGCGGGCCACCGCATGCTTCTCCATGTATTCGGACATGTCGATACGGACCATCGCCGTCTCGTCGTCGAACAGGAATGACGCCAGCGCCTTGGTCAGCTCGGTCTTGCCGACGCCGGTCGGGCCGAGGAACAGGAAGCTGCCGATCGGACGGTTGGGGTCCTGCAGCCCGGCGCGCGAACGCCGCACCGCCGCCGACACCGCGCGCACCGCCTCTTCCTGGCCGATGACGCGGTTGCCCAGCACCTCTTCCATCTTCAGCAGCTTGGCGCGCTCGCCCTGCAGCATCTTGTCGACCGGGATGCCGGTCCAGCGCGACACCACGCTGGCGATCTGCTCCTCGCCGACCGTCTCCTGCAGCTTGCTGCCGTCCGAGGCGCTCTCCGCCTCCTTCAGCTTGCGCTCCAGTTCCGGGATCAGCCCGTACAGCAATTCGCCGGCGCGCTGATACTGGCCCTGGCGCTGCGCCACCTCGATCTCCGAACGGGCCTGGTCGAGCTGCTCCTTGATCTTGGTCGCGGCGGCCAGTTCCTGCTTTTCGGCCTGCCAGCGGGCGGTCTCGGCATCGGACTGGGCTTCCAGATCCTCCAGCTCGACCTCCAGCTTGCCCAGCCGGTCCTTCGAGGCCGCGTCGGTCTCCTTCTTCAGGGCCTCGCGTTCGATCTTCAGCTGCACGATGCGGCGGTCCAGCTCGTCCAGTTCCTCGGGCTTGCTGTCCACTTCCATGCGCAGGCGGCTGGCCGCCTCGTCCACCAGATCGATGGCCTTGTCGGGCAGGAAGCGGTCGGTGATGTAGCGGTTCGACAGGGTCGCCGCCGCCACCAGCGCCGAATCGGCGATGCGCACGCCGTGATGCAGCTCGTACTTCTCCTTGATACCGCGCAGGATCGAGATGGTGTCCTCGACCGTCGGCTCGGAGACGTAGACCGGCTGGAACCGGCGGGCCAGGGCCGCGTCCTTCTCGACATATTTGCGGTATTCGCTGAGCGTGGTAGCCCCCACGCAATGCAGCTCGCCGCGCGCCAAAGCCGGCTTCAGCAGGTTCGATGCATCCATCGAGCCCTCGGCGGCGCCGGCGCCCACCAGCGTGTGCATCTCGTCGATGAACAGGATCACCTCGCCGGCGGCGGCGGTCACCTCGGACAGCACGGCCTTCAGGCGCTCCTCGAACTCGCCGCGGAACTTGGCGCCGGCCACCAGCGCGCCAAGATCGAGGCTCAGCAGCTGCTTGTTCTTCAGGCTCTCCGGCACGTCGCCATTGGCGATGCGCAGGGCCAGGCCTTCGATGATGGCGGTCTTGCCGACGCCGGGTTCGCCGATCAGCACGGGATTGTTCTTGGTCCGGCGCGACAGCACCTGGATCGTGCGGCGGATTTCCTCGTCGCGGCCGATCACCGGGTCGAGCTTGCCCTCACGCGCCGCGGCCGTGATGTCGCGGGCATATTTCTTCAGCGCGTCATAGGCGCTCTCGGCGCTGGCGCTGTCAGCCTTGCGGCCCTTGCGGATGTCTTCGATGGCGCGGTTCAGACCCTGCGGCGTCAGCTTTGCGTCGGCCAGAATCTTACCCGCCGCGCCGCCATTCATGGCCAGGGCCAGCAGCAGACGCTCGGCGGTGACGAAGCTGTCGCCGGCCTTGTCGGCCAGCTTCTCGGCCTGATCGAACAGGCGCGTCGTATTGGTATCGACATAGAGCTGCCCGGCGCCGCCCTCGACCTGGGGAATCTTGGCCAGTTCGGCCTCGACCTCGGTACGGGCGCGCACGGGATCGGCGCCGGCGGCGCGCATCAGATTGGCGGCCAGCCCCTCCGGATCGTCCAGCAGCACCTTCAGCAGGTGCTCGGGGGTCAATCTTTGATGATTGCTGCGGGCAGCGAGAGTTTGCGCCGACTGGACGAAGCCTCTCGAGCGCTCGGTGAATTTCTCGAAATTCATTCAGTGTGACTCCTGTAGCGACAGATCGCCCCGGTCCCTCACATAGGCAACCGCGGCATCTTCTGAGTGCACTCAGGATATGGAGCAGGCGGTTCCCGGCGCAAGCGCGCCGGGACGCCATTCACACTTAAATTTCAGGCCTCTGCCGCCTCACCCTGCTCGGGGCTGCGCTCGACGCGCTCAGCGCGTTCGCGCGGCTGGCGGCGGCGGCGCGGCGCGCGGGCTTCGGCGGCGGGCTGCTCCTCATCGGAAGCCTGAGACGTCTGAGGCAGAGCCGCCGGGGGAATGCCCTGGATCTCGACCACGGCCTCGGCGGCGGCCTGTTCGGCATCGCCTTCCTCGGAACCCTCTTCCTCGCCCTCGCCGTCCTCGTCGTCGAAGCCACCGGCCAGAGCCATCTGATCATCGGCGGGGGTCGGCAGCGGACGGTCGTTGGGACGGCCATTCGCCTGGTTCTGGCTGTTGATCACACGGAAATAATGTTCCGCATGCTGGTAGTAGTTCTCCGCGGCAATGCGATCACCTTGCGAGGCGGCATCGCGGGCCAGGGTCAAATACTTTTCCAATACCTGATGAGCGTTGCCGCGAATGCGGATGTCGGGACCATTGCTATCGTAAGTCTGGTTCCGAGGCGACATATGCTTCTTGCCGCCGCCGTTGTTGTTACGGCTGCGCGAGCGTTGTTTCAAGTTTGGTCCTGGTTTCATGATCCCTGCTTGGTTTGCGTTCTAGTCCTAAGACCCCACATGATGGGCTCACACACGCCAGCCTTCACAAGACGCTGGAATGGATTAGGTTGGGATGACGGTTAACGGGAGAATGGAGTCTGCAAGACTCTACTAAGGTCTCAGCCGTTTATCGCGCGCCGACACAAAGTAAGCGGGAACCCATCCCATTCCAACAGTTTTTTTCGCATGGCGGGCAAAATCTTAACGCCGGGAAACGACGCACCGCTCGATGCCCGCGAGATCGCGCCGAATCGCGCGGAGCGGGAATCCCGCCTGTTCCAGTAAAACCGCCACGTCGGGCGCCTGGCCCGCGCCGACCTCGAATGCGATCACACCATTTTCAGCAAGAAACCCCTCAACTCCGGCCGCCAGCAGGCGGTAGGCGTCCAGCCCGTCCGCGCCGCCATCCAGCGCGTCCAGGGGCTCGAACCGCGCCACTTCCGGATCGAGGCCGGGAATGTCGCCCGATGGGATATAAGGCGGGTTGGACAAAATGACGTCGAAGCGCCCCTCGATCGCATCCCACCAGCTCGAACGGATGAAGCGGGTCCGCGCGCCGAAGCCCAGCCGGTCGGCATTACCCTGCGCCACGGCCAAAGTATCCGGATTGATGTCGACCCCGGTACCGCGCGCATTGGGCAGCTCGGACAACAGCGATATAAGCAGGCAGCCGGTGCCGGTGCCGAGATCGAGCAGCGACAACGGTGCCTGGCGGTCGGGCAGCTCGGCCAGCACCGCCTCGATCAGCGTCTCGCTGTCCGGGCGCGGCGCCAGCGTGTCCCGGGTGACGGTGAAATCGAGGCTCCAGAATTCCCGGCGCCCGAGAATCAACGAAACCGGCTGACGCGCCAGGCGCTTCTCCACCAGGGCGGCGAAGGCGGCCTCAACGCTGGCGTCCAGTTCGTCATTGGCGTGATTGAACAGCCAGGTGCCGTCCTTGCCGAGCGCCTCGGCCAGCAGGAGCCGGGCATCCAGCCGGGCACCGTCGATGCCGGCCTCGGTCAGCCGTGCCGTGGCGGCACGCAGACTCTCACCGATCGAGGTCATTCAGCGCAGCCAGACGTTCCGCCTGATCGGCGGCGATCAGCGCCTCGACCAGCTCCTCCAGCGCCTCGCCTTCCATCACCTTGTCGATCTTGTAGAGGGTGACGTTGATCCGGTGGTCGGTGACCCGGCCCTGCGGGAAGTTATAGGTGCGGATGCGCTCCGACCGGTCACCCGAGCCGACCTGGCTCTTACGGTTGGCCGAACGCTCGCTGTCCTTCATCTCGCGTTCGCGGTCATAGAGACGGGCGCGCAGGATCTTCAGCGCCTTGGCCTTGTTCTTGTGCTGGCTCTTTTCATCCTGGCACTGCACCGTGACGCCGGTCGGCAGATGGACGACGCGCACCGCCGAATCGGTGGTGTTGACGCTCTGCCCGCCCGAACCCTGCGAGCGGAACACGTCGATGCGCAGATCCTTGTCTTCGAGGACGATGTCGACCTCTTCGGCTTCAGGCAGCACCGCCACCGTCGCCGCCGAGGTATGGATGCGCCCGCCGGCCTCGGTTACCGGAACGCGCTGCACGCGATGCACGCCGGATTCGAATTTCAGCCGCGCGAACACGCCCCGCCCGGTGATGCTGGCCACCGCTTCCTTGACACCGCCGATGCCGGTGTCGCTGAACTCCAGGGTCTCGAAGCGCCAACCGCGCAGGGCCGAATAGCGCTCATACATGCGGAACAGCTCGGCGGCGAACAGGGCCGCCTCCTCACCCCCGGTACCGGCGCGCACTTCGAGGATGGCGTTCTTCTCGTCGGCTTCGTCCTTGGGCAGCAAAGACAGCTGCACGTCGCGCTCGAGAGCCGGCAGCTTTTCCTTCAGCGCATAGAATTCCGCCTCGGCCAGATCCTTCATATCGGGATCTTCCATCATCGCCGCCGCGTCGATCATCTCCTGGCGCGCCTGACGGAACTGGCGGATGCCGGCGACCACCGGTTCCAGCTCGGCCATCTCCTTCGACCAGCGCACGAAATCCTGGGCGTCGGGCGGACCGTTCTCGCCCGACAGCAGCGCCGTCAGTTCCGCATGGCGCACCAGCACGCGATCGAGGTTCTGCTCAATGTCCATATTGTTATTTGTCCTCCAGGCGGAAGAGCTTTCTCAGCAATTCCTCCGCCGCCGGCCAGCGCGGATCGCCGCCGGCCATCAGCTTCATCATCTCGGACGGGTCGTGTAGCAGACGATTGACCAGCAGCCTAGTCGCCTTTTCCACGTCGCCCGCCGACTCCGACATGGCCTGCAACCGCAGTTTTTCAAAATGTTCACGCAATAAGATAATGGCCGGAACCGCCACCCTCTCCGCCCGATCGCGCAGAAAATCCTCGACAGCCTGATCGACGATGGCGAAACCGGACGCCGCCGCCTGCTCGCGGCTGGCCCGTCCTTCCATCGCCAGACGCTCGAGATCATGAAGGTCGTAGAGATACGCGCCATCGATACGATTGACCGCCGGCTCGATATCGCCGGGCATCGCCGTGTCGACCAGGAAGACCGGCTTGCGGCGGCGCTGCCGGAGCGCGCCCATCACCTGTTCCGAGGAAAGAACGGTCTGCCGGCCGCCCACCGCGGTCACCACGATGTCGGCATCGGGCAGGCTGGAAACCAGGTTTTCGAAGGGCGCGGCATGACAGCGCAATCGTTCCGCAAGCGCTTCGGCCCTTGAAATCCTTGGCGCCGAGACGACCAGGCGGGAAATTCCGGCTGCGAGAAGATGCTCCGCCACCAGCTCGCCCATATCCCCCGCCCCGATCAGCAGGGCGGTGCAGGCGGACAGATCACCGTGCAGATCGCGGGCCAGCTGGACGGCGGCGGACGCGATGGAAACGGGTCGTTCCGCGACCGGGGTTTCGCTGCGCACACGCTTCGCCGCGCTGTAGGCGGCAGCCAGCAGGGCGTCCAGTTCAGGGCCGGTCCGGCCGGAATCGCGCGACAGGCGGTGGCAGGCCTTGACCTGTCCGAGCACCTGCGGCTCGCCGATCACCAGGCTGTCGAGCGAGGCTGTAACGGCAAAGCAATGACGGATCGCCGCCGCGTCGGACAGGATATAGATATGATTGGCGATCGCCTCGGCGGGCAGTCCGCCGCGCCGGGCCAGCGTCTCGACAATGTGAGGTTGCAGCGATTCGGGCTCGTCGCAGACGGTCCACACCTCGACCCGGTCGCAGGTCGAGACGGCGACCGCCTGAGGCAGCCCGAGGTCATTGAGAAAATCCGGCTGGGCCAGGTCGTCGACGAACAGCGTATCCCGCAGGGACAGCGGAGCTGTCCGGTGGTTGGCGCCGACGACCAGGGGCCTCATGGCCTATCGGAACCGGGCCAGGCGGACCTCCAAATCCGACAACGGCACTTCTTCCTGCTCGCCGCTGTCGAGGTCGCGCACCGTAGCCGCCTGGCGGGACAATTCGTCCTCGCCCAGGATCACCGCCGCCCGCGCATTGGCCTTGTTGGCCCGCGCCAGGCGCTTCTTCATATTGCCGGAATAGCCCATCTCGACGGCATAGCCGGCCTGGCGCAGCCTGTGCGCCACCAGCAGGGCCTCGTCGCCCTCGCCCATCGGGATCACCGCGACCGGACGCCGCGCCGGCTCCAGCGCATCGCCCATCAGCATGGACAAGCGCTCGACGCCCGCCGCCCAGCCGATACCCGGCGTGGCGGGGCCGCCCATCTGGCTGACCAGCCCGTCATAACGGCCGCCGGCCATCACCGTGCCCTGGGCGCCCAGGGCGGAGGTGATGAACTCGAAGGCGGTATGGGAATAATAATCCAGCCCGCGCACCAGCTTCGGATTGACCTTCACCGGCACGCCCAGCTTGCCCAGGCCGTTGCGCACTGTCTCGAAGAAGGTGCGCGAATGCTCGTTGAGGTAATTGATCAGCAGCGGCGCCTCGGCGACGATGGCTTTGTCGCCCTCATCCTTGGAATCCAGCACGCGCAGCGGATTGCGCTCCAGCCGGTCGCGGCTGTCCTGCGACAGCTTGTCGCGGAATTTGGACAGATACTCGACCAGAGCCGCTCGATAAGCATTGCGGCTTTCGGTGTCGCCCAGCGAATTGATTTCGACCGTGACATGCTCGGCCAGACCCAGCTTTTGCAGGATATGCCAGCCGATGGCGATCACCTCGATGTCGGCCTGCGGGCCTTCGACGCCCAGCAGCTCGATTCCGATCTGGTGGAACTGGCGCTGACGCCCCTTCTGCGGCCGCTCATAGCGGAACATCGGGCCGCGATAGAAGAATTTCAGCGGCAGCGACTGCGAGAGCCCGCCCGAGATCAGCGCACGGGCGACGCCGGCGGTGTTCTCGGGGCGCAGGGTCAGCGATTCGCCGCCACGGTCGGTGAAGCTGTACATCTCCTTCGAGACCACGTCCGAGGTCTCGCCCAGGGTACGGGCGAAAACCTCGGTGAACTCGAAGACCGGCGTCATGATCTCGCCGTAGCCATAGAGCTGGGCGACGTCGAACGCCGCCTGCTCCACGTAGCGGTGACGGCGCGCGTCCTCCGGCAGAAGATCGTGAGTGCCGCGAACCGGCTGAAGCGTAGCCAATTACTGAGCGGCGGCTTCGGCGGCCGCAGCCTTGGCGGCCTTCTCGGCCTCGATGGCGGCGGCCTTCTTTTCGACCAGCTCGACCAGATGGTCGATCATCTTGCCGCCATCGACGCGGTGATCCGGCACGCCGCCGATATAGACCATGTGGTTGTCGCCGCCGCCGCCGGTCAGGCCGATGTCCGTCTCGCGGGCTTCGCCCGGGCCGTTCACGACGCAACCGATGATCGACAGGGTCAGCGGGGTGGTGATGTGCTGCAGGCGCTCTTCCATGATCTCGACGGTCTTGATCACGTCATAGCCCTGGCGCGCGCAGGACGGGCACGAGACGATGCGCACGCCGCGCGAGCGCAGGCCCAGCGACTTCAGCATCTCGTAGCCGACCTTGACCTCTTCGACCGGATCGGCCGACAGCGAGACGCGGATGGTGTCGCCGATGCCGGCCCACAGCAGCGAGCCCATGCCGATCGCCGACTTCACGGTGCCGCCGCGCAGGCCGCCCGCTTCGGTGATGCCGAGATGCAGCGGATAATCGGTCGCCTCGGCCAGCGCGTTATAGGCGGCAACGGCCAGGAACACGTCGGACGCCTTGCAGCTGACCTTGGTATTGAAGAAGTCGTTGTCTTCCAGGATGCGGATATGGTTCAGCGCACTTTCCACCATCGCTTCCGGACAGGGCTCGCCATAGCGCTCCATCAGTTCCTTTTCCAGCGAACCGGCATTCACGCCGATGCGGATCGAGCAATTGTGATCCTTGGCGGCCTTGACCACTTCCTTGACGCGATCGGCCGAACCGATATTGCCGGGATTGATGCGCAGACAGGCGGCGCCGGCCTCTGCGGCCTCGATGGCGCGCTTATAATGGAAGTGGATATCGGCGACGATCGGAACCTTGACCTGCTTGACGATGTGCTTCAGCGCCGCGGTCGATTCCTCGTCGGGGCAGGAGACGCGCACGATGTCGACGCCGGCCTCTTCGGCGCGGCGGATCTGCGCGACCGTCGCCTCGACGTCGGTGGTCAGCGTGTTGGTCATCGTCTGCACGGAGATCGGGGCATCGCCGCCGACCGGCACATTGCCGACCATGATCTGACGGCTCTTACGCCGGTAAATGTCTCGGTAGGGCCGAACGCTCATCGTGGTATTCCAATATTTCCGCTAAGGACGGGGGTTATAGCGCGCAAATAGTGCGCCCGTCAAAAGCCTGCAAGAGCAAAGCCGCTATTCCTGCGACGGGGCACTCGGCGTTTCGGTCGGTTCATCGGGCGATCCGCCCAGCTTCTGCGGGTCCAATCCGACTTTCTTGACCACGCCCTCCGCGCCCAGCGGCGGCAGTTCGCGGCCATCCAGCACCACCGTCAGCGCGCCGGCATTGCCGACGGTCATGGTCAGGCCGGGATTGCCGGGCGGGGCAAAGGTGTCGCCGGCATGCAGCAGGCGGGAAACCACCACCTTGCCGTCGGCATCGCGGACCTTGACCCAGCAATCGGCGGTCGCCTTGATGCGCACGCGCTTCGAGGTCTTCCACACGACCTTTTCCGGCTTCGGCGCATCGGCGGCCGGAGCGGCGGCACCGTCGGCAGATGCGGTGGCGGCCGGATTGTCACCAGCCGGAGCGGCGGGAGTTTCAACCTTCGGCGGCTCGGACGCGGCCGGAGCGGCTTTGGCGCGAACCTGCTTAAGCGCCTTGGCCGGCGCGGAATCCGGCGCGGTGGCCGCCGGTGCACCCGGGGCGGGCTCGGGCTGCGGAGCCGCCTGCGGCTGCGGCTCGGGGGCCGGGGCCGGCGCGGGTTCGGGCAGCGCGGCGACCTGCTGCGGTTCGGACGCGGCCGGAGCGGCGCTTTCCGAAGAGGCGGCGGGGCGCTGGGCGGCCGGCGGAGCATCCTGCTCGACCGGTTTGTGAATCAGGGCCGCCAGACGCTCGGGCAGCGGCGGCACGGCTTCGGCCACCGGCTCGCCGCGGTCCTGCAGGAAGTACCAGGCGCCATAGGCGATCACGGCGCCGACCACGGCGAAGCCGAGCAGCGCGCCGGTCGGAATGCCGCCGCCCGAGGTGGCGGACGGGAAGACCAGCTCGGCACGGCCGGCCAGATCGCTGTTTTCCTGTTTGAAGCGGCGCACGATCTCCGGGCCGTCGAGACCGAGATATTCGGCATAGCCGCGCACGAAACCGACCGCATAGGTCGAACCGGGCAGATCCTGGAAGCGGCCCTCTTCGATGGCCTGCAGATAGGGCTGGCGGATACGCAAGGTGGTCGCCACTACGGCGATGTCGCGGCCCTGCTTGATACGGGTCTCGCGCAACAGAGCGGCAACGCCCATCGACATGCCGGCCGATTCTTTTTCTGCGATCACTCTGTACCTTTTCCTTACCGGCCTTCGTCTGCCGCCAATGGGTTGACCGATTGTTACTCGAAAGGGATTCACGGCGCAATGCCATGCCCCCTGTCCTTCATGCGCCCAATCCAGTAAACAGATTGCCAACATGTTTTGCGTTTTGGGGGGAAGTTCATGAATTTTTGGGTACGCCGCAAGTCGCTCGACGTGCTGGCCCATCTCGATTCCTCGCGCCAGCTCAAGAAGACCCTGGGCTGGCCGCATCTGATCGCTTTGGGCATCGGCGCCGTCATCGGCACCGGCATCTTCGTGCTGGTCGGCCGCGGTGCCGACTATGCCGGCCCGTCGGTCATCCTGGCTTTCGCCCTGGCCGGCCTGCTCAGCGTCTGCGCCGCGCTGGCCTACGCCGAGATGGCGGCCATCCTGCCGGCCGCCGGCAGCGCCTACACCTATACCTATTCGGTCTTAGGTGAAGGCCTGGCCTGGATCGTCGGCTGGAGCCTGATCCTCGAATATGGCGTTACCTGCGGCGCGGTGGCGTCCGGCTGGTCGGGCTATATGGTCGGACTGCTGAACTCGCTCGGCGTGCATATCCCCGAAGCCCTGGCGGTCGGACCGGCCGGCGGCGGCATCGTCAACCTGCCCGCCGTGCTGATCGTCCTGGCGGTCACCGCCCTGCTGGCGCAAGGCACCAAGGAGAGCGCCACCGTCAACGTCTTCCTGGTAGCGATCAAGATGATGGCCCTGGCCATGTTCGTCTTCTTCACCCTGCAGGTGATCCACCCCGGCAATTTCGAGCCCTTCATGCCCTACGGCTTCGCCTCGCATGTCGAGGACGGCGCGACGCGCGGCGTGATGGCGGCGGCGGCGATCATTTTCTTCGCTTACTTGGGCTTCGACGCGGTTTCCACCGCCGCCGAGGAAGTGAAGAACCCCGGCAAGGACCTGACCATCGGCATCCTGGGCTCGCTGGCCATCTGCACGGCGATCTATATCCTGATCTCCTATTGCGCCATCGGCTCGTGGGACTTCCACGACTTCGTCGGCAGCCGCGAGCCGCTCGCCCTGATCCTGCGCAATCTCGACCATCCCACCGCCGCCCTGCTGATCGGCGCCGCGGCGATCATCGCCCTGCCCAGCGTCATCCTGGTGATGATGTACGGTCAGACCCGCGTGCTGTTCGTGATGTCGCGCGACGGCCTGCTGCCGAGCAAGCTCAGCAAGCTGTCCGGCAAGCAGACCCCAGTGTTCGTGACCTTCCTGACGGGCGGCTTCGTCGCCGTGATCGCCGGCTTCTTCAAGCTGGACGAGATCGCCGAACTGTCCAACGCCGGCACCCTGCTGGCCTTCCTGCTGGTCGCGGTCAGCGTCCTGGTGCTGCGCGTCACCAAGCCGGCGCTGGAACGCAAGTTCCGCTGCCCGGCGGTATGGATCGTGGCGCCGGTCGCCATCGCCGGATCGCTGTTCTTCATCGTCAGCCTGCCGAACCTGACCATCCTGCGCTTCGTGGGCTGGAATATCGTCGGCGTGCTGGTCTATCTGGCCTATGGCCGCAAGAACAGCGAGTTGGAAAAAAAGGGAGCCTGAACTAGATCTTCGGCACCGGGGCGGGAAACCCGCATCGGTGCCGGAGTTCGCTCCACCGCTGAATTGTTGATCTGTGGATGACAACCTTGCAACGCTGGGAACAAACTCCGGCGCCCGATTCCAGATTTAGATGACCACGCCGTGATCGATAGCGAAGTGACGCAGTTCCTCGCGCACCGAATGGCTGGGCAGATCGTAAAGCCCAGCCATATAGGTCTCCAAGGCCGGCAAGGATAGCGAACGCACCATCGCCTTGACCGGCCCGATCTGCGGCCCCGACATCGACAGGGCCCGCAACCCGACACCCAGCAGGGCCATGGCGTCGAGAGGCCGTCCCGCCATCTCGCCGCACACCGACAAGGGCACGCCCTTGGCGTCGGCCGCCTGCGCCATCATGCGCAGAAAACTCAGCATGGCCGGCGACAGCACGTCATAGCGGTCGGAAATGCGCGGATTGCCGCGATCCACCGCAAACAGAAACTGCGCCAGATCGTTGCTGCCGATCGACAGGAAATCAACACGGTCGAGCAGAGCCGGAAGCTGCCAGGCCAGAGCCGGCACCTCCATCATCGCCCCGACCTTCAGCGAGGACGGCGGCGCTACGCCCTGATTGGCCTGGTGTTGCTGTTCCAGCGCCAGGATCGATTTCAGCCGGTCCAGCTCGGCGACCTCGGCCACCATCGGGAACATCACATGCAGGTCGCGCCCGGACCCGGCGCGCAGCAGAGCGCGCAGCTGATGGCGCAGCACGGCGGGCCGGTCCAGTGTGATGCGGATCGAGCGCCAGCCGAGCGCCGGATTATCCTCGGGATCGGAATGCCAGTAAGGCAGCAGCTTGTCCGAGCCGACATCGAGGGTGCGGAACACCACCGGGCGATCACCGGCCTGATCGAGGATGTTGGAATAGAGCACCGTCTGATTGGCGACATCCGGCATGCGCGGCTGAGACATGAAGGGCATCTCGGTGCGGTAGAGGCCGATGCCGGCGGCGCCGGTCACCTCGAGCTGCGTCACATCGACCAGCAGGCCGGCATTGATCATGAGCCGGACAGACTCGCCGCTCCGGGTCACCGCCGGCAGCTCGCGCATGGCGGCGTAAGCAGCCAGTTTCTGGGCACGGATCAGCTGGCTGGCGGCATAGGCGTCGAGGATGTCGTCGGACGGGCGCACGAAAATCTGCGCATTGTCGGCATCGACGATCACCGTGTCGTTGTTGTTGATGCGGCGCAGGGCATCCTGGGCGCGGCCGATCATCGGAATGTCCAGCGCACGGGCCAGGATCGCCACATGCATGGTGGGCGAGCCCTCTTCCATCACGATGGCCCGCAGATGGCTGCGGTCGTAATCCAAGAGCTCGGTCGGACCGAGGGTGCGGCAGACCAGCACGGTATTTTCCGGCAGATCCCCGCGCGAGGCCGAACCGCCTTCCTTGCCGACCAGATGGCCGAGCAGGCGGTTGGCGATGTCTTCGAGGTCGTGCAGACGCTCGCGCAGATACGGATCGGTGACCTGCGCCATGCGGACGCGGGTATCCTCATGCACCTTCTGCACAGCGGCCTCGGCGGTCAGGCCGGAATTGATCGCCTCGGAGATGCGGGCCATCCAGCCGGCATCCTCGGCGAACATGCGATAGGTCTCCAGCAGATCGCGGTGTTCGCCGCCCATCGCCAGATCCTGCGCCTCGAACATCTCGTCGAGCTTGCGGCGCATCGCCTTCATGGCGTCGCGCAGGCGTTCCTTTTCATGGTCGGGATCTTCGGCCACCAGCCGTTCGATGACGATCTGCGGCTCGTGCATCACCGCGATGCCGACGCCGACGCCGCCGGTCAGCTTGGTGCCTTCCAGGCGCACCGGCAGCAGCGCGTTGCCGTCGACCGAGGCCAGCTCGTCGCGGCCGATCAGCTCGCCGGCGCCGACCAGCTCGGCCAGCACCATGGCCACGGTTTCGAGAGTCTCGGCCTCTTCCTCGGTGTAGTTCCGGCTGCTCTTGTTCTGCACCACCAGAACGCCGATGACGCGGCCGCCGCGCACGATCGGCACGCCGATCAGCGAATGGAAGATCTCTTCGCCGGTTTCCGGGCGATAGGCGAAATTGGGATGGCTCTGGGCGTCGGACAGCGCCAGCGTGCGGGCATGGGCGGCGATGTCGCCGACCAGGCCTTCGCCGACCCGCAGGCGGGTTTCGTGCACCGCGGTCTTCAACAGACCTTCGGTGGCGAACAGTTCCAGCACCTCGCCGGCGCGCATGACATAGCAGGAGCAGACTTCCGCCACCATGTCGGCGGCGATCAGCTTGACCACCTTGTCGAGCCGTTCCTGGGCGGAACCGCCCGCCGCCATAACGTCACGCAGCCGACCCAGCAGTCGTCGCGAGACGGTGCTGCCGGCCGCGGCCTGCATCAGGCCAGCGCCTCTGCCGGCAATCTGTCCGCGAGCGCCTTGACGGCCTGATCGATCAGATCGGCGATGATCTCGGCGGTCGGCTGTTCCGAGGAGACCATGCCGACGCTCTGGCCCGCCATCAGCGAACCGGCCTCGACGTCGCCCTCGATCACGCCCTTGCGCAGCGCGCCGACCCAGAAATGCTCGATTTCCAGCTGGGCCGCCTTCTGGTCCAGCTCACCCTTGCGGAAGCGTTCGATCACCTCGTGCTGGAACAGGGTGAAGCGGCGCGAGGCGTCATTATTGATGGCGCGCACCGGGATCACCGGGAAGCTGGGGTCGACCTGCACCGACGGCATGGCGTCGCGGGCGCTGGCCCGGATGAAGGCCTTCTTGAAATTGGCATGGGCGATCGATTCGGTCGCGCAGACGAAGCGGGTGCCGAGCTGCACGCCCGAGGCGCCCATTTCCAGATAGGACAGGATCGCCTCGCCGCGGCCGATGCCGCCGGCGACGAACACCGGCACGTCGCGGATCTCGGGCAGGATTTCCTGCGCCAGCACGCTGGTTGCCACCGGGCCGATATGGCCGCCGGCCTCGGCGCCCTCGATGATCAGCGCGTCGGCGCCGAGACGGACCAGCTTGCGGCCGAACGCCGGGGTCGGGGCGAAGCACAGCAGCTTGGCGCCGCCTTCCTTGACCTGGGCGATCGACGGCGCGGTCGGCAGGCCGCCGGCCAGCACGACATAGCCGACCTTATGCTTGATGCACACATCGATCAGCTCGGACAGCTGGGGATGCATGGTGATCAGATTGACGCCGAACGGCTTCTTCGTCAGAGCCTGGGTGCCTTCGATCTCCTTGGCCAGCAGATCGGGGCCCATCGAGCCGCAGGCGATCACGCCGAAGCCGCCGGCGTTCGAGATCGCCGCCACCAGGTTCCGCTCGGACACCCAGGACATGGCGCCGCCCAGAATGGCGGTCTCGGTGCCGAGGAACTCGCGTCCGCGGCGCCACAGATGCTCCAGGTGAGCCTTAGCCGTCATGCTCATCCGTGCCTCACTGAGCGTCGAGGCCGTAAGCGCTGTGCAAAGCGCGGACGGCCAGTTCGGTGTAATCTTCGCCCAACAGGACGCTGACCTTGATCTCGGAGGTCGAGATCACCTGGATGTTGATCCCCTTCTCGGCCAGGGTGCTGAACATCTTCTGCGCGACGCCGGCATGGCTGCGCATGCCCATGCCGATCACCGACACCTTGACGACATTGTTGTCGGTCATCAGGCGCTCATAGCCCAGCTCGCCCTTCTTCTCGTTGAGAAGCGCGATGGCGCGGTCGAAATCGGCGCGCGACACGGTGAAGGTCAGATCGGTGAAACGGCCGTCCTCGGACACGTTCTGCACGATCATGTCGACATTGACGTTGGCGTCGGCCAGCGGGCCGAACACCGAGGCGGCGATACCCGGACGGTCCGGCACCTTGATCACGGTGATCTTGGCTTCGTCGCGCGAATAGGCAATGCCGCTGACCAGTTCTTTTTCCACGATTTCATCCTCATCACAAACCAGCGTGCCGGGCTTCTCTTCGAAGCTGGACAGAACCTGGACCCGAACCCTGTGCTTCATCGCCATCTCGACCGAGCGGGTCTGCAGCACCTTGGCGCCGACCGAAGCCAGTTCGAGCATTTCCTCATAGCTGATTTTATCGAGCTTACGGGCCTTGACAACGATTCGCGGATCGGTGGTGTAGACACCGTCCACATCCGTGTAGATATCGCAGCGATCGGCGTCCAGAGCCGCGGCCAGAGCCACCGCGCTGGTGTCGGAACCGCCACGCCCCAGAGTAGTGATGCGGTTCTCCGGGCCGATGCCCTGGAAACCGGCGACCACGGCGATCTGGCCGCCTTCCATCGCCGCCAGCAATTCTTCGGTCTCGATGCTTTCGATGCGGGCCTTGCCATGGGCATCGTCGGTGCGGATCGGCACCTGCCAGCCGGTCCAGGACCGGGCGCGCAGGCCGAGTTCGCGCAGCGCGATGGCCAGCAGGCCGATGGTCACCTGCTCGCCGGTCGAAACGACCACGTCATATTCGCGCGCATCATGCAGCGGCGCGATCTGACGGCAATAATCGACGAGCTGGTTGGTGACGCCCGACATGGCCGACACGACGACGGCGACCTGGTTACCGGCCTCGAACTCTTTCTTGACGCGACGCGCGACATTCTTGATGCGGTCACAGTCGCCAACCGACGTACCGCCGAATTTCATCACTATACGGGCCATGGAAGGGGGGTCCTGAACTTAAATCGACTTAAAGCCGGATTGCTCCCCAGCAAAAGGGGCGGGTATACATACTCTAACAGTCAACACTCACGCAAGACGCCCCCAAATGCCGCGCACCAGTCAAGCCCATGCCCAAATCCACGCCGGTGTTACCACCGCCTCCGACGAGGAGGTCGCCCGCTTCCAGGCCATCGCCGATGCCTGGTGGGACAGCACGGGCTCGTTCAAACCGCTGCACCAGATCAACCGGCCCCGCCTCGAAGCCCTGGCCGAGCATCTGGCCGCCCATTTCGGCCGCGACCGCACCGCCGACCGCCCCTTCGAGGGCCTGACCCTGATCGATATCGGCTGTGGCGGCGGATTGCTGTGCGAGCCCTTGGCCCGCCTGGGCTTCCAGGTCACCGGGATCGACGCCGGCGAGCGCAATATCCAGGTCGCCAAGCATCATGCCGAGCAGATGGGAGTGACCATCGATTACCGCACCGCCACGCCGGAACAGGTCGAGGGCCAATTCGACGTGGTGCTGTCGATGGAGGTGATCGAGCATGTCACCGATGTCGATATGTTCCTGGCCGCCTGCGCCGCGCTGCTGAAGCCGGGCGGGGCCTTTTGCGGCGCCACGCTGAACCGCACCGGCAAATCCTTCGCCCTGGCCATCATCGGCGCCGAATATGTGCTGCGCTGGCTGCCGCGCGGCACCCATGACTGGAAGAAATTCGTCAAGCCGTCCGAATTCACCGCCGCCCTGCGGAAAGCCGGGATCGTCGTCAAGGCGCTGGAAGGCGTCTCCTACGATCCCTGGCGCGATCTGTGGAACCGGGTGAAGTCGGTCGACGTCAACTACTTCCTGTTCGGGGTTAAGCCGCAAAGCTAACTGGCATATTTCTGCCGCAGCAGCTTCTTGTCGATCTTGCCGACGCTGGTCTTGTCGATCGCCTCGACGGCGACCACTCGCTCCGGCACCGCATATTTCGAGATCTCGCCGGCGGCGACGAAGACCTGCAGGTGAACGCGGATGGTTTCGACGTCTATGGTATGACCCGGCTTCGCCACGACCAGCGCCAGCGGCCGCTCGCCCCAATGCGGATCGGGCGCGGCGATCACCGCCGCTTCGGCGACCGATGCGTGGCGCGAGATCAGGCTTTCCAGCCCCAGCGAACAGATCCATTCGCCGCCGGTCTTGATCACGTCCTTCAGACGGTCGCCGATGCGCAGATAGCCGTGTTCATCCAGGGCGCCGACATCGTTGGTGTGCAGATAGCCGCCCGCCCATAGCCGCGCACTGGCATCCTCATCCTTGAGATAGGCTTCGGTCAGCCAGGGGGCGCGAACCACCACCTCGCCCTGGCTCGCCCCATCCTGGGGCAGCGCGGTTCCGTCTTCGCCGACGATTCTGAGATCCACCAACGGCACCGGCTGCCCGGCGCAGGTGCGGAAATCGATCTCGGCCTCGGGATCGCCGGCCACATCGGCGCTGAGCTGGGCGACGGTCAGCAGCGGGCAGGTCTCCGACATGCCATAGCCGGCGAAGACGTCGATGCCCCGCTCGATCGCCGCCATCGCCAGGCCGCGCGGGAAGGCCGCGCCGCCGATGATCATGGTCAGGCCGGACAAATCCATTTGCGCCGCCTCGGGACAAGCCAGCAGCATCTGCAGGATGGTGGGAACGCAATGGGTGAAGGTCACCTTTTCGCGCGCGATCAGGCGGGCGAACACCTCCGGCGCGTACCGGCCCGGATAGACCTGTTTCATCCCCAGCATGGTCGCCATGTAGGGCACGCCCCAGGCATGGACATGGAACATCGGCGTCATCGGCATATAGACCGCATCGCGATGCACCCGCCCCTGATCGGCGCTGCGGCCGAGACCCGCGGCGGCGGCCATGGTGTGCAGGACCAACTGGCGATGGCTGAAGAACACCCCCTTGGGCAATCCGGTGGTACCGGTGGTGTAGAACAAGGTTGCGCGTGTGTTCTCGTCGAAGGATTCGAACGGGAAATCGGGTGAGGCCGCCGCCAGGCCCGCCTCGTACTCCGCGTCGAAGCCGGGCGGCGGGGCTGCGGGCTGGTCGGACAGCAGCACGATTTTTTCGAGAAGCGGCAGATGCGGGCGCAGCGCCTCGACCAGCGGCAGGAAGTCGGCATGGGCGAGCAGCACGCGCGCCTCGGCATGGTTGACCGTATAACCGATCTGCTCGGGCGACAGGCGGACATTCACCGTCATCAGGGTCGCGCCCATCATCGGGATGGCGAAATAGGATTCGAGATAGCGGTGGCTGTCCCAATCCATCACCGCCACCACATCGCCATGCTCGACGCCGAGCCCGGACAGGAAATCGGCCAGGCGTCCGATGCGCGCCCGCAAGGTGCGGTAGTCGTAGCGGCCCTGATCGCGATAGACGATCTCGCGATGCGGACAGGTGGCCAGGGGCGTCAGCAGCAATTGCCCGATCAGAAGCGGATAATCATGTGCGGCCATGGACGGTCCCCTTTTTTGAGTTGTTTCTCAGGACACCTAAGCAGAGTTCAGATCACCGGCTCGGTATAACGGCGGATCACCGCGGCCAGATCGGGCGCCGAGATCGGCTTGGTCAAGAGATCGTCGAGGCCGGCGGCCATATATTGCGGTCGGTTCTCGGCGATGGCGTCGGCGGTCAGCCCGACCACCGGAATCTGCCCCCTGCCCCCCGGCAGAGTGCGGATCGCCCGGGTCGCCTCGATGCCGTCCATCTCGGGCATATGCATATCCATGATCACCAAATCGAACTGCTGGCGGGTGACCTCGTGTACCGCCTGGCGGCCATTCAGCGCGAACACCACGTCATGGCCGATCCGACGCAGCATGCCGCCGATCACCAGGCGGTTCACCTCATCATCGTCGGCCAGCAGCAGGCGCCGCCTGACCACCGGCGGCGCCTTGGCCGCCAAAGCCGATTCGGCCTGCCGCATCTCGGCGGCCAGCACCCGCCCATCATTCTCGGGGAATGGCACGTCGAGCCAGAACACCGACCCCAGCCCCGGTTCGCTTTTCACCCCCACCGTACCGCCCATCGCCTCGGCGATGCGCTTCGAGATGGCCAGGCCCAGTCCGGTGCCGCCATGGCGCCGGGTGGTCGAGGCGTCGCCCTGAAAGAAGGGCTGGAACAGATGCGCGCGCGTCTCCTCGCTCATGCCGGGCCCGGAATCGCTGACCGAGACCTTCAGCCGCCGGTCCGCCCCCTCGCCCGAGGTCTCCACCAGCACCTCGATCCCGCCCATCGCGGTGAATTTGATGGCGTTGGAAAGGAAGTTGTTGAGGATCTGCCGCAGCCGGTCGGGATCGCCCAGCCCGACCAGAGGACGCGGCAGGCCCGAGACCGTCAGGCCGATGCCCTTGCTGGACGCGACGACCGACTGGATGTGGTGCAGATCGTCGATCACCGCCTTGAGGTCGAACGCGACGATGTCGACGGTCAGCTGCCCGGCGTCGATCTTCGAGAAATCGAGAATGTCGTTGAGCAGGCCCAGCAGCGCGCGGGCGCTGCGTTCCAGCAGGCTGACCTGTTCCTTCGCCTCGGCCGGCAGAGCGGAGGTGCGCAGCATCTCGACCATGCCGAGAATGCCCGAGAAGGGCGTGCGCAATTCATGGCTCATGGTGGCCAGGAAGCGGGATTTCGCCTGGTCGGCCGCCTGGGCGGTTTCCTTCTCGGCGGACAGCTCGCGCGAGAGGGCGGACAGTTTCTGATAGGAATAGCGCAGCGCGGTGACGCGGCGGCGGCTCTGCAGGATATAGGTGATGGCCCCGGCGATCAGGGTCAGGATCAGGGCGCCGGTGACGAACACCAGCCAGAAGGTCATGCCGGCCCGTTCGCGCATCGCCTGGAGATCGGGCACCGGAGTGAAATAGACCAGCCGCAGCCCGGAATCGCCGATCGGCCGCGCCGTCATCAGCGACGGAGTCGGGTCTTGCAGCAGATGCACCAGCGACACGGTCGCCAGCGAGCGGTCGGCCCGGATGTCGAGCACCGACAGAGCGGCCTGGCGGTAACGGTCCTGCAGGAAATCGGTGCCGAGGCCGGCAGCGGCGGAATCCGGCAGGTAATGCCACAGCGCCGCCTCGACGGTGGAGGCCACCGCCACGCCATATTCATCGACCAGGAAGGCCGCGTTGCGGGTGGTCAGATGGAACAGGTTGCGCATGTTGCGCTTGACCACGACGCCACCGACGAACTGGCCGTCGCGGTTGATCGCGCTGGAGAAATAGACGCCCGGAATGCCCGACGCGGTGCCGAAGGCGAATTGCCGCCCGCGTCCGCCATTCTGGATCGAGGTGTAGTACTGGCGGTTCCTGAGATCGGTGCCGACCACGCTCTTGTCGGACTGGTAATTGCTGGAGGCGACGCACAATCCGTTGGCGTCGAGCAGATAGAGGATGTCGATCTCCAGCTGGTCGGCCAGCTGGCGCAGCCTGTCATTGGCTTCCTGCAGGGCCGCTCCACGCGTCCTGGCGTCCTGCGGCCCGGTCAGCGGCGCGCGCAACACCAGGTCGCCGGACAGGGCTTCGGGGATGCTGGACAGGCGGCGGGTCTCGTCCTGCATGTTGCGGGCAAGGTTGGTGGCGATCTGATCCGCGCTGTCCCGGGTCCGCAGCACGAAATTGTCGATGTCGCGGGCGGTCAGCCAATGGACCAGCGAGCCGGCGAGGAAATACCAGCCGAGCAGCACCATCAGCAGACTGACCAGACTCAGGGCAGCGGACAGCCGCCGGAACCGGGGGTGGTGATCCTGCTGAGATTTGTCGCTGCCGGCGGCCGCCGTCACCATCTAGGGGCTACTCCTTGGCCAGATCGGTCATGACCGCGATGGCAGCGTCGAATTCGCTACGGATGATCGGGCCGAGGGCGGCGAGCTCGGCCCGGTCGATCGGCGGCGACCGCTCGATGCCGTCGCACAATTCGGCCAGGCGCACCAATCCGAGGCTGCGGGCACCGCTCTTGGCGGTATGGGCGACGCGCGCGAGATCGTCCGAGCGCCCTTCCGCCGCGGCGGCAAGCATGGCATCCCGCCGGGCCGGCGCAACCGACAGCAAAGTGGCGATGATCTCGAGACCGGCGCCGCCGGTCTCCTCATCGAGGCGCTCATACAAGGCGCGGTCGAACAATTCCTTGTTCCGCCAATCGGCGGTTCCGTTTCCCATGAAGCGCATCCCCCGGCATGACGCGTTTAGTGTAAATCTTGCTGCGTTTTTCGCGCCGCCTCAAGCCCGCTCATACAAGAAACTAGGGGAGCGCGGCGTCCGGACGCTCAGTTCGGACGCGCGGTTCCGTTATCTGGCCCCGAACACGGTCTCGCCGAACAGGGCCTTATGCTCGTGCGGCGGAGCGCGCCAATATTGCGGCGGGGCCTCGACCTCGGCCCCCAGTGCAGCCGCGGCGTGCCAGCCCCAGCGCGGGTCGTAGAGCATCGCTCGGGCCAGGGCGACGAAGTCGGCCTTGCCCTCGGCGATGATGTCCTCGGCCTGTTGCGGATCGGTGATCAGCCCGACCGAGACGACCGGCAGACCGGTCTCGCTTTTGATCTTCTCGGCGAAGGGCACCTGATAGCTCGGCCCGACCGGAATCTTCTGGGCCGGAGAAACACCGCCCGAAGACACGTCGATCCAATCCACCCCGCGCTTTTTCAGCTCCTGGGCAAAAGCGACGGTCTGCTCCGGGTCCCAGCCGCCTTCGACCCAGTCGGTGGCCGAGACCTTGACCCCGATCGGCTTGCCGGCCGGGAACGCGGCCCGCACCGCATCATAGACCTCGAGCGGAAAGCGCATGCGGTTTTCCAGCGGGCCGCCATAAGTGTCGGTGCGCTTATTCGCGATCGGCGACAGGAACTGGTGCAGCAGATATCCATGCGCGCCGTGCAGTTCGATGGCGTCGAAGCCCAGCCGGTCGGCGCGCCTGGCCGAAGCGACGAAGGCGTCGCGAACCCGCGTCAACCCCGCCTCGTCAAGCGCCACGGGCGGCACCTCGCCGTCCTTGTGCGGTACGGCGGAGGGCGCGAAGGTGGTCCAGCCGCCTTCCGACACGGGAATCTGCTGACCGCCCTTCCACGGCACATGGCTCGAGGATTTGCGCCCGGCATGGCCGAGCTGGATGGTCAGCTTGGCACCGGAATATTTGCGCATCATCTCGACCACAGGCTTCAGCGCCGCCTCGGTGGCGTCGTCCCACAGGCCGAGGCAACCCGGGGTGATGCGGCCCTCCGGCTCGACGCCGGTGGCTTCGAGCACCACCATCGAGGCGCCGGACAGCGCCATCGCGCCGAGATGGATCATGTGCCAGTCCGTGGCTTTTCCATCCACCGCCGAATATTGGCACATGGGCGAGACCAGGATGCGGTTGGACAGGGTCAGGCCCTTCAGCGTGTAGGGAGAGAACAGTTTGCTCACGGCGTGGTCTCCTTGCGGCGGATGGTCAGGAACAGCGAGGCGAAGATACTGGCGCCGCCGACCCAACCCAGGGCGCCAACCGATGAGTGTGCGACATGATCGAACTCCATTGTTCGGAAGGAACATGGCGTAAACCTACGCCGATGGAGCGATCGAAAAACAATCCGTCATTCATAACACCGCGGACATTTAATTCCGCAATCCGGAAAGTGATTGGAAGCATGTAGAGCGCGCATATAGAATGCGCATAGACTATGGAGGCAAAAATGGACAGCGCTCTTCCGCCTCGACGGCGCGGCACTAATCTGACCATCGATCCGACCCTGGTGGCCGAGGGAAAGACTGCCGGCTTGAACCTATCCAAGATAGCCGAGGATGCCATTCGGCTGGCTCTACGCTCCAAGCAGCAAGAGCAGTGGCTGAAGGAAAATGCGGAAGCCATCGAGGCCTATAATCGCCGCATCGAAGAACACGGCGTCTTCAGCGATGGGCTGCGCCGGTTCTGATGGCTCAGTTCGACTTTTATGAATATGCCGGCCCGAACCGGTCCGTAGCGTACCTGCTCGATGTCCAATCCAACCTGTTGCAGGGGCTGGCCACCCGCTTGGTCATCCCGCTCGTCAAGCTCGAGCACTTTGGTCCGCCGATGAAGAAGCTCAACCCGGTATTCACCATAGAGGGTGAAGAGCACGTATTGGCAACGTCGGAGATCGCCGGCATTCCGATCAAAGCTCTAGGCCGCCGCGCGGGCACGCTGCATGCCCGCAGCCCCGAGATCAAAGGCTCGATCGATTTTCTTCAGGATGGATATTGATTTCCGGAGAGATGGTGGGCGCTACAGGGATTGAACCTGTGACCCCATCCGTGTGAAGGATGTGCTCTCCCGCTGAGCTAAGCGCCCATCTCTTCCGGCAAGGAGGGCGGTGTTATAAAAGCGTGGACCAGGGCTGTCAAGCGCGCATCTTGGAAAGCGCGCATCGGCCGCCTATCTCTTGGCCATGATCGCCTATTCCCTTCTCGACCTTTCCCCCGTCCCGCAAGGCTCGACGCCGTCCCAGGCCCTGGCCAACACGCTGGATCTGGCTCAGCACGCCGAACGCTGGGGCTATACCCGCTATTGGCTGGCCGAGCATCACAACATGCCCGGCATCGCCAGCGCCGCCACCTCGGTGGTGATCGGCCATGTCGCCCAGGGCACCAAGACCATCCGCGTCGGCGCCGGCGGCATCATGCTGCCTAACCATGCCCCGCTGGTGATCGCCGAGCAGTTCGGCACGCTGGACGCCCTGTTCCCCGGCCGCATCGATCTGGGCCTGGGCCGCGCGCCCGGTTCGGACCAGATCACCGCCCGGGCGCTGCGCCGCCACCTGAACGAAAGCGTCGACGATTTCCCGCGCAACGTTCTCGAGCTGCTGGCCTATTTCGAGCCGTCCGAGCCCAACCAGCCGGTCCGCGCCGTGCCGGGCGACGGGTCGCGCGTGCCGGTGTGGATCTTGGGCTCCAGCCTGTTCGGCGCGCAGCTGGCGGCGATGCTGGGACTGCCCTACGCCTTCGCCTCGCATTTCGCGCCCGACGCGCTGATCGAGGCGATCCATGTCTACCGTACCCGCTTTAAGCCGTCGGACCATCTCGACAAGCCGCATGTGATGGCGGGGTTCAACATCTTCGCCGCCCCGACCGACGAGGAAGCCGCCTATCTGTTCACCTCGCAGCAGCAGGCTTTCGCCAATCTGCGCCGCGGCCAGCCGGGCCTTCTGCCCCCGCCGGTCGAGGATCTGACCACCGTGCTGGCGCCCGCCGAGATCGCCATGGTCGACAACACGCTGAAATACCGCGCGGTCGGCTCGCCCGAGACGGTGAAGCGGAAATTCGCCCAGTTCATTGCCGAGACCGGTGTCGACGAAGTGATGATCACCGGCAATATGCATGACCATCAGAAAAGGCTGCGCTCATTCGAGATCGCGGCGGAAATCGCCGGAGCACACTTGCGGGCGGCCGCGGAGTAACGCATCTAGGAAGGACTCCCCCGGCCGCAACTGCGGCCGCGCGCTGCCGATGGCCGGGGTTCACAGGCAACATAGCTTGGCGCGGAAGCCCAGCCGGCTACAAGCCGGCGCCCGGCGCCTGAGGGACTAAAAAACATGTCCAAGCAGAAGATTCATAAGACCGACGCCGAATGGCGCGAGCAATTGACGCCCGAGCAGTACCGCGTCGCCCGCCAGAAGGGCACCGAGCGCCCTTACACCGGCGACTATGAACAGACCTGGGCGGCCGGCAAATATCGCTGCATCGGCTGCGGCCAGGAGCTGTTCGAGTCCGACACCAAATTCGATGCCGGCTGCGGCTGGCCGAGCTTCTACCAGCCTTCGGACCATGAGGCGATCGACGAGCATATCGATCTGACCCATGGCATGCGCCGGGTCGAAGTGGTCTGCTCGGCCTGCGAATCCCACCTCGGCCATGTCTTCCCGGACGGCCCGCAGCCGACCGGCCTGCGCTATTGCATCAATTCGGCGTCGCTGAAGTTCGAGCCGAAATAAGCCTCAGTTCCCGGGCGGCGGCGTGAAATCCTGATCGGGAAAAGCGCCGGCGTCGGGGCTGCGGATCACCACCTGCGGGTTGCCGGTACCGGCATGGCAGCTGTTGCACCCCTCATTGAGCGCCTGATAGGCGGCTTTAAAGGCCTTGGCGTCCTGGGCCTTGATCGCCGCATCGAGCTGAGCGAGCGGTTCCGCCACCGTCACCTGGATCATGTCGGCGACCTTCTGCCCCTGATAATCGGGGATCGCCGCCGCCCAGCGGCGAAAAATACCCTGCAGGTTGCGGCGCTCATAATCGGCGAAAGCCCAGTTTCCGGCCTGGCCGGCCAGCCCCAGCTTGAGATGGCGCGGCTGGACCAGCGCGTTCATCACGTCGCTGGTCAGCAGCCGGAACGGCGGAGGATCGGCCGGCGGATCGGCGGCGAGGACCGGAGCAGCGAGAGAAACAGTGAGGCAAAGCGCGATGAGGCGTCGAAACATGAGCGGTTTCCTGTGGTTGGCGCGCGGATTATCGCGGCCAAGCGGAAAATCCTCTCACGAATAATTCCAATCAGTCGGTCACGCTTTTCCGATTACCGCCAAAACAGCAAGAATCCCCCTTCGTAATGATCCGAAATAAACTTTGACTGGCCGGAGTCGGGGCCTTGTGGCAGGTTGCGCCGCATGATGAATAACAGCATCGCCGCCATTCTATTGGCCGCCGGCCAGGGAACGCGGATGAAGTCCGCGAAGCCCAAGGTCATGCACGCATTGGCCGGACGGCCGATGATCCTCCATCTGCTCGACATGGTCCGCTCGCTCGATGTCGGACAGAGTGTCGTCGTGACCGGTCCGGGCATGGACGAGATCACCGCCGCCGTCGCCCCGGTTCCCACCGTCCTGCAGCAGGAGCGCCTGGGCACCGCCCATGCGGTCGCCCAGGCCAAGCCGCTGCTGAAGGATTTCCAGGGCACCGTGCTGGTGCTCTATGGCGACACGCCGCTGATCACCCCGGCCACCATCCAAGCCATGCTGGAACGCCGCTCCCAGGCGCCGCATCCGGCTGTGGTGGTGCTCGGCTTCCGCCCGAAGAACGGCGGCGAATATGGCCGCCTGGTGTTCGGCGCCAACGGACTGCAGGCCATCGTCGAATATAAGGACGCGACGCCCGAACAGCGCGCCATCCCGCTGTGCAATTCCGGCGTCATGGCGATCGACGGCAAGCATCTGTTCAGCCTGATCGACCGCATCGGCAACGACAACGCCAAGGGCGAGTTCTATCTGACCGACATCGTCAAGCTGGCGGTGGCGCAGGGTCTGACCTGTTCTTACGTCGAAGCGGAAGAAGAAGAGCTGCTGGGCGTCAATTCGCGCGCCGAGCTGGCCGAAGCCGAGGCGCTGGTGCAGCGCCGCCTGCGCGCCAAGGCCATGGCCGGCGGCGTCACCCTGACCGATCCCAATTCGGTCACTCTGAACTGGGACACCGAGCTGGGCCAGGACGTCACCATCGGCCCGAACGTGGTGTTCGCCGACGGCGTCAAGGTCGCCAGCGACGTCGAGATCCGCGCCTTTTGCCATCTCGAAGGCGTCACCATCGCCTCGGGCGCGCAGATCGGCCCGTTCGCCCGCCTGCGCCCCGGCGCCGAGATCGGCGAGAACGCCCATATCGGCAATTTCGTCGAGATCAAGAAGGCCAGTGTCGAAGCCGGCGCCAAGGTCAATCACCTGACCTATATCGGCGATGCGCGGATCGGCGCGGGCGCCAATATCGGCGCGGGCACCATCACCTGCAATTATGACGGCTTCGGCAAGTACCACACCGACATCGGCGCCGGGGCCTTCGTAGGCTCCAACAGCGCGCTGGTCGCCCCCGTCACGATCGGCGACGGCGCCATCGTCGGCGCCGGCTCGGTGATCACCAAGGACGTCGCCCCCGAGGCGCTGGCCGTGGCCCGCAATCACCAGATGGAACTTCCCGGCTGGGCCGAGACCTTCCGCGACAAAATGAAGCATCTGAAGAAGAGGTAAGAGCATGTGCGGCATCGTCGGCATCATCGGACGCGACGAGGCGGCCCCGCGCCTGCTCGATGGGCTGAAGCGTCTGGAATATCGCGGCTATGATTCGGCCGGCATCGCCTGCCTGCAAGGCGGCGCCATCGTGCGGCGACGCGCCCAGGGCAAGCTGGCCAATCTCGACGCGCTGCTGTCCAAGGAGCCGCTGACCGGCCCGATCGGCATCGGCCACACCCGCTGGGCCACCCATGGCGTGCCCAACGAGGTCAATGCCCATCCGCACGCCACCAAGCTGGCGGCGGTCGTGCATAACGGCATCATCGAGAACTTCCTCGAACTGCGCACCGAGCTGACCGCCGCCGGCCACCGTTTCGAGACCGAGACGGACAGCGAAGCCATCGTCCAGCTGATCAGCCATTATCTGGCCCAGGGCGACGATCCGGAAGCCGCGACCGCCAAGACCCTGGCCCGCCTCGAAGGCGCCTTCGCCCTGGCCTTCCTGTTCGCCGGCCGTGACGACATCCTGATCGCGGCGCGCAAGGGCAGCCCGCTGGCGATCGGTTATGGCGACGGCGAGATGTATATCGGCTCGGACGCTCTCGCTCTCGCCCCGCTGACCCGCCGCATCACCTATCTGCAGGATGGCGACTGGGCGGTGCTGACCGCCGACGGCGTGAAGATCTTCGACGCCGCCAACCAGCCGGCCCAGCGCGAAATCCGCCAGACCGCTCAGTCCGGCGCCCTGATCGGCAAGGATGGCCACCGCCATTACATGCACAAGGAGATCCACGAGCAGCCGCAGGTGATCGGCGACACGCTGAACACCATGCTGAACCCGGCCGAGGGCACTTTGACCCTGCCGGAGCTGCCGTTCGACCTGAAGGACATTTCGGCCATCACCATCATCGCCTGCGGTACTTCGTACTATGCCGGGCTGGTGGCGAAATATTGGATCGAGACCCTGGCGCGCATTCCCGTCGAAGTCGACGTCGCCTCGGAATTCCGCTATCGCGCCCCGCCGATGAAGGAAGGCGGCCTGTCGCTGTTCATTTCGCAGTCGGGCGAAACGGCGGATACGCTGGCGGCCCTGCGCTATTGCAAGGAGCAGCGCCAGCGCCTGGTCGCCCTGGTCAATGTGCCGGAAAGCACCATCGCCCGCGAAGCCGACGTGGCGTTGCAGACCTCCGCCGGCCCCGAGATCGGCGTCGCCTCGACCAAGGCCTTCACCACCCAGCTGACCGTGCTGGCCTGCCTGTCCATAGCGATCGCGCGCGCCGTCGGCAAGCTGGACGCGGACAATGAAAAGCGCCTGTGCCAGGCCCTGTCCGAAGTGCCGGCCCGCGCCGCCGAGATCCTGACCCACGACGCCCAGTTCCAGGCCATCGCCGAGGATCTGGCGCCGGCCCGCGACGTGCTCTATCTGGGCCGCGGCACCAGCTTCCCGATCGCCCTCGAAGGCGCTTTGAAGCTGAAGGAGATCAGCTATATCCACGCCGAGGGCTATGCCGCCGGCGAGATGAAGCACGGCCCGATCGCCCTGATCGACGAGAAGGTGCCGGTGATCGTGATCGCGCCGTCGGACTCGCTGTACGACAAGACCGCCTCGAACGTGCAGGAAGTGGCCGCCCGCGGCGGCAAGGTGATCTTCTTCTCGGACAGGGAAGGCGTCGACCGGCTGCCGATCAAGGCGGTGACCATGGCGATGCCCAAGGTCGATCCGTTCGTCGCGCCGATCCTTTACGCCATTCCGGTCCAGCTGCTGGCCTATCACGTCGCCGTCGCCAAGGGCACCGACGTCGATCAGCCGCGCAATCTGGCGAAAAGCGTCACGGTCGAGTAGCCGCTCAGTCTGAGTGCGTTGAGAACAGCGAACAGCATCCGCTGCTCTTCTTCCGGAAGCCTTTCAATCCGGCTATATCGATGTCAGATCGTCGAGAGCCTGGGCAATCCGGGAATCCAGCTTAATTCGCTGGTCCGGGCGCGGCCTCCCGACCGCGGACCAGTGCATGGACAGCACGCCGAGCAAATGTCGGTTCTGCTCTCTCAGCGGTACGGACAAGACCGCGGCGCTGCCGGCCTCGCGCATTACGCGTCCGCTGGCCGTGCCCGCATAGAGCGAGCTCTCCTCAACGTCTTCGACCAGGATAGTGGCGTCATTGTCCATGGCCTGGCTGCAGGCGGAGTTTTGGCCGCACTGCACGACCGCAAAAAATTTCAGGAACGGTTTGGAAAAGCCGCGGCTCGCGATCAGCCGCAAATGATTATGGGCCGGATCGAAGACCTGGATGTCTCCCGCACCGGCTTCCACGATCGAAATCGCATCGTCGAGAAGATTTTCGATGACGCCTCGCGCGGCCCGCTCGTCAATCAGCCTGAGAAGCCTGTTGCGGCGTTGCTGCTCCGACATCAGGTCTCGCAGCTTGTTCTCTTCTTGGCCCCGTAGTTCGGTGGAAAGCGCGCGCCTGGTTTGGTCAGGCCCTTCCTTCTCGATGATCTTGAAGCGCTCGATGTTGGTCTCGCAGATCCAGATATCCATCGCGAGCCGGTTCATTCGAAGAACCGGATGGCGCGGCTTGGCCAAACGCCCTTTTCCTCAAAAAAGGAGATTGCCAGGCATCGCGCGATGCTGCGTCCGATCTCTTTAGAATGAAAAACCATGCCGACCGCGCCTCCTAGCGCTCCAAAGCCGGATGATAAATGACATTGTTAACATAAACAGCGGCATATAGCCAGAATATCCGTGCGTCGCACAACATTCAAAAATGGTTATATTCCGCCATTTCTCACTGTTTTCCGGATATTCGGCCGGAAGACACAACTCCCGTCTCGCCTAAAAAAGTTACAATCGCAATATTTGATCCATATCAAATCGTTCTGCCGCCACCGTGCTAGAAAGGGATTGCCGCCCCAGTGGTGGCACCAGCGCGGCGCCGCCCCCCCTTCCTCTGAACGCCGCGCTGGCCCCCTTTTCTCCGATCGGGCAACGGACCGAAGCCGCTTTGAAGGCAAAATGCAGACGAGTTGATTCGCGTCAAAGCGTAACCACCCCAAGCGGACTCTCATGAGGCTGTCACTTTCGTTTTCGGAGGGCCGGATGACGTCTTCGACAATACCGTCCAGGCGGGGCCGCCGTCTCTCCGGACGGGCGCAGCAGGCCCCGGCGAACGATCCTTATCAGTGGCCGGAGAAGCCGAAGGAACCTGCCATCTGCCGCCAGTGCGGCGCGGTCTATCGACAGGGGCGCTGGACATGGCAGAGCGCGCCGCCTGCGCAAGCGGCCCAACTGCTGTGCCCGGCCTGCCATCGTATCAATGATGATTGTCCCGCGGGCATCGTCCAATTTTCAGGCCTGTTCGTCGCCGAACATATGGACGACCTCATCCTGCTCGCCCAGTCGCAGGCGAAAGCGGAGGGCAAGGAACACCCTCTCAACCGGATCATGTCGATCGCGCCGACGGCCCTCAGCCAGCTCGAGATTACGACGACCGACATTCATTTGCCACGGCGCATCGGCTCGGCGGTGGTGCGCGCCTATCACGGGGCCCTGGAGGAGCATTATGGCGAAGGGGAATACTTCGTCCGGGTCTCCTGGCGCCGGGACTGAAACTTTCGGGGGAACAGCCGCCATGCATGTCGATTTGGAAAATCGCCTGACCGACGATCATTTCCTCCTGTTCGGCAGGATCACCCAGGCCTATGCCCGCCATGAAGCGCTGATGGAGGAAATCATGGCGGCGGTCAGCGGCGCCGATGCGACCTCGGTTAAGCTCATGACCAATCATCTGCCCTTCGGATGGAAGCGCGCGGTGATGCTCAACCTGCTCCGGCACCGAGGGGTTCCCGTCGGACGCATCGACGAGGTGCTGGCGTTTTTCGCGCCCCTGCACACGATGCTCCAGCTCCGCGACGACATCGCTCATTCGAGCTGGGTCCAAACCGATCCTCTGACCGCCATCAAGCCATCCTGGCTGAATACCGGCCCGCGATGGGCGCTCAAGCCGGTGCATGACATAGCCGGAGAGGGAAAGACCTATGTAGAGGACGATGTCGAGCAATTCACCTACACCCTGGAAAGCCTCGTCGAGGTGGCGGACCGGCTCGATGAAAATGAAGCGGCTTTGAAGAGATATCTGGCCGCCGCCGATCTGGCGCCTCCGCGGACATGATGGACTCGGACGAGGCGGGGAAAACCCGCCCCGCCTTTTTCTTCATCGCGACATCAACAGGCAGCGACGGCTTTCCCGCAACAGCGTGCGGGTTACGCCCCCCAGCACCCACTCATGATAGCGGTTGTGCCCATAGGCGCCGGCCACGATCAATTCGGCCCGCTCCTCATCGGCCAGGGCGAGCAGACGCATCCCGTCATCGCCGCCGGCGATATCCACGCGCGGGACGGCGGTGACGCCATGCCGGCCAAGCCAGACCACCATCTTGTCGAGATCCTTCCGGGCGACGGGCGCGTCCGCGGGCTCGACCGCTTCGACGATGACCACCTTCTCCATCAGACGGAGCAGGGGAAGAGCATCGGTCACGGCGCGCCGGGCCTCCTGGCTATCCTTCCAGGCCACCAGCGCGTGGCGGAACCCGAAATGCTCGATTCCGGGCGGGACCGCCAATACGGGACGGCCGGCCGCCTCGATGATGTCCTCGATGTCGACGCGCCATGCCGAACTCGCAAAATCGCGGTCCTTCGAAAAGAGTCCGGCCACGATGATGTCGGCTGTCATGGCCGCTCTCACGATCGGCTCCGACAGCGGCGCATGGGTGACGTCCATGTCCCAGTGCAGCCGGGTCGGCTGGTCGCTCAGGGCGATGCGGAGGTCCGTTTCGACCTTTTTCGCCTCCGCCTCGATGGCGTCGGCGTCCGCCTGAATCAATTCGGCGGCAAAAAAATTGTCGCCCATCAATATCGTGACGGGCTGGGCCCGGGCGATGCCGG
Organism: Alphaproteobacteria bacterium; assembly: GCA_021325215.1. Lineage (GTDB taxonomy): Bacteria > Pseudomonadota > Alphaproteobacteria > Rhodospirillales > Magnetospirillaceae > JAJPHO01. The sequence continues at coordinate 33,933 of JAJPHO010000185.1, forward strand.
TCACAGGAATATCCATGCGCCTGGCCAGGTCGCTGGCGATCCCCAGCGGGGCCGCGTTGGAACGGCCGAGTTGCAGCACCACCATCAAAGTCGCGTAGCTCATGGTCGGTCTCCCATCGATGCCGGGAGGCCCGGCAAGGCTGGGATCGTCCGCCCTTGCCGAAAGCCGCGCCTTGAGACGGATCAACCGCCGCGGGGGAAAGACGCGGGATCAAGCAAGAGCCGGGAAGCTTGACCGAGATCAAACCATTCACATCCGCGACGTTCCAGGATGGAGCACTGCCCGAAAGGGCGGTCGTCTTGAAAATCTTCACCCCCCAGGAGACCACAGATGACTACCCCCTCCCTCGAAAACCGTAAACCGCCGGCCCCGGCCCCGGGCTTGCCGAGCCTGTGGAATTCATTCCGCAGCGAAATCGACTCGCTGTTCCACCGCTTCGACGGCGGCTTCGGCTTCCCGGCCGTGCGCCGGCTGATCGACGTCGAGCCGTTATGGTCCCACTTCGGCACTGGCGCTTTGCTGCCCGCGATCGACATCGTCGAGAACGACAAGGCCTATTCCATCTCGGCGGAACTGCCGGGTCTCGACGAGAAGAACGTGACGGTGACCCTGTCCGGCGACCGTCTCGTCATCAAGGGCGAGAAGAGCCAGGAAAAGGAAGAGAAGGACGAGAGCCGCTCCGTTTCCGAGCGCAGCTATGGCGCTTTCGAGCGCAGCTTCCGTCTCCCCGAAAATGTCGACCGAGACAGAATCTCCGCCAGCGTCTCCAAGGGCGTCCTTCACCTGGACCTGCCCAAGAACCACGCCGCGGCGCCGACGACGAAGATCGACGTCAAGGCCGCCAAGGACGAAAACGACAAGGTCGGGAAGGATCAATAACGTCCCGATGCTTAACCGTCGGCGCGGCGCCTGCTCACCGGAGGGGCGTCGCGCCGGACACTTTTCCGAAAGAATGTGCCATGCGCTTCAGCCCCCACGACAGTCAGCTCGGTCAGAGCGATACCCGCATGCTCGCCCCGGCGGTACGGCGCTCCATCGGATGAAAGCGATGCAGCTCCAGGCCACCGGCACGCCTTTGTGTCCGGTCGACCTTCCCGACCCGGTTCCCGGGGACACCGAGATCCTCGTCCGGGTCAGCGCCTGCGCCGTCTGCCGTACCGACCTTCATGTGGTGGACGGCGAATTGCCCAACCCCAAATTGCCCCTGATTCCGGGACACGAGATCGTCGGGACAGTGGTCGGGCATGGACGGCTGGCGCGGCGTTTCTCCCTGGGGCATCGGGTCGGCATTCCCTGGCTGGGGTGGACATGCGGCGTCTGCGCCTATTGCCGGAGCGGGCGGGAAAATCTGTGCGATCAGGCCAAATTCACCGGCTACACCCGCGACGGAGGCTATGCCGAACTGACGGTGGCCGACGAGCGTTTCGCCTTCGCCCTCCCCGAAACCTATTCGGACAGCGAGGCCGCGCCGCTGCTCTGCGCCGGGCTGATCGGCTACCGCGCCCTGCACATGGCGGGCGAGGCGCGGCGCCTGGGAATTTACGGCTTCGGCGCGGCGGCCCATATCGTCGCGCAGGTGGCGCGGCATCAGGGACGGGAAGTCTATGCCTTCGTCCGTCCAGGCGACACCGAGGCGGCGGCCTTCGCCGAAAGCCTCGGGGCGGCCTGGGCAGGCCCCTCCGACCAGCCCGGCCCGGAGCCGCTCGACGCCGCCCTGATCTTCGCCCCCGAGGGAAGCCTGGTGCCCGCAGCGCTGAAGGCCACCGCCAAAGGCGGATCGGTGATCTGCGCCGGCATCCATATGAGCGACATTCCCACCTTCCCCTACGAGCTGCTATGGGGTGAACGGACGGTGCGGTCGGTCGCCAATCTGACGCGCCGCGACGGCGAAGCCTTCCTCGACATAGCGCCCAAGGCGGGGGTCACCAGCAGCGTTCAAATCTACGGCCTGGCCGAAGCGAACGAAGCCCTGGCCGCCCTGCGCGAAGGACGGGTGCGGGGAGCGGCGGTATTGCTGCCCTGATCGGGCGTGCGCGCCGGCGGCTGGCTCAGCTCTGTCGCTCCGGGCCCGGCATCCAGGTGATATGCGGCTCATGGCGCGGCGATGCCGGCGGGATGACGCGCGGATAACCGATGATGATCGGCGCGACGGGGATGCAGCGTTCGGACATGAAGAGGGCCGCCTTGCCTTCGGGGTCGGTCAGCCAGGGCAGGGCCAAGCCGATCCAGCAGGTTCCCAGGCCACGTTCAAAAGCGGCCAGCATCAGATTTTCCGCGGCGAGGCAGCAATCCATCCGCGCCATTTCGTCCGCCTCCGTGGCGGCGATGACGATCAGCGCCGGGGCATGGTGGAAAAGGTGGAATTCTTCCGATTGGAGATGCTCGCGGAGCTGGGGATGGTCGGGATCGTCGCCGAAGGCGGAGAGCGCGCGGGCTTTCGCCCGGACGGCCCATTGATCGATCTGCGCACGGCTGCTCACCGCGGTGAACGACCAGGCTTGGCGGTTCATGCTGTTCGGCGCCAGGATCGCGGCGTCGATCAGGGCGCGGAGACTCTCCTCGTCCACCGCCTTGGGGAGAAAATCCCGCACTGCCCGCCGTTGGCGCAGGGCATCCATCAATTCCATGTCGGCCTCCTCTTATTGACGCTTACAGGGCCAGATCGCTGTCCCGCGCGGGCTTCTCGGTGGCTTCGGTCAGCAGCGGCACGCTGGCCACCGACACGGCATTTTCGTCAGGGCATGGAAGCACTTTACGCATGGGTCCGAAGGCGGCCTTGACCTCGATCAAATGCATCCCGTTCTCGACGGGAATCCCTGGGCCTTACCGCGCGGCCACCCGGCGGGCGGTAAGGGGGACCAGCGCCATCAGCCCGGCCAGCAGGCAAAAGGCGAAAGGCAGGCTCGCCGCCTTGGCGACGAAGCCGATCGCGGCCGGTCCCGCCAGGATGCCGGCATAGCCCAGCGTCGACATGGCGGCGATGGCCAATGCCGGCGGCATGCTGGTCTGCGCGCCGGCCCGGCGGAACAGCGCCGGCACCACATTGGACGCGCCCAGCCCGATCAGCAGGAACCCACCCAGGGCGGCCGCGGCGACCGGCGCCGTCAGCAGCACGGCAAATCCCAACACGGCGATGGTCCCGCCGGCGACCAGCATGCGGAAATCGCCCAGGCGGGCGGTCAGCCGGTCCCCGGACAGACGGCCGATGGTCATGGCGATCGAGAACAGAATGTAGCCGATGCCGGCCTGACCGTGTCCGGCCAGGCCCTTTCCGGTGATCAGCAGCGCGCCCCAATCGAGCATCGCCCCTTCGGTGAGGAAGGTCGCCATGGCCAGCCCGGCCAGCAGCAGGACCAGTCCGCGCGGCCGCACGAACATCGGCCCCTCCTGCCCGCCTGCGGCGGCGAGCAGGCGCGGACGGGCAGCCATCATCGCCGCCAGCATCAGCCCGGCACAGAGGCCGGTGCCGGCAAGAACCGGAACCGCCAGCGACAAAAGCAGGGTCATCACCGCCGAGCCGGCGAAACCGCCGATGCTGTAGAGGGCGTGGAAGCCGGACATCAGCGGTATGCCGGCCTCGCGCTCGACCTCGACCGCATGGACGTTCATCGCCACGTCGAGCGTGCCGAGCGCGGCGCCGAACACCAGCAGCGCCGCGCCCAGCGCGACCGGCGTCGCCGCGATGGTCAGCACCGGCAGAGCGAGGGCCAGCAGGAGGCCGCTGGCCATAATGACCGGACGAACGCCGCGCAGGGCGATCAGCGGCGCGGTCGCCGTCATCGCCGCCAGCGATCCCGCCCCGAGACAGAGCAGCAGCAAACCGAGCGACGCATCGTCGACGCCCAGGCGCTGCTTGGCGAACGGCACCAGTGGCGCCCAGCACGAAACGCCGAAACCGGCGACCAGAAATGCCAGGCGGGTTCCCCGCCGCGCAGAGGGATTGTCAGGGGAAATCATTGTCGGCTCCTGGAATTCGATCAGTCGGCGGCGGCGATCTGCACGCGGCATCCGCCCGCTTCGAGGGCGGCGCACCGGGCGGGGGCGAGGTCGGCCTCGACCACCAGCGTCTCGATCTGGTCGAGCCGCGCGACGCGATGCAGCGCACGGGCGTTGAACTTGTCGCTGGTCGCCAGCACCAGCGTCCGGCGCGCCGAGGCGACAGCCGCCCGCTTGAAGGCCGCATCGGCATAATCGAAGGCGCCCACCCCTTCCTCGACCGAAACGGAACAGGCGCCCAGGAAGGTGCGGTCGAAGCGCATCAGGCCCACCGCCTGGATCGCGGCGGCGTCGACACAGCCGCCGACCACCGGATCGGCCTCGCCGCCGATCACGATCAGCCGGATATCCTGGCGCAGCAGCACGGCGGCGGCGATCGCGACCGAGTTGGTCGCAACCGTCAGGTCGCCATCCTCGGGAAGAAACTCCACCAGGGCCAGATTGGTGCTGCTGCTGTCGAGAAAAAGAAATTCCCCGGCCCCGACCGACGCTGCCGCGGCCTGGGCGAGAAGCCGCTTTCTGCCGGTTCCCTCGCCCAGACGGGCAGCCATCGTCGCGGTCGACGGCAGGATGGGCAGCGCGCCGCCATAGACACGGCGGCAACGGCCTTCGGCGGCCAGCGCGCGCAGATCGCGGCGGATGGCGTCCTCGGAAACCGCGAATTCGGTCGCCAGCAGGGCGGCGACGACCGATTGGCCTTCGGCGAGGCGCGCCGCGATGATTTCACGACGGGCAATGGGGGGATCGACGATCATGAATAAGGAAATAACGTGCATAATCATGCACGTCAATGCGCATGATTGTGCACGATCTATCTTTTTCCCCCTGCCCCTCCCTTTCCATCGGCTTCGTCATCTGTTTGGATGGCGGGAACGAGCAACGCACGGAATGGACATACACATGAAAGAGGTCACGCCGCGCCAACCGGACGAAGACGGGAATCCCCGCATCCGGCAGGCGGCGATCGCCGTCCTCGCTCTGGTTCTGCTGGGGCTCGGCGCCTATACGCTGTGGCATTTTCTCAGCGCGCTGGTCTGGGCCGGCATCTTCGCCATCGCCCTCGGACCGCTTTACCGCCGCGCCGTCATGCGCTTCGGCACCGGCCGCTACAATGTACTGCTGCCGACGATCTTCACCCTGGGCATCGCGCTAATCTTCATCGTGCCGCTGACCATGGTCGGCGTCCAATTGGCGCACGAAACCCATGCCGCGGCGGAATGGCTGCGCGACGTCGGGCAGAACGGCATCCCGTTGCCCGACGCCATCGAGAATATGCCGTTCCTGCAAAACCAGACCGCCGACTGGTGGCGGCGCAACCTGTCCGATCCCGCCAATGCGCGGGAACTGGTCGAACGCCTGACCCGCGGCCACATGATGGATGTCAGCCGGATGATCGCGGTCCAGCTGGCCCGGCGCCTCACCCTGTTCGCCTTCACCCTGCTGACCCTGTTCTTCCTGTTTCGCAACGGGCAGTCGGTCGTCAGGCAGGCCCGCCGCGCGGTGCAGCGCCTGTTCGGGCAGGGCGGCGAACGGGTCGCCGTCAGAATGGTCGAATCGGTACATGGCACGGTGGACGGGCTGGTGCTGGTGGGCTTGGGCGTCGGCGTGATCCTGGGCATCGTCTACATCTTCGCCGGCGTGCCCGAGCCGGTGCTGTTCGGCATGGTGACCGCCATCGCGGCGATGATCCCCCTCGCCGCCCCGGTGGTCTTCTCGGCCGCCGCCATGATGTTGGCGGCGCAGGGCGAGATCGCCTGGGCCGTCACGGTGTTCGCGTCGGGCGTGGTGGTGACCTTCGTCGCCGACCATTTCATCCGCCCGGCCCTGATCGGCGGCACCACCAAGCTGCCCTTCATCTGGGTCCTGCTCGGCATCCTCGGCGGCGTCGAGAGCTGGGGCCTGATCGGGCTGTTCCTCGGCCCGGCGGTGATTTCGGCCCTGTATCTGCTGTGGCGGGAGTGGGTGGAGGAATAGCGGCCGCGGTCGGGTTTCTGATCCAGATCAAGGCGGTGGGGGGCCGGCCCCTCCACCCTTTGCGGCAGCTTCTTCTCCCTGCCGCAAAGGATTTTGCTCATGCCCCAGATTCCCACTCAGGTCAGTTTCCGCAACATGGACCAGCCGCTGAACCTGGTCGGGCAGATTCATGAAAAGGTCGCCGACCTCGAGAAGGTCTATCCGCGCCTCACCGCCTGCCGCGTCATGGTCGAGCGCCGCAACCACCGCCATCCGATGGGCGAACTGTTCCACGTCCGCATCGACGTCACCATCCCCGGCGCCGAGCTGGTGGTGAGCCGCGAACCGTCCGAAGCGGAGGCCTATCAGGACATCAAGACAACCGTCCAGACCGCCTTCGACCAGATCCGGCGCCAACTGGAAAATCATGTCTCGCGGACCCGGACCGGCGTGCACTGACCCGCCCCTGCCGGGCGCTCTTCCTTAAGTTTTTGTGACACATGGCGGAGCGCCCTGTGCACCGGCATCTAACCTCTTACAATGGGGGCGATGCCGAAACAGATGAAGCCGATATCCAACGAGCGGGCGCGCTGGCTGGCCGCCCACGTCGTTCCCCATGAAGCCGCTCTGCGCGCCTGGCTGAGGGGGAAATCGTCGCTCGGCTTCGACATCGACGACATCGTCCAGGAGACCTATGCGATCCTGGCCGCCAAGGCGACCATCGAAGGCATCGCCAATCCCAAGACCTATGCCTTTCAGGTCGCCTATTCGGTGATCCTGCAGCAGCTGCGCCAGTCACGCGTGGTGCCGATCGCCGCCATGGCCGATGTCGGAGAGCTGGAGGCCGAAATCGACGATCCGTCGCCCGAACAGGCGGTGCTGGCGCGCGACGAATTGCAGCGCGTTCAGCGCGCCATCGAAGCCCTGCCGCGCCAGACCCGCACCGCCTTCGTGCTGCGCCGGGTCGAGGGCCTGTCGCAGGCGGAGATCGCCAAACGCATGAATTTGTCCGAGCACACGGTGGAGAAACATATTTCCCGCGGCATAAAATCGCTGCTGGCTCAGTTCGGACGTGGGGGAAACAAGGCCGTCCAGACATCTAAAGAAAGAACGGGGCCGATCGAGCGTGACGACGACGCACAGACAAACCGCAAAATCCATTGACCGGGACGCCGCCGAATGGGCGGCGCGCCTGGATTCCGGTGTCTTGACGCCGGACGAGGAGAATACGCTGCAGCATTGGCTGGGCGGGGATACCCGCCGCTTCGGCGCGTTGGCCCGTGCTCAGGCGCTGATGGCCAGCCCGGAAATCGCCGAAGCCATCGCCCCCGCCCGCCCGCGCCTGGTGCCGATGCTCGGCCGCCGCAGCTTCCTGACCGCCGCCGCGGCCAGCCTGGCCGGCGCCTTCTTCGTCGTCAGCCGCACCGAATATGGCGCAGTGCATGATTACGCCTCCGAGATGGGCGAGATCCGGGTCATCCCGCTCGAAGACGGCTCGCGCATCACGCTGAACACCAACAGCGCCGTCAGCGTCGAATACCGCCCGCATTCCCGCCTGGTGAAACTGACCCGCGGCGAAGCCTATTTCGAGGTTGCGAAGAATCCCGACCGCCCCTTCATCGTATCCGGCCCGGCCGCCCAGGCCCGCGCGGTCGGCACCGCCTACAGCGTCCGGCTGGGCGACGAGGACCGCATGCAGGTGCGCGTCACCTCCGGCCGCGTCGCCGTCGAGCCGCCGCCCTCGGTCATCGCCGAATCGCTGCGCCTGTCGCCGATCGCCGACAATGGCGCCTATCTCGACGCCAACCAGCAGGCCGATATCCGCGTGGCGCGCGACGGCCATTGGCGGGGCCAGGTCCAGGTCTCGATCAGGGACGTCGCGCCCGACAGGGTCGAGCGCGAACTGATGTGGCGCGAGGGGCTGCTGTCGTTCGAGGGCCAGACCCTGGGCGAAGCGATCGAGGAGTTTTCGCGCTATTCGCACCAGAAGGTGGTCCTGCAGAACGGCGTCGCCCATGAGCGCGTCTCGGGCCTGTTTTCGGCAACCGACCCCTCCGGCTTCGCCCGAGCCATCGCCGTCAGTCTGAAGTTGAAAACCAAAATCGAGAACGACGCCATCGTCATATATAAGTAATATTCATCATTACGATGAAAGTTTTCTTACGGATGGCGGAGGCATCTCCCGGAAATACTCTATAGGACATAGACTTTCCAACCGGGGGACTTCATGAAATCGTTCAAAGCCTTGCGTTCGGCGCTGCTGTGCGGCACCGCCGCCATCGTGATCGGACTGTCCGCGCCCGTGCTAGCGCAGACCCGCAGCTTCGACCTGCCGGCCCAGCCGGCGGTCAGCTCGATCCCGATGTTCGCCAAGCAGGCCGGCATCCAGATCGTCGCCCCGGCCGGGCAGCTGAATGGCATCAACACCCAGGCCATCCATGGCGATCTCGACCGCAAGCAGGCTTTGGCCAAGCTGCTCGAAGGCACCGGACTGACCGTGTCGTCCGATGACGGCTCGGTGGTGATCCTGCAGCTCGCCGACAAGCCGAAGCCGGCCGTCACCGCTCCCGCCCCGGTGCGCATGAAGCCCGAAGCCGCCGCCACCGAAGAGCGCCCCCTCGACGAGGTGGTGGTCAGCGGTTATCGCGAAAGCCTGGCCGCCGCCCATGCGCTGAAGCGCGACGCGGTCGGGACGGAGGACGTGATCGTGGCGGAGGACATCGCCGCGTTTCCCGATCTCAATCTCGCCGAAAGCCTGCAGCGCATCCCCGGCATCACCATCAACCGCGATTCCGGCGAAGGACGCCAGATCACGCTGCGGGGCTTGGGCCCGGACTTCACCCGCACCCAGCTGAACGGCATGGAAGTGCTGGGCAACACCGCCTCGGGCATGGATAACCGCGGCGGCGTCAGCCGCACCCGCAGCTTCGATTACAGCCTGTTCGCCTCGGAATTGTTCGACCGCGTCACCGTGCAGAAATCCTATGCCGCCGACCAGGATGAAGGCGGCATCGGCGGCACCGTGCAGCTGGAAACCGCCAAGCCGTTCGATTTCGAGGGCTTCAAGGCGGTGGTCTCGGCCAAGGGCCAGGCCAACACCAATGTCGACGGCGCCACCCCGCGCATCGTCGGCCTGATCTCGGACCGCACCGACACCTTCGGCGCCCTGGTTTCCGTGGCCTACAGCGAAAACGATTCCAATGAATTCGGCTATCGCAACTGGGGCTGGAGCCAGATCAAAGTCAGCCCGGGCAATATCGGACCGGGCGTGTCGGCCGCCGATGCCAAGCTGATGGAATCGGGCACCATCTACGCCCCCCAGGCCGACACCTATTCGACCTGGTTCGACCACCGCACCCGTCTCGGCACCACCGCCTCGCTGGAATATGAGCCGGTCGACACCGTCAAGATCGGCCTCGACGGCCTCTATAGCCGCCTGACCAACGACCGCAAGGATTACGCCCTGGCCGCCGGCGGCACCAACGCCTTGACCGGCAACGTCTCGGGCACGCAGATCCTGCAATCCGACGTGATCCAGGGCAACACGCTGGTCGCCGCCAAATATAGCGGCGTCGACATGCGCAGCGAATTCAACACCGAACAGGACAGCACCGACTTCTTCCAGACCGTGCTGCACGGCCAGGACCAGGTCACCGACAATCTGCTGATAAAGGGCCTGGTCGGCCATTCGCGGTCCGACTACGAGCTGCCCTATTTCGACAAGGTGTTCCTGGAGAGCAAGGGCCAGACCATCTCGTTCGACGACCGCACGACGATGCCGACCAATTCCTACGGCTTCAACATCGCCGATCCGAACCAGTGGAATCTGATGCGCATGGACACCCAGGCCAATCAGATCGTCAATTCCTACACCAACGCCAAGCTGGACGGCGAGTACAGTGTCGGCGACTTCTCGACCGTCGAAATCGGCGGCGAATACAAGAAGTTCCGCGACTCCGGCGCCCAGTTCAACAACAAGGTCTTCTACAATACCCCGACCGACACGCCGATCCCGGCCTCGCTGAAGAGCACCTTCAATTACGACACCATCGCCCCCTACATCGTCGGCGACGTCAACGGCACCTACAATCTGATCGGCCAGACCCGCAACATCGAGACCACCAAATTCCTCTCGCCCGGTTCCGATTACTCGGTCACCGAAGAGACCGAGGCGGCCTATCTGCAATATGATCTCGACACCACCGTGTGGGATTACCGCGTCAAGGCCAATGCTGGCTTCCGCTACTACACCACCGAGCTGACCTCGGCCGGCTCGCTCAATACCGGCAGCGGGCTCAAGCCGGTCTCGGTGACCCATGATTATTCGGGCTATCTGCCGGCCATCAATCTGGCGGTCTATCTGCAGCCCGACCTGATCGTGCGCGCCGGCGCCAACCGCGACATCAGCCGCCCGGCCTTGTCCGACCTGGCCGCCGCCGGCACCATCACCACCGCGCCCTTCGGCGGCAGCCTGACCATCGGCAACCCCGACCTCAAGCCCTTCACCGCCGATTCGCTCGACGCCTCGGTGGAATATTACGACGGCAAGGTCGGCTATGCGACGATCGGCGGCTTCTACAAGAAGATGAACTCGTTCATCAGCTCGATGACGACGGTGATGCCCTATTCCCAGACCGGCTATCCGTTGTCCTTCCTGCTGCCGGGCCAGAGCGGTTCGGTGCCCTATAACGTCAGCCAGCCGATCAATGTCAGCGGCGCCTCGATCCGCGGCGTCGAAGCCGCCGCCCAGCACGACTTCGACTTCCTGCCGGCGCCGTTCGATCATTTCGGCATGGTCGTCAACGCCACCTATGCCGACGGGACCTCGGCGGCGCTCATCAACGGCGTCTCCTACACCCTGCCGCTGGTCAATCTGTCGAAATGGACCGCCAACGCCACCCTCTATTACGAGACCGACGATTGGGGCATCCGCATCTCCGAAGCCTATCGCGGCAAATATCTCGACAGCGCCGGATCGAACGGCAATGTCGGCGAAGGCTACGACGCCACCCACAATGTCGATTTCGCCGCCCACTACAACATCACCCCGAAGATCAAGGTCACCTTCGAGGGCCTGAACATCACCAACCAGCCCATCGTGCAGTTCACCGACTTGTCGGCGCACCGCATCGAAGTGAACACCTCCTCGGGCCGCACCTTCCTGTGGGGCGCGACCGCGGAGTTCTGACCTGAGTTTGCCGGGGGTGGGAAAAAAGCGGTTAGCGCCTATATTGTCGCTAACCGTCTTTTCCCCTTCCGCCTACGAGGGTTCATGTCCGAGCATTTCGATTTCTTCGTCATCGGCGCCGGCTCCGGCGGCGTCCGCGCCAGCCGTCTGGCCGCCGCCACCGGCGCCAAGGTGGCGATCGCCGAGGAATTGCGCGTCGGCGGCACCTGCGTGCTGCGCGGCTGCGTGCCGAAGAAGCTGTTGGTGATCGGCAGCCATTTCGCCAACGATTTCGAGGATGCCCGCGCCTATGGCTGGGATCTCGGCGGCGAGCCCTCGCTGGACTGGCCGCGCCTGATCGCCGCCAAGAACAAGGAGCTGGACCGGCTCCACCAGATCTATCTCGGCATCCTCGACCGCAACAAGGTCACGCTGGTCAATGGCCGCGCCACCGTCACCGGCCCCAAATCGGTATCGGCGGGCGGCAAAACCATCACCGCCGACACTATCCTGGTCGCCACCGGCGGCTGGCCCAGCCTGCCGCAGATCCCCGGCATCGAGCACGCCATCACCTCGAACGAGGCGCTGGAGCTGCCGAGCCTGCCGAAGCGCATCGCCATCATCGGCAGCGGCTATATCGCGGTCGAATTCGCCGGCATCTTCGCCTCGATGGGCGCGTCGGTGACGCAGATCTTCCGCGCCGGCAAGGTGCTGCGCGGCTTCGACGAGGACGTCCGCTCGCATCTGCAGGATGAGATGGGCAAGCGCGGCGTGACGCTGCTGGCCGGCCGACAGGTCACCTCGATCGCCAAGCGGGCCGATGGCGGGCTGGAGCTGACCCTGGACGACGGTTCGGCCGTCGCCTGCGACCAGGTGCTCTACGCCACCGGCCGCGCGCCCAACACCAGGGGCCTGGGCCTCGAACAGGCCGGCGTCGAACTGACCGCCAATGGCGCGATCCGCGTCGACGCCTATTCGCAGACCAGCGTGCCGTCGATCCATGCCATCGGCGACGTCACCGACCGCATGGCCCTGACCCCGGTCGCCATCGGCGAGGCCCATTGCCTGGTCGACACCCTGTTCAACGGCAGGAAGCGCGCCATGTCCTACGAAAACGTCCCCTCGGCGGTGTTCAGCCAGCCGACGGTGGGAACGGTCGGATTGAGCGAGCAGGCCGCCGCCGAGAAATATGGCGCGCTGGACATCTACGTCACGCGCTTCAAATCCCTGCGCGACACCCTGACCGGGCGCGACGAGAAGACCCTGATGAAGCTGGTGGTCAAGCGGGACGACCAGAAGGTGGTCGGTGCCCATATGGTCGGCCCCGAAGCCGGGGAAATCATCCAGGGCATCGCCATCGCCGTGGCCATGGGCGCGACCAAGCAGGATTTCGACCGCACCGTCGGCATTCACCCGACGGCAGCCGAGGAATTCGTCACGATGCGGGAAAAGCGTCCTACCTGACGCGCCAGCGAGCAATTGAAGGCGGCGCCCGGCGATGATCGCGCCGTGTTCCCCGCCGCTCGTCGGCCTGATGCAGGCGGGACGCCAGGAACCACAGCACCGCCGGCGGCCCCAGCAGCTCGGCGAAGAAGCCGATCGCCTTGAGGAACATCTCGCGCTGATTGGTCAGGATGACCTGTTCCTTGCACTCATAGCGCTGATGCATGTCGTTGCTGGTGCAGGCTTCCATCGCCGATTCGACCGCGGGCGCGCGCAGGCCCAGCTTGGTCGGATCGACGTCGACCAATTCAGCGGCGATGATCAGTGCGGCCCATAACGCACAGAGCGTCAGGACCAGCCATTTCGGCAGGAAATTGCTCATGTCGGCTCCAATTTAACATAAGCGTACCAGAATTGTGCCCGCGAGACTGGAATTCTTCCCCCCCAGTCTGTATATGCAAAGGTCCACTTTCGTTGGTTCGAGGACTATTATGGCAGAGAAATGGTCACCTGACTCCTGGCGCGGCAAGCCGATCCAGCAGGTGCCCGACTATCCGGATGCAGGTCACCTGGAGAAGGTCGAGCAG
>JAJPHO010000056.1 GCA_021325215.1 Alphaproteobacteria bacterium
GCCTTCCTGACCGCCTTCTATTCCTGGCGTCTGATCATCGTCGCGTTCCACGGCAAGCCGCGCGCCGACGAGCATGTGATGGCTCATGTCCATGAGAGCCCGCTGATCATGACCGTGCCGCTGATGGTGCTGGCTGCCGGCGCCGTGTTCGCCGGCGTCCTGGGCCACGAATATTTCGTCGGCGAGGAGATGGAGCATTTCTGGTCGAAGGCCATCCTGATCCTCGACAAGCACGAAGCGATCCATGCCGCGCATCACGTCCCGACCCTGATCAGCCTGCTGCCCACCGTGGCCGGCGCGCTGGGCATCGGTCTGGCCTATGTGATGTACATGTTCGTTCCCAGCCTGCCGGGCCTGCTGGCCCGCCTGCTGCCGGGCGTACACAAGTTCGTGCTCAACAAGTGGTATTTCGACGAGCTGTACGACTTCCTGTTCGTGCGCCCGGCGTTCCGCATCGGCCGTGCCTTCTGGCAGGGCGGTGACGGCGCCCTGATCGACGGCGTCGGCCCCGACGGCGTGGCTGCGGCGACCCGCGACATCGCCAAGCGCGTCGGCGCGCTGCAGAGCGGCTATCTTTACCACTACGCCTTCGCCATGCTGATCGGCGTGGCGGCCTTCGTAACCTGGTACATCGTCAAGGTGGGCTGATAACCATGAATAACTGGCCACTCCTCTCCATCGTGACGTTCCTCCCGATGCTGGGCGCGTTTTTCGTGCTCCTCATCCGGGGCGAGACGGCGCAGGTCGCGCGCAACGCACGCTATGTCGCGATGCTGACCTCGGTGTTCACCTTCCTGATTTCCCTGCTGATCTGGTACAACTTCGATACCAACAGCGCGGACTTCCAGATGGTCGACCAGGCGCGCTGGCTGCCGGGCTATTCGATCGTCTATAAGATGGGCGTCGACGGCATCTCGTTGTTCTTCGTGATCCTGTCCACCTTCCTGACCCCGATCTGCATCCTGTCCGCCTGGGACGCGATCCAGACCCGCGTCAAGGAATACATGATCGCCTTCCTGGTTCTCGAAACCATGATGGTCGGCATGTTCTGCGCGCTCGATCTGGTGCTGTTCTACACCTTCTTCGAAGGCGTGCTGATCCCGATGTTCATCATCATCGGCGTGTGGGGCGGGGCGCGCCGTGTCTATGCGGCGTTCAAGTTCTTCCTCTATACGCTGCTCGGCTCGGTGCTGATGCTGCTGGCCGTGCTGGCCATGTATTTCGACGCGCACACTACCGACATCCAGGTCCTGCTCGGCCATGCCTTCCCGGCGGCTATGCAGCCTTGGCTGTGGCTGGCCTTCTTCGCCTCGTTCGCCGTCAAGGTGCCGATGTGGCCGGTCCACACCTGGCTGCCGGACGCCCACGTCGAGGCGCCCACCGCCGGTTCGGTGATCCTGGCCGGCGTGCTGCTGAAGATGGGCGGTTACGGCTTCCTGCGCTTCTCGGTGCCGATGTTCCCGCTGGCGACCCATGACTTCATGCCGCTGATCTTCACCCTGTCCGTCGTCGCGGTGATCTACACCTCGCTCGTGGCCCTGGTGCAGAAGGACATGAAGAAGCTGATCGCCTACAGCTCGGTCGCCCATATGGGTTTCGTCACCATCGGCGTGTTCACCCTGCAGACCCAGGGCGTCGAAGGCGCGATCTTCCAGATGTTGTCGCACGGCATCGTCTCGGGCGCGCTCTTCCTTTGCGTCGGCGTGATCTATGACCGCATGCACACCCGCGAGATCGCCCGGTATGGCGGCCTGGCCCAGCGCATGCCCGTCTATGCCTTCATGTTCATGCTGTTCACCATGGCATCGGTCGGTCTTCCGGGCACCGGCGGTTTCGTCGGCGAGTTCCTGGTGCTGAATGGCGCGTTCCAGGTCAATAGCTGGGTGGCCTTCTTCGCCGCCTTCGGCCTGATCCTGGGGCCGGCCTATGCGCTGTACCTCTATCGCCGGGTGATTTTCGGCAAGCTGGTTCACGAGGATCTGAAGTCGATCCTCGACCTCAATGCCCGTGAAGTCTTCCTGTTCGTGCCGCTGGTGCTGGTGGTCCTGTGGATGGGTATCTATCCCTCGTCCTTCCTCACCCCGATGCATGCCTCGGTGGCCAAATTGATCAATGATTACCAGCTGACGAAGACGGCCGCCGTGCAGGCTCCGTCCGCGGCGCAGTAAACGCAGGCTAGGAAAAAGACATGGAACTGCCCAATCTCGCTCCCGCTCTGCCGGAACTGCTGATCGTCGCGTCGGCGATCATTCTTCTGCTGATCGGCGTCTTCAAGAAGGAGAACGCCGGCGGCGGCATCACCGCCCTAGGCATCATCGCCCTGGCGCTGACCGCGCTGCTGGTCGTCAGCGGTCCGTCCGAACGCACCGAAACCTTCGGCGGCATGTTCGTCGTCGACGGCTTCGCGGTGTTCACCAAGCTGCTGGTTCTGCTGGCATCGGCCGTCACCCTGGCCATGTCGCGCCATTGGCTGCGCGCCGAAGGGCTGGACCATCCGGAATATCCGGTGCTGGTGCTGTTCGCGACCCTTGGCATGATGCTGATGATCTCGGCCAACAACTTCATGTCGCTCTATCTCGGCCTGGAACTGCAGTCGCTGGCGCTCTATGTGCTGGCCGCCTCGCAGCGTGACAGCGGCCGCGCGACCGAAGCCGGCCTGAAATATTTCGTCCTCGGTTCGCTGGCCTCCGGCATGCTGCTGTATGGCGCTTCGCTGGTGTACGGCTTCAGCGGCACGACCGGTTTCGACGCCCTGGCCAAGGCTCTGGCGAACGAAGCCCCGGTCGGCGTCACCGTCGGCATGGTGTTCATCCTGGCCGGCCTCGCCTTCAAGATTTCGGCGGCTCCGTTCCATATGTGGGCGCCCGACGTCTATGAAGGTGCCCCGACCCCGGTCACCGCCTTCTTCGCCGTTGCTCCCAAGATCGCCGCCTTCGCGCTTCTGCTGCGCGTGCTGACCGGTCCGTTCGGCAGCATGGTCGAGCAGTGGAGCCAGGTGATCGTCTTCATCTCGGTCGCCTCTATGGTGGTCGGCGGCTTCGCCGCGATCGTGCAGACCAACATCAAGCGCCTGATGGCCTACAGCTCGATCGGCCATGTCGGCTACGCGCTGATCGGCCTCGCCGCCGGCGGTCCGGACGGCGTGCGCGCGGTGCTGATCTATCTCGCCATCTATCTGGCGATGAATGCCGGCGCCTTCGCCGTCATCCTGTCGATGCGCCAGAAGGAGCGTTCGCTCGAGAACATCGACGATCTGGCCGGCCTGTCCAAGACCCATCCGATGATGGCCCTGTCGCTGGCCATCTTCATGTGGTCGATGGCCGGCATCCCGCCCTTCGCCGGTTTCTGGAGCAAGTGGATGGTGTTCTCGGCCGCCATCGACAAGGGCATGATCGCGCTGTCGATCATCGGCGTCCTGACCTCGGTGGTGAGCGCGTTCTACTATCTGCGCATCATCAAGGTGATGTATTTCGACGAGCCCGGTGAAGGCCTCGACCGCAGCATCAGCGCGCCGGTCGGGTTGGTGATGGGTCTGGCGACCCTGGCCGTGCTGCTGTTCAACCTGGTGCCGGCCGGCCTGTTCTCCAGCGCCTCGGCAGCAGCCGCCAGCCTGTTCGGCGGATAAGGGTCGATGCTTCCTCCGCCTTTCAGGCTGGAGCAGCGCGACAAGATCGATAGTACCAATGACGAAGCCCGTCGCCTTGCAGCGGCGGGCTTCGGCCATGGTACGGTCGTCTCCGCGGTCGAGCAGAGCGCGGGCAGGGGGCGCCGAGGCCGCGCCTGGATGTCGCCGCCCGGCAATCTGCATTGCTCGATCCTGCTGGATCGCGGTTCCGATCCGGCGGCGGCACCTCAGCTGACCTTCGTCGCCGCGGTTGCCTTGCGCGACGCGCTGGCCGATCTGGCCCTGACCGTCGATTTTCGTGTCAAATGGCCGAATGACGTTCTGTGCGCCGGCGCCAAGATCGCCGGCATGCTGCTCGAGCAGGTGGGTGATTTCATCGTTCTCGGTGTCGGCGTCAATGTGGTCGCCCATCCCGACACGGCGCTCTATCCCGCCACCAGCCTGCACAAGGCCGGCAGTGGCGCCGACGCGATGGATGTGCTGACAGGATTTTGCGAGCGGCTGGGCTATTGGTACGAGGTCTGGCGCGCGCAAGGCTTCGCGCCGGTCCGCCGCGCCTGGCTGGAGGTCGCGGTCGGGCTGGGCCAGAAGGTCACAGCCCGCCTCGCCGATGAAACGGTTCTGGAAGGACGCTTCGCCGGGCTCGGTCCCGACGGCGCCCTGGAAATGGCCGACGAAAATAACCACATCCGCCGCATCCTCGCGGGGGACGTCTTTTTCAACGATACGGGCACGCACCATGCTGCTGGCGATTGATTCCGGAAACACCAATATCGTCTTCGCTCTGTTCGACGGCGAAACCATCCGCGGCGAATGGCGGTCTTCGACCACCACCAACCGCACGGCGGACGAGATCGCCGTCTGGCTGCTCCAACTGATGTCGATGGAGGGCATCGACCGCCATCAGGTCGATGCCTGCATCATCGCCTCGGTCGTTCCGGCCGTGATGTTCAACCTCAAGCAGCTGTGCCGCCGCTATTTCGGCCAGGAGGCGCTGGTGGTGGGCGAGGAGGGGGTCGATCTCGGCCTCAACATCCTGATGGACCGCCCCGAGGAAGTCGGCGCCGACCGCCTTGTCAACGCGGTGGCGGCGCACAAATTCTATAAGGGACCGCTGATCGTCATCGATTTCGGCACCGCAACGACTTTCGATGTGGTGGACGGTGCGGGCAATTATTGCGGCGGCGCCATTTCGCCCGGCATCAATCTGTCGCTCGAAGCGCTGCATGCCGCGGCGGCCAAGCTGCCGCGCGTCGCCATCGGCCGCCCGCGCACGGTGATCGGCAAGGCGACGGTGCCGGCCATGCGCTCGGGCATCTATTGGGGCTATGTCGGCCTGATCGAAGGATTGGTCGGCCGCATCGTCAAGGAATTCGGCGAACCGATGACCGTCGTCGCCACCGGCGGCCTGGCGCCTTTGTTCGCCGAGGCCACCAATGTCATCGACCATCTGCAAGGTGATCTCACTTTGCGGGGACTTTTAGAAATTCATCGGCGCAATCAGTAAGCCGTAGGCCAAGCGCCGGCCGTTAGGAAAAGACATGAGCGAAGCAGAACTGGTATTCCTGCCCCTGGGCGGTGTCGGCGAAATCGGGATGAATCTCGGTCTCTACGGCTATGACGGAAAATGGCTGATGGTCGATCTCGGTATCACCTTCGGCGATGAGACGACGCCGGGCATCGAGGTGTTCATGCCCGATCCGGCCTTCATCGTCGAGCGGCGCAAGGATCTGCTCGGCATCGTGCTGACCCACGGCCACGAAGATCACCTGGGCGCCATCGCCCATCTGTGGCCGCAGCTGCGCTGCCCGGTCTATGCGACGGGTTTTTCCGCGTCGCTGCTCAAGGGCAAGCTGCAGGAAGCCGGCCTGACCGGCGAGGTCGAGATCCGTCCGGTCGCCCAGGGCGATACGGTGGCGATCGGTCCGTTCTCGGTCGAGTGGGTGGCGCAGACCCATTCCATCCCCGAGCCCAATTCCCTGGCCATCAAGACACCGCTCGGCACGGTGATCCACACCGGCGACTGGAAGTTCGATCCCGATCCGGTGGTCGGGAGCGTCGCCGACACCGCCCGCCTGGAAGCGCTGGGCGATGAGGGCGTGCTGGCGGTGGTGGGCGATTCCACCAACGTCTTCAATAAGGGCGTCACCGGCTCGGAATCCGCCGTGCGGGAAAGCCTGATCGAGCTGTTCGGCCATTATAAGAAGCGCATCGCCGTGGCCTGCTTCGCCACCAATGTGGCGCGCGTCGAAAGCATCGCCGTGGCCGCCGCCGCCCATGACCGCCATGTCGCCCTGGCCGGACGCAGCCTGTGGAAGATCGACAAGGCGGCGCGCGAGAACGGCTATTTGCGGGACATCCCGCCCTTTCTCGACGAGGACGACGCGGCGCATCTGCCCGAGGACAAGGTCGTCTATATCTGCACCGGCAGCCAGGGCGAGCCGCGCGCCGCGCTGGCGCGCATCGCCTCGGACAATCATCCGCACATCACCCTGGGCGAGGGTGATGTGGTGATCTTCTCGTCGCGGGTCATTCCCGGCAACGAGAAGGAAATCTTCAAGATCCAGAACATGCTGGTGCGCCAGGGCGTCGAGGTGGTGACCGAGAAGGACCATTTCGTCCATGTCTCCGGCCATCCCGGCCGCGAGGACATGACCAAGCTGTACGGCCTGCTGCGCCCGCAGATCGCGGTGCCGGTGCATGGCGAACTGCGCCATCTGCAGGAACATGCCGAGTTGGCCCGCCTGTGCCAGGTGCCGAAGCAGGTGGTGATCGGCAATGGCGACATGCTGAAGCTGGCGCCGGGCGAGCCCGAGATCGTCAATGTGGTGCAGACCGGCCGCCTGGCGATCGACGGCACACGCCTGGTTTCCGCCGACAGCGTTCTGTTGAAGGACCGCAATAAGATGGTCTTCAATGGCAGCGCGGTCGTCACCGTCGTGTTCGACCGCACCGGCAAGATGCTGGGCGAGCCGCAGGTCACCGCCATCGGCCTGCTCGACCCCGAGCATGAAGCCGAGGAGCATGAAGCGGTGGTCGAGGCGGTCAAGGAAGCCATCGCCGAACTGCCGGCTTCGGCGCGGCGCGACGACGAAGTGACGCGCGAGGCGGTCCGCCTCGCCGTGCGCCGCCATCTGAAGAAGAGCCATGGCAAGAAGCCGCTGACCGACGTCCATTTGGTGAGGGTGTAAGTATGATCGGCAAGCTCAATCACGTCGCCATTGCGGTGCCGGACCTGGCCGCCGCCACCGCGCTGTACCGCGATACACTGGGGGCCAAGGTGTCCGACCCGCTCGACCAGCCGGCCCATGGGGTGACGGTGGTGTTCGTCATGCTCGACAACACCAAGATCGAGCTGCTGCATCCCTTGGGCGAGAATTCCCCGATCCAGACCTTTCTCGACCGCAACGCGTCGGGCGGCATTCACCATGTCTGCTACGAGGTCGAGGACATCTACGCCGCCCGTGACAAATTGAAGGCCGAGGGGGCGAGGGTGCTGGGCGACGGCGAACCTAAGATCGGCGCGCACGATAAGCCGGTGCTGTTTCTGCATCCCAAGGATTTCCTCGGCACGCTGGTCGAACTGGAGCAGGTTTAAGATTAAGATTTCACCACAAAGGTCACGAAGGGACACAAAGAAGGCACGAAGGAATCTTCTTGGTGTTCCTTCGTGTCCTTGGTGTCCTTTGTGGTGAAACAAATCCAAGAAAGGCTGCGCCGCCTATGAGTGGTTACTGCGACATCGCCCCCGGCCATCCCTATCACGGCCCGTATCACGAGAATGAATACGGTTTCCCGCTGCGCGATGACGATCAGCTGTTCGAGCGGCTGTGCCTGGAGATCTTCCAGGCCGGGTTATCCTGGCTGATCGTGCTGAAGAAGCGCGAGGAAATGCGCAAGGCGTTCGACGGATTTGCCTTAAAATTAGTCGCAAATTACGATGAGGCGAAAATTGCTGAATTATTAGGCAATTCCGGCGTGGTGCGTCATCGCGGCAAGATCGAGGCGATCATCGAAAATGCCAGGCGAATCCTGGTGATTCAGCGGGATTACGGCTCTTTCGCCGAGTGGCTGGACCGTCAGCAGGCGGCCGACAAGGCGGCCTGGGTAAAGATCTTCAAGAAGACCTTCAAATTCACCGGTGGTGAGATCGTCGGGGAGTTCCTGATGAGCATCGGCAAGCTGCCGGGCGCCCATAGCCCGGATTGCCCGATTGTCTTGAAAATCAAGGCCCTGGAATAGCAAAACCGCCCCTGTTTCCAGGAGGCGGTTGCGTTTGCGACAGGTTATTCTCCCTAAACTCAGGCCGCCCTCTTCCCGGGGTCCGTGCCTTCGTGAGAAGAAGCTACAGAGATTTCGCAAAAGAGTCATCTAAAAATTTGCACAATTATGCAGCTAAAATCCGAGGCGACTGCCTATCTATCGATCAAAAATGTACGCCTGTTGAATTAATGCGGAGCGGGCAAATGGGAAAAATGCTTTCATTAATAGGGGCTTCGCAGCTTTTGCTTGCCGCTGCGGCAGCTTCTGCGCAGACGCCGCCTCCGGGCGTGGTCGACCAGTCTCTATATGTCACTCGTCAAGATTGTAGACAGTTGGTCGCGCATCACCCCGATCCGAACGTCGAATACAAGCCGGGAGTCGACGTTCACGGCAAATATGTCGCCCCTGCCGACCTGCCCGGACAGACCGACTTCAAGCTTCCTGACAAGATTCAGTTCGATCTTCGCCTCAATCCGCTGGCCTATGCGCCGCAGCAGGGCAATGTGCCGTCCGGCGCGCTTTCCAACACCGGTACCAATATCGGCCATGTCGAGGTCGATCTGCTCAGCGGGCAGGCCAAGCTCAATGGAAATGCGCTGGATGGCGAGCAGACCCGCATCGTGACCGAGGCTTGCAGAAAGGCCGGATATCGTTAATCTCTCCCGCTTGCTGTTTAAGTGATTTCCAGAGGATTTGAATGCGTCTTTCCGCTTATTTCTTGCCGACCCTGAAGGAAACCCCCGCGGAAGCGCAAATCGCCTCGCATCGTTTGATGCTCCGGGCCGGCATGATCCGCCAGTCCGCCGCCGGCATCTATAGCTGGCTGCCGCTGGGCCTGCGCGTGCTCGACAAGGTGGCGGACATCGTGCGTGAGGAACAGGACCGGGCCGGCGCCCAGGAAATTCTCATGCCGACCATCCAGCCCGCCGAGGTGTGGAAGGAAAGCGGCCGTTACGACGATTACGGCAAGGAGATGCTGCGCATCAAGGACCGCCACGACCGCGAGATGCTGTACGGCCCGACCAATGAAGAGCTGGTCACCGTCCTGTTCCGCGACGCGGTGAAGAGCTACAAGGCGCTGCCGCAGATTCTCTATCATATCCAGTGGAAGTTCCGCGACGAGGTGCGTCCGCGTTTCGGCGTGATGCGCGGCCGTGAATTCCTGATGAAGGACGCCTATTCCTTCGACCTCGACCCCGCCGCGGCGCGGCGCTCGTATAACCGCATGTTCATGGCCTATATGCGCACCTATGCGCGGATGGGCCTGAAGGCGATCCCGATGAAGGCCGACACCGGCCCGATCGGCGGCGATCTGTCGCACGAATTCCATGTGCTGGCCGAGACCGGCGAGTCCGAAGTGTTCGTGCACAAGGACTTCATCAATATGGATTGGAGCCAGCGCGACATCGATTATTCGTCCGACCTGCAGCCGATGGTCGACGAGCTGACCGGCAAATACGCCGTCACCGACGAAAAGCGCGATCTGGAGCATGAGAAGACCCTGGGCGACAATCTGGTCAGCGCCCGCGGCATCGAAGTCGGCCACATCTTCTATTTCGGCACCAAATATTCCAAGGCGATGAACGCCGTGGTCAACAGCCCCAATGGCGACGTCACCGTCGAGATGGGTTCCTACGGCATCGGCGTGTCGCGCCTGGTCGGCGCCCTGATCGAGGCCTATCACGACGATGCCGGCATCAAGTGGCCGGAAGCCGTGGCGCCGTTCCGCGTCGGCCTGATCAGTCTCAAGAAGGGCGATGCCGCCTGCGACGAAGCATGCGAAAAGCTGTACAAGGCTTTCGGCCGCGAGGTTCTCTATGACGACCGCGACGAGCGCGCCGGCGTCAAATTCGCCGACATGGACCTGATCGGCCTGCCCTGGCAGATGGTGGTCGGACCCAAGGGCGTCGCCGCCGGCGTCGTCGAGCTGAAGAACCGCATGACCGGCGAAAAGTCCGAGCTTTCCTTCGAGGAAGCGCTCAAGCGGTTCGCGGAGTAAGCGCATCATGTTCTCGCCGTTCGAACGCATGGTGGCGGGACGTTACTTGCGCGCCCGCCGCCGTGAGGGCTTCATCTCGATCATCGCGTGGTTCTCGCTGCTCGGCATCGCGCTGGGCGTCGCCACGCTGATCATCGTGATGTCGGTGATGAACGGCTTCCATGAACAGCTGATGGGCCGAATCTTAGGCCTCAACGGCCATGTCGGCATCTATGCGCCGCCCGGCGGCATGACCGATTTCGACACGCTGGCCGGCAAGGTGCGCCAGATCCCCGGCGTGACCGGGGTGACGCCGGTGGTCGAGCAGCAGGTGTTCGTCACCACGCCCAACGGCACGTCGAGCGGCGCCCTGGTGCGCGGCGTGCGCCCCGAGGATCTGCTGCAGCACAGCGCCGTCGGGCGCGGCCTCAAGGATGGAAACGCGGCGGATTTCGGCCCCGACGACACCATCGTCATCGGCAACCGCCTGGCGCAGAAGCTGGGCGTCGGGGCGGGCGACAAGATCGACATCATCTCGCCGGCCACCAATTCGACGGCGTTCGGCAACGTGCCGCGCATCCGCACCTATCGCATCGCGGCGACGTTCGATGTCGGCATGTATGAATATGACTCCACCTTCATCTATATGCCGCTGACCGCCGCGCAGATTCACTTCAAGTTCCCGGATCGGATTACCGATCTGCAAGTCTCGCTGGCCGACGCCGACCAGGTGAATCAGGTTGCCCGCATGATCCGCCAGATCGCCGGTCCGGACCTGCGCATCTATGACTTCCAGCGCGCCAATGCCGCCTTCTTCAACGCGGTCACCACCGAGCGCAATGTGATGTTCCTGATCCTGACGCTGATCATCCTGGTCGCCGCCTTCAATGTGATCTCCAGCCTGATCATGCTGGTCAAGGACAAGGCGCGCGACATCGCCATCCTGCGCACCATGGGCGCGACGCGCGGCATGATCATGCGCATCTTCTTCCTGTCGGGCGCGGCGGTCGGCGTCATCGGCACCGCCGGCGGCGTGGCGCTGGGTCTGGCTTTCGCGCTCAATATCGAGAGCATCCGCCAGTTCCTGCAGCGCTTCACCGGCACCGATCTGTTCAATGCCGAGATCTATTTCCTCAGCCAGCTGCCGGCCAAGGTCGATGTGGGCGAGGTGGTCCTGGTGGCGGGCATGGCCCTCGGCCTGTCTTTCCTGGCCACCATCTATCCGTCCTGGCGCGCCGCCAAGCTCGATCCGGTGGAGGCCCTGCGCTATGAGTGAGGCCATTCTCCGCCTGGACAATCTGCAGCGCGGCTTCAAGCAGGGCGGGCGCGAACAGCTGCATGTGCTGAACGGCGCCAGCCTCTCGCTATCCCGCGGTGAGATCGTCGCCCTGGTCGGGCCGTCGGGCGCCGGCAAGTCGACCTTGCTGCATATCGCCGGCCTGCTGGAATTCCCCGACAAGGGCGAGGTCTATCTGTCCGGCGAAGCCTGCGGCAAATTGTCGGACGAGCGCCGTACCGCGCTGCGCCGCCGCGATATCGGCTTCGTTTATCAATATCATCACCTGCTGCCGGAATTTTCCGCGCTCGAGAACGTCGTATTGCCGCAGATGATCGCCGGCGTGAGCCGGCAGCGTGCCGAGGCGCGCGGCAAGGAATTGCTGGGCAAGCTCAATCTGAGCGGCCGCGAGGAGCATAGGCCGGGCCAGCTGTCCGGCGGCGAGCAGCAGCGTGTCGCGATCACCCGCGCCCTGGCCAACCAGCCGTCACTGCTGCTGGCCGACGAGCCGACGGGCAATCTCGATCCGCATACGGCGGAGATCGTGTTCGACCAGCTGGTCGGGCTGGCGCGGGAGCAGGGGCTGGCAGCCCTGGTCGCGACCCATAATCCAGATCTGGCGCGGCGAATGGACCGCGTCGTCACCGTCAGGGATGGTCAACTCCTCGACGGTTAAACCCAAGGAGGAAAGACATGGTGCGGAAGTTCCTTTTGGCCGGTGCGGCCCTGTTGCTGGCGAACGTCGCGGGCGCGCAGCTTCCCCCGGCGCAGGACGCCATCTCCCAGCCGGTTCCCGAGCCCGCACCGAACTTCACCCCCTATGGCACACCGATCGATCTGGCCGACGCCAAAAAGCTGATCGCCTCGGCCCTGGCCGAAGCGAAGAAGCATGACTGGCACCTGGCCTGCGCCGTGGTCGAGCCGACCGGCGTGCTGGTCGCCTATGAGAAGATGGACGACACCCAGTACGGTTCGGCCGATGTCGCCATCGCCAAGGCCAAGGCTTCGGCTCTCTATCGCCGTCCGACCCGTTCCTTCGCCGACGCCGCCAAGTCCGGCAATGTCGGCGTTCTCGCCTTGCCCGGTTCGATCGCCGTCGAAGGCGGCTTCCCGATCGTCCATGGCGGCAAGCAGATCGGCGGCCTGGGCTGCAGCGGCGCCGCCTCGAACCAGGATGCAACCGCGGTTTACAAAGCCCTGGAAGAGTTCAAGTAAAAGATCGTCCCTAAACTGGGACAGCGCTGTTCTTTCGCTCTTTCTAGTATGGGCAGTGAGGCGGCAGGCCTTCGGGAGCCTGCCGCCGGCCCAGAACCGGAAGAGTTATGCGCGTTTTCAAAAAGTTTCCTATCGGTCCCGAAATATTGTCGATGCTGGCGCTGATCGCGCTGGTGACCGTGGTCTATCTGTGCAGCCTGCCGGAGACCTTTCATTCCCTGTCGCATCGCAAAGCGAACGCCGCCGAGATGATGGGCCATGCCCGCGAGCATGTGCTCAAGGAGGGGGCGCTGTTCTCGTCGCTGGTTCACGCTGCCGACCAGGCCGCGATAACCCGGCTGCGCCAACAACTGGTCGATAATGAGCGTGAGTTCCACGACATCTCGTCCGAGGTCATTTCCGAACTGCCGGAGGTCGCCGCCGACGTCGAGACCGTCACCAGCCTGTTCGACCATCTGTCGGCCACCGGCTGGCGGGCCGCCGCCGTCGCTCCGCAGATGCCGCCCGAAGACCGGCGCGCGCTGCTCGACGGGCCGCTGGCGCGCGAGCTGGACG
The DNA here is from genome assembly GCA_021325215.1 of Alphaproteobacteria bacterium. Taxonomy (GTDB): domain Bacteria; phylum Pseudomonadota; class Alphaproteobacteria; order Rhodospirillales; family Magnetospirillaceae; genus JAJPHO01. The sequence continues at coordinate 12,913 of JAJPHO010000056.1, forward strand.
AGCTGCGGTCGAGCGTGGAGAAGATCGAGCTGAACTTGCAGAATCACGACGCCGCCTATCGCAACGAAGTGCGCGGCCGGGGCGATCTCCAGGCGCTCTGACGACCCAACAGGTAATTGCCAAAAGCCTGATTTGCCCTATCCTTTCCGCCTTATGATTTTGCAATGCGGTAAGGAGGGGTCATGAAGTTGTTCCGTCGCCTGTCGAGTGCGCTGCCCGCGCTGGTTCTGCTGAGCGGCGGCGCCGCTCTGGCCGACGATACCGCCGCGGATCTCGCCGCGAAGGCGTCCGCGTCGCACTGGGGCTATGATTTCCTCGCCGACCTGACCACCGACATCGGCCCGCGCATCTCCGGCTCGAAGGCCGCGCAGGATGCCGCCGCCTGGGCCGCCGACCGCCTGAAGAAGGCCGGTTTCGACGAGGTCCATCTGGAAAAATTCCCGGTCACCTACTGGGCGCGCGGCGCCGAGGAGGCCGACATCGTCCAGCCCCGCCTGCAGCATCTGGCGGTGGCGGCCCTGGGTCATTCGGTGCCGACGCCGTCGGGCGGCATCGAGGCCGAAGTGGTGGTGTTCAAGAGCTTCCAGGCTCTGCGCGACGCGCCGGACGGTTCGCTTAAGGGCAGGATCGCGGTGATCACCCAGCGCATGGTGCGCGCCCAGAACGGCGAGGGCTATGGCATCGCGGTCGGATCGCGCGTGGCTGGCCCGTCCGAAGCCGCCAAGAAGGGCGCGGTGGCGCTGGTGATCCGCTCGGTCGGCACCGACCATCACCGTCTGCCCCATACCGGCCTGACCCTCTATGCCAAGGACGCGCCGAAGATCCCGGCCGCCGCCATTTCCAACCCCGACGCCGATCTGCTGGAGCGCATGGCCGCCAAGGGGCCGGTCAAGCTGCGCCTGAAGCTGGAGAACAAGAGCACGGATTCCCAGGCCGTCACCGTGGTGGGCGAGATCAAGGGCCGCGAGCATCCCGAGCAGGTGGTGCTGATCAGCGGCCATCTCGACAGCTGGGAATTGGGCACCGGCGCCATCGATGACGGCGCCGGCGTGGCTATCGCCGCCGGCGCGGCGAAGGCGATCATCGATCAGGGCCTGCATCCCAAGCGCACCATCCGCGTGGTGATGTTCGGCGCCGAGGAGATCGGCGGCGGGCCGGTCGACGCCTATGAAGCGGCGCATGCCAAGGAAGCCGGCAACATCGTCATCGCCGGCGAGAGCGATTTCGGCGCGGGCAGGATCTACAATGCCGCGGTGCCGGCCGGTTCGCTGGGCAGTCCGTTCGCCAAGCAGCTGACCGCGGCGATCCTGCCGCTGGGCGTCGACATGCTGCATGAAGGCTCGTCGCATGGCGGCGCCGACATCGAGGGCATCCACGAGAAGGACGGCGTGCCGCTGGTCGATTTCGGCCAGGACGGCACCCATTATTTCGACATCCACCACACCGCCGACGACACGCTGGACAAGGTCGACCCGGCCGAGCTGGCGCAGAACATCGCGGTGTGGGCTTCCTTCGCCTGGCTGGCGGCTGATTCCGACGTCGATTTCCGCGCTTTGTCGGCCCCGGCCGGGTCGGCCAAATGAGGAAGCTCGGTGCGTCTCTTGCCATACTGGCCCTGACGGCGGGCGCGGCGCATGCCGCGTCGCGCCCCGCCGTCGAGGCCGAGCATGTGATGGTGGTGTCGGAACAGCATTACGCCACCGACGCCGGCCTCGAGGTGCTGCGCCAGGGCGGTAATGCCGTCGACGCCGCGGTGGCGGTGGGTTACGCGCTGGCGGTGACCCATCCCTGCTGCGGCAATATCGGCGGCGGCGGCTTCATGTTGATCCATATGGCCGACGGCACCGAGAAATTCATCGATTTCCGCGAGACCGCCCCGGCGGCCGCCAGCAAGGACATGTATCTCGACGCCTCGGGCAATCCGGTGCGCGAGGCCAGCATATTGGGCTGGAAGGCGGCGGCGGTTCCGGGAACCGTGGCCGGCTTCGAATTGGCCGAGCAGGGCTATGGCAAGCTCGGCCGCCAGAAGGTGATGGCGCCGGCCATCAAGCTGGCGCGCGACGGCTATGTGCTGACCCGCGGCGATACCGACATCATCGATTATGTGAAGTCCCGCCTGGCCAAGGACCCCGAGGCGGCGAAGATATTCCTCAAGCCGGACGGCTCGACCTTCCAGCCCGGCGAGACCCTGAAGCAGAAGGATCTGGCGGCGACGCTGGAGAAGATCTCGAAGCAGGGCAGAGACGCTTTCTATAAGGGTGCGGTCGCCGAGGCCGTCGCCAGATCCAGCGCCGCCGGGGGCGGGCTGCTGACCGCCGCCGATCTCGCCGGCTATCAGGCGCAGGTGACCGAGCCGCTGCATTGCACCTATCGCGGTTTGACCGTTTCGACCGCCGCGCCGCCCAGCTCGGGCGGCATCGGCGTGTGCGAGATGCTGGATATCCTGCAGGGCTATGATCTGGCCGCTGCCGGATGGCATTCCGCCCAGTCGATCCATCTGATCACCGAGGCGATGCGCAATACCTTCCGCGACCGCAATACCCTGCTGGGCGACCCGGCTTTCGTCGAGAATCCGACCGACAAGCTGCTGTCGGTCGCCTATGCCGAGGAAGTGCGCGCCCGCATCGGCGACAAGGCATCCCCGTCCGAGCAATTGCCGATGGGATCGCTGTCGCGCGAAAAGCCCGAGACCACCCATTTCTCTGTGGTGGACGCCCAGGGCAACGCCGTCGCGGTGACCTTCACCCTCAACGGCTTCATGGGATCGGCGGTGATGGCGCCGGGCACCGGCTTCTTTCTCAATGACGAGATGGACGATTTCACCGCCAAGGTCGGCACCGCCAACATGTTCGGGCTGGAGCAGGGCGCGCGGAACGCCATCGCGCCGGGCAAGCGTCCGCTGTCCTCGATGGCGCCGACCATCGTCAGCAAGGACGGTAAGGTGTTCCTGGTGCTGGGCAGCCCGGGCGGTTCACGCATCGCCACCCATGTGCTGCAGACCATCCTCAATATCGTGGATTATGGCATGAAGCCGCAGGAAGCGGTGGACGCGCCGCGCTTCCATCACCAGTTCCAGCCCGACAAGCTGTTCCTCGAGCCCTTCGCCGCCTCGGCCGACACGGCGAAGATTCTGCGCGACATGGGCTACACTCTGGCCGACCAGCCGAATTCCGGCGCGGTCGGGCTGATCGAGCGGGCGCCGGATGCCGGGTCGAGCGGTCCGGGGACCTATGTCAGCGATCAATCCTTGTCGGGCAAGGTCCGGCCCGGCTGGCTCTATGGCGCCGGCGATGCGCGCCGTCCGGCGGGTGCCGCAGCGGGGTATTGAGCATGAGCAAGTTCGAGGGCACGTCCTCTTATATTGCGACGGACGATCTCAAGACCGCGGTCAATGCGGCGATCACCCTCGAACGGCCTTTGCTGGTGAAAGGCGAGCCCGGCACCGGCAAGACGGTACTGGCCATCGAGATCGCCAAGGCGCTCGGCAAGCCGCTGATCCAGTGGCACATCAAATCGACCACCAAGGCCCAGCAGGGGCTCTATGAATATGACGCGGTGTCGCGTCTGCGCGATTCCCAGCTGGGCGATCCGCGGGTGGGCGACATCTCGAACTACATCGTCCGCGGAAAATTGTGGGAAGCCTTCGAGGCGGACGAGGCGCCGGTCCTGCTGATCGACGAGATCGACAAGGCCGACATCGAATTCCCCAATGACCTGCTGCTCGAACTCGACCGCATGGAATTCCATGTCTATGAGACGCGCCAGACGGTGAAGGCCCGCCAGCGTCCGGTGGTGGTGATCACCTCGAACAATGAGAAGGATCTGCCCGACGCCTTCCTGCGCCGCTGCTTCTTCCATTACATCCGCTTCCCCGACCGCGAGACGATGGAACGCATCGTCGAGGTGCACTTCCCCAGGCTGAAGCGCGACGTGCTGAACGAGGCGCTGACCAGCTTCTTCGATCTGCGCGAGGTGCCGGGGCTGAAGAAGAAGCCTTCGACCTCCGAGATGCTGGATTGGCTGAAGCTGCTGCTGGCGGAGGACATTCCGGCCGAGGCGCTGCGCTCGAAGGACGGGCAGAAGACGATCCCGCCGCTCTATGGCGCGCTGCTGAAGAACGAGCAGGACATCCATCTGTTCGAGCGGCTGGTGTTCCTGTCCAAGCGGGAACGGTAAATGTTCATCCGGTTCTTCTTGGCTCTGAAGGACGCCAGGCTGCCGGTCTCGATCACCGAATATCTGACCCTGATGGAGGCGATGAAGGCCGGCCTGGCCGGGACTGAAATCGACAGCTTCTATCATCTGGCGCGCGGCTGCCTGGTCAAGGACGAGCGCAATTTCGACAAGTTCGACCGCGTGTTCGGCACCTATTTCCAGGGCATGGAAAACCTGTTCGAGGCGGTCGAAGGCGAGATCCCCGAGGAATGGCTGAAGGCGCTCAAGGACCGGGTGCTGTCCGAGGAGGAGAAGGCGGCGATTGAGGCTCTGGGCGGCTGGGACCAGCTGATGGAGACGCTGAGAAAGCGCCTCGAAGAGCAGAAGGAACGCCATGAAGGCGGCTCGAAATGGATCGGCACGGCGGGAACCTCGCCGTTCGGCGCTTATGGATATCACCCCGAAGGGGTGCGTATCGGCCAGGTCAAGGGCCGCAACCGCCGCGCCGTGAAAGTGTGGGACCGCCGCGAATTCCGCAATTACGACGACAAGGTCGAATTGGGCACCCGCACCATCAAGATCGCGCTGCGGCGTCTGCGGCGCTGGGCGAGGGAAGGGGCCGCCACCGAGCTGGATCTGGCCGGCACCATCGCCGCGACGGCGCGCAACGCCGGCTCGCTCGACCTCAAGCTGGTGCCCGAGCGGCACAATAAGGTGAAGGTGCTGCTGTGCCTCGATGTCGGCGGATCGATGGATGATCACATCCGTGTGTGTGACGAACTATTCTCGGCGGCACGCAGCGAATTCAAGCATCTGGAGCATTATTACTTCCACAATTGTCCCTATGAGCGGCTGTGGCGCGACAATGTCCGGCGCCAGGATGCGGTGGACAGCTGGAACGTGCTGCGGCTGTACCCGTCCGACTACAAGCTGATCTTCGTCGGCGACGCGGCGATGAGCCCTTACGAGATCGTCGAGCCGGGCGGCAGCGTCGAGCACTGGAACAAGGAGGCGGGCGGTGTCTGGATACAGCGCTTCGTCGACCAGTTCCCCAATGCCGTCTGGCTCAACCCGACCCCCGAGCCGCATTGGCGCTACAGCTCGTCGACCGAGCTGATCCAGGGGCTGATGAAGGGCCGGATGTTCCCGCTGACCTTGGCCGGCCTCGATTCGGCGATGAAGATTTTACGCTGATTTGCCGGTACAATCGATTTAGGGCCGAGTTGGGGGCAATCATATGGGCGGGTGGAAGAAGGCGCTGGCCGTGGTCACGGCTTTAGCGATCTCCGGAAATGCGTGGGCGAAGAGCAGTATCACCTGGATGACGGCCGATCTGCCGCCGGCGACTATTTTCGAGGGCGACATGGCCGGCGGCGGCTTCGCCGAACAGCAATTGAAGGTGCTGTTCGCCGCCTTGCCCGACTATGATCACCAGATCGTCAAAGGCACCATCGCCCGTAACTGGCATGAACTGGAAACCCGCGACGGTGTCTGCTTCAACTGGGTCACCCATAACGGCGCGTCGCACTGGAACGCGGTGTTCAGCAAGCGCCCGGTGCTCAATCCCGGCTATCGCATGGCGGTGCGGGCTAGCCGTCTGACCGAATTCATGCCGTTTGCCTCGACCGGCGATGTCGATCTTTCGCTGCTGGCCAAGGACGATACTTTCTCCGGTGGCGTGATTGCCTCGCGGGATTATCTGCCGGCGATCAACGGCTTCATCGGCTCGGATTCGCGCCAGGCCAAGATGCAGAAGGCGATGAACGGACCGCAATTGCTCGAATTGCTGCACGCCAACCGCGTCGATTTCATCTTCGCCAGCCCGTCCGAGGTGAAGTTCTACCGCGAGACCCTGCATCTCAACGACGAGTTCGCCGTGCTGAAGGTGAAGGGGACGCCGATCTATAATGAAGGCTACATCGCCTGTTCCTCGGGTGCGCTGGGCAAGGAAGTGATGGCGAAGATCGATGCCTATCTCGATCGGCCGGAGGGGTGGAGCGCCTATGTCGCGCCGTTGCAGCGCTGGCTCGATCCGTCGGATTATGCTTTCGCGGCGGCCAGCCGCGGTCGGTGACGTTTTTCTGACAGGGGGGCCAAAGGGCACTTGCGCCTAAATGGCCTTCTGGATATAGTCGTCGCCTTGCCCGATTTCGGGCAACCCTCCAGACACCGAGCCCATGGCAAACCTGAATTCATTCAGGCCTTTGGGAGGTTGTTTCGCCAAAAAAGGCGAGGCGCGAAATTAGGTGTTGACGAGGGTGGGCAGGGCCTATAAAACCCCGCCTCCCGACGCCGACAACTCCGGCGCTGAACGCTGAAAAGCGAGACGCAAAAAGGTGGTTGACGAAGGGAACGAGGCGGAGTAGAACCCGCCTCCCGCCGCCGAGACCCGGGGCTGAACGCTGAGAAGCGAGACGCAAAAAAGGGTGTTGACGACGGAAACGAGGTGGAGTAGAAACCCGCCTCCCCGACGAGAGTTGGGACGCTGTTTGACAAGTTTGGAAATTGGAAGAGATGCGTGGACGGCGCGA
>JAJPHO010000051.1 GCA_021325215.1 Alphaproteobacteria bacterium
ATTTTCTATTGCAAAGCGCGCGGGCCGGTGACGATCAGCCATTGCGCGATGTCGGCCGCTTTGCCGGCGGCCGGCGGCAAGGCATAAAGGTAGATCGGCTGACCGTCCCCCGGGACCGAACCGAGCAGCCGCCAGGGTTCCCGGGCCAGCAATCTCGTTTCCTCGACCTGAGCGACATGGGTCCACCCGTCCGGATCGGCTTGCAGGAGAACCAAGGGCACGTTCGCCGAACCTATCGCCGACCCCACCTGACCGATATTGGAAAAGCGGGCCTCGTAATCGGCCCGATTGTACCCGCCACCGCCGAGCAGCCGCGATCCCCGCACCGCGAACAGGCTGGGGCGCGCCGGATCGGCCATCGCCAGTTCGGCGATCGCCGCGGACTCGTTGCTTTCGCGCATGGCGATCAGCACGACCGGATTTTCCTCGGTCCGGGCCAACCAGACGATTTTCGCCAGGTCGCGCAATCCCGATCGGGGCTTGCCGTCGCCGGCCAGCGCCGACGGCAACAGCGAGAGGGCGGTGAAGGAAAAGATCAAGGCCTCGGCCGCCCGCCGCTTCAGCCTCTGGGCCATGGTCTGTCCGCCCAGCGCCGCCAGCAGAAAGAGCGGCGGCAAAAGCGGGGCGAGATAACGGTCCTGAATGGCCGCCGGCACCGTCGATTGGAACAGCCAGACCGCCAGCAGAAGAGCGAGCGCGCCATTGACGCCGACAGGGGCGGCGACTGTCCGGCGGAGGCCGGCGGCCAGCCCGATGACGGCCAGGATCAGCACCACCGGCCCGACCGCCTGCACCAGGATGGCCGCGTTCTCGGCGATCGCGGTAGCGCTGTAATCCAGGCCCCAGCGGTAACGGAACCCGGCCGCGACGCTCTGGAAGGTCACAAGGTACCAGGGGCCGACGACCAGGCCGGCCAGCAAGCCGGGGGCCCAGAAGGATAGCCGCTTGAGCAGATGCCATCGGCGGTTCAGGAGAATGGATAGCGGAGGCAGGAGCGCGAGCAGCATGCCATTGCCCTTGATCAGCATGGCGACCGCCGCGATCGCCCCGAACAGGAGTGAAAAGCGCCAGCGCTCGGTGGCGAGATAGGTGTTATAGGCGATCAGCGCGGCCAGGCAACACAGCGCGACGGGAATATCCAGCATCACCGCGCTGCTGCCGCTTTGGGTGATCGAGCAGACGGCGAAGGCGGCGGCGGCGAAAAAGCTCGCCGTCCGGCTCAATTTGAGGTGAACCGTTCCATAATGCCGGATCAGGACCGCGGTCGCCGTGGTCAGGACGGCCGAGAGAAGCAGCACCGAAAGCCGGCAGGGTGAGAACAGCGTCATCCATAACGCTTCGACGCCGTAAAAAGCGGGGCCCCAATGACCGATCCCGATCAGCGGGTAGTGGCTGTGATACCATTTCAGATAGGCGAGCGGGCCTTGATGCAGGCCGCTGGCCAGATAGTCATGGATCATCAGGCCCGAGATATAATGCGACGATTCGTCGTCGCCGAATTCCGCGCTGAAGCATCCCGACCGCAGCTGGGTGGCGACGACCAGCGCCGCCAATAGCAGCGGTGGCAGGATCGATGTGAAAATCGATGGTCTTCGAGCGTTTTCCATGGCGGACGCTACCGCCTTCACCGAAGGAGCGGCGTCCAATAGTGAGCGGTTTTAATACATCACTCGGTAAGCCAGGCCGCCGGCGAGCTCATAAAGCACGTAATAGCTGGCCAGCAGCGTCTTTGCCGAGGGGGTCCAGGCCCGCGGGCCCGAGGGACGCAGCTCGTCGAAGCCGAGCGGCGCCGGAATGGGGGTCATGCCGTTCTTCTCGAAGGCCCTGAGCGCTCGCGGCATGTCCCGGGCGTGGGTCACCAGATAGAACCGCTCCACCTTCATGCCGCGCAGGATTGCGGCCGACTCGACGGCATTCTCCCAGGTGTCGCGCGAGCGGGTTTCGAGCCGGCTGCCGGAGATGGCGTAGTCGTCGGTCATGACTTGATCCATTTGCTCGGCCAGACTGGGCGCCTCCGGTTCGACGAGGCCGCCGGAGAGCAGGACGGGTAAACCTGTCCGGCGGTGCAGCCAGGCGCCGTAGCGCAGGCGGGCCAAGGTCTGTTCCCCCACGGTTTCGCCGCCCAACTCGATGGCATAGTCGCTGTCGCTGCCGAGAATGACGATGGCCTCGGCTTGCCCGGAGGCGAGAAGGGCCGCCGGGAGGGGGGGATAGATTTCCACCATTCGCGCCAATAATGCGCAGCCCAGCGGCATCGCCAGAACGAGCAGCCCCAGGCAGCAGGCCAGCGCGACGCACCAGCCGGCGCTCCCGCGGCGGCGCGAAAATACCAAGCCGCCCAGCAGGACCAGCAACATCGAGCCGGGGGGCAGCAACAGGTGCTTCAAGAGAGTGGTCATGAGGTGCTCGCTGGGCTGGAGCTACAGGGTTTTTACCCGAATAGTCAGGGACAGGACGATGACGACAGCTCTTACAGAGACTTCTTGAGAACGGCGCGGCGGCAGGAAGAGTTCAATGAATGCAGTCGTTTAACAGTCTTGGCACGGTCGTTGCTCTTAGCTCGATCACCGCCTGGACCACTTGCGCCGAGGGAAACATGACTGACCTGATGTTCCTGCCAATCCCCGAGGACCATGATCGGCGCTCCGGCCCGACTGCACGCTATTCCTTCGCCGCCGAAGAGTCTCTTGCTGAAATCGCCGCGGGCCGGCGCCAGGATGCCAGGCTGGCTTCGCGGATCATTTCCATTGCCGCCTTGGGGATCTGGCTCGGTCTGATGGCGGCGATGGCCGTCGGCGGCGCCGACCTTTGGACGATCACCCTCGCCACTCTCATTCCTTTCCTGGCTCATGTGGCGAATGTCGGGCTGACCGCCAAGGCACGGCCGGAGCGGTGAGCGCGTCCGGGCGGCCAGAATTTCCCTCTCCTCTTGATTAAAGTCGTGATCATGCGTGACCTGATCCTTCCCCCCGCCTATGAGATGCCTCCGCCATCGGAGCCGGACGATGCGGTTTCGAGCGAGCGAGAAGACGTGTGCCGGTATCTGTCCGAGCTGTGCAAGCGGCTGGACGGCACATTTCTCGATCGACGCGGCATCGTCTGTCTTTTCGACGTCCACAGCGGCTGGCTGGCGGGATCGCGATGCCGGATTCTCGGGCTGATCGTGGCGGCGCTGGTGATCGACATCGCCTCCCATGCGCGGGTCAGGCCCGATGGCGGAACCGTCACGATTTCCGCCTTCAGCCGCGGAAAATTCTGGTACTGCTCGGTGGCTGACAGCGGGGTCTACGCCGTGCGGTCCGTGCCATCGCGGCCGCCGGATTTCGTGAAGCGCATGGCCAGGAAGCTTGGTGCCGACATCGAGCATCGGGCCATGCGGGACGGGGCGGTGACCTCGCTGCTGTTCGAGGGAGCCCCGTAAACCGCTCGGCGTGACCAGAATTGCACAGCGGGCTCGGCGCTGCCGGCGATAGCGTCGGGAGAGCCTCGATAGTCTCGTCGAGCGCGCAGAGGGCCCCCGATGCGTACCCTGTTTCTGAGCGGTATCTATCTCTTCTTCCTGATATCGGGGTTCTCTTCCGTCTTCGTTTTCTCCCTCGGCTATATCTGGGTCGATCTGTTTTCGCCGCAGAGTCTCGCCGATGGCCCGGTGGGTGAGCTTCCTCTCTCGATGATCATCGGCGTCGCTGCGATCGGAGGCTATCTGCTGTTCGATCGGCGCGATCCTCCTCGTCCGACCCTCGGGCTCTGGCTGATCGTGTCCTGGGCGATCTGGATCACGCTGACCACCTTGTGGGCCGAGGTTCCGGCAGCGGCCTGGGAAAAGTGGAACTGGGCGATCAAGACCGTCGCTTTCTCGGCGTTCCTTCCCTTCGTGATCCGTTCGCGCATTCAAATCGAGGCGATGGTCTTGACCATCGTCCTGTCCTTGGGCGGCACGCTCTTGGCAGGGGGGGCGAGAACCCTTCTGACCGGCGGCGGCTATCAGGTCAAGCTCGGGCTGGCCTCGGGGAATTCGGGGCTTGCCGAGGGCAGCACGCTGGCGACCACCGCCATCGCGATCATTCCGCTGATCCTCTGCATGCGAACCCATAGCCTCCTCCTGCCCAAAGGTCCGCTCCGCCATTGGCTCTGTTTCGGCTTGATCGCGGCGGCGGTCTTGACGGCCCTCGGCAGTTTCGAGCGAACCGGCCTGATCGCGCTGGCCGTCCTGGCCTTCTGCCTGTGGCTGCGGTCCCGGCGCAAATGGCTGCATGGCGGGGCGGCGGCCGGCGTCGCCTTGGCCGGTCTCGGCGCGATGTCGGGCGTGTGGTATGACCGGATGGCGACGATTTCGACGTTCCGCGCCGAAGATTCCGCCCTGACCCGCATCGCCGTCTGGCTCTGGACCCTTCATTATGCTGCCGACCATCCGCTGGGCGGCGGGTTCGGCGTCTATCTCATCAACCATTTCGAGGTGCCGATCGCCGGGACCGGCGATGTTCTCGAAATCACCGCCAGGGCGTTTCACAGCATCTATTTCGAGATCCTGGGCGAACAGGGAATCGTCGGGCTCGCCATTTTCGCGGCAATGGTGGTTTACCTGTTCGCCAGCCTGCGCTCGGTCGGGAAAGCCGGCGCCGCGAGCGCCGAAGACGCCTGGCTGGCGGGGCTGGCGCAGGCGCTGACGATCTCGGCCTTGATCTATCTCGCCGGCGGCGCCTTCGTCGGAATCGCCTTCCAGCCCTTTTTCTACTACCTCTTCGCCGGCGCTCTTTCGCTCCATCACTTCGCGGCGCGCCGAGATCCGCGATCCTTGGAGGCGGCGTGATGGCAGGTGTGACGCCGATCGCCGCCTTTACCGGCCTGCGGGGCGTCGCCGCGCTGTGGGTGGTCGCCTATCATTTCCGCGAAGCCTTGGCCGGGGCCTTGCCCCGCTTCGCCGCCTCGGCGCTCGGCGCGGGCTATCTGGCGGTCGATCTGTTCTTCCTGCTGAGCGGTTTCGTCATCACGCTCAATTACGGCAAGCAGTTCGAGGCCTTCAGCCTCGGCAAGGCGGGGACATTCATCATCGCGCGATTTGCCCGGCTCTATCCCGTCCATCTCGTCATGAGTCTGCTCTATCTCCTCAACCCGCTGACCGTCCTGTTGTTTTCCTCGGCCAAGGATCTGGGGGGGCGGTACGGGGCTGGTTATTTTCTCCTCAGCCTCCTGCTGATGCAGAATTGGGGCCTGACCAAGGCGGTGGAATGGAACATCCCCGCCTGGTCGATCAGCACCGAATGGTTCGCCTATCTGATGTTTCCACTCCTCCTGTCGGGCATGGCGATGCGCCGCGAGACCCCCGGCCGTCTCGTGGCCGCCCTCGTCGGATTGATGGCGGCGCTGTTCGGCTTTTTCGCCTTGGCCGGAGCCGCTTCCATCGGCGACGATATTCCGCGGCTCGGCCTGAGCCGCTGCCTGCTGGAATTCATGGCCGGCATCGGGCTGTGCCGCCTGTTTCTGTCGATCGGGGCGCCCGGCGTGCGGATGGAAGTCGTTCTGCTGGGCGGCGCCTTATGCGCCGCCGCCGCGACCGCCTTTTTCGCCTTGCCCGACTTCCTGCTTCTGCCGGCCGCCTTTTCCTTGGTGATCTTCAGTCTGGCCGGCGATTCGTCGGCGGTGTGCCGATTGCTGGCCAGCAGACCGTTGCTCTGGCTGGGCGAGATCTCCTATTCGCTCTATATGGCGCATTATCTCGTGCGGGATTGGGTCAAATTCGCCGGCGGCGACAGGCCCGGACCGGCAATGTTTCTCCTCTATCTGATGCTGGCGCTGCTGGCCGGCTTCGTCCTTCACGGCCTGATCGAAAAGCCCGGCCGGCTGCTGTTCCGTACCCTGGCGCTGAGGAAAGCATGAGCGCGCCGCGCGCCTCCGGCCTCGATCTGCTGCGGCTTCTGGCCATGGCGGTGATCGTCCTGCAGCACGGGCTCAGCATCGTCGGCCACTATGATTGGACGCAGCTGACCACGGACGGCATCACCTTCGGCCAGTTCGGGGTAGGGATTTTCTGCGCGCTGTCGGGCTGGTTCGCCTTGTCCCGCGACGGCGATCCCGGGCGCTGGCTGGCGGAGCGGCTGGCAAGGGTCTATCCGGCCTATTGGCTGGCGACCCTGTTCGCCTTCGCCCTGGCGCTGGCGATCGGGCGGCCGGTCACGCCGTGGCTGTTTCTGTCGCAAATGGCCGGGACCGGGTTCATGACGCATGGCTGGAACCTCATCAATGGCCCGACCTGGTTCGTTTCCCTGATCCTGCTCTGTTACCTGCTGGCGGCGGCGGCGCGGCTGAGCAGATATCCGGTGGCGGCGATGTCGGCGATCTGGCTTCTGGCGACCTTATGCGTCGTCCTCGAAATCGAGATCGCCCTGTCGCGGCATATCATCGCCTTTGCCGCCGCCGCTGTGGCCGGGGCTCATCGCCGGCCCGCCCTGCTGCTGTTTTTTGCGGCGGCTCTGGTGCCGCTTCTGGCGGTCCAGTCGAGTGTCGTCTTCGCCATTGCGGCCTTGCCGATCTTCTGGCTGTTCCGAGAAAAGATCGCCATCCCGTCGCTCGGCGTCACTTTGCTGGTGGGCTATTGCTATGAGTTCTTTCTGTTGCATGGGCTTTTCCTGAACGGGGCGGCGAACCTGACCAGGTCGCCGCTCTGGGTGATCGTGCTGGGAACCGCCGCCACGGCGCCGGCGGCATTCCTCCTCAAGAAGGCCGCCGCGCCGATGATCGCTCACGCGCGTTTGCGCGCCGTGCAATAGACGCCGAAGGCCAGCCGGTGCGCGGACTTTTTCCGCAGCAGAAATCTGTCGAGATATTTCAGCGGCGCGCCGAGCCAGGCGACGATGAAAAAGGCCGCATTCGACAGGGCTTTGGCGAAAATCCCGTCCCCTTCGAACAGCAGGGCGATGTAATAGGCGTTGAGGGTGGCGATGGTGACGCTGGGGCCGATATGGACACCGCTCTCCAGCGCCTCGAAGCCCTGCTGCTCCAGGAACAGCGCCAGACCCGGCAGGGTGTAGCGGCGGCAATCGATGGGATCGTCATGATGTTGCTGCAGAAAGGGAACCTCGATATGCAGTTCCCCGCCCGGCTTCAGCAGCCGATGCACTTCACGCAGGAATTTCTGCTCGTCCGCGACATGTTCGAGCAGGCCGGTGGCCACGATCAGGTCGACCGAGCCGGACGATAGCGGGATGTCGGTCACGTCGCTGACCAGATCGGTATCCGGCAGTTTGACGAAATCCACCGTCGTCACATGGGGCGCGATGCGGCGCCCCCCGGCGCCCAGATCGAGGATCTTGGCGCCCGCGGCCTGACGCCGCATGACGTTTTCGATCTGCGGCGCGCATTGCCAGGTCAAATTCGGCATCACCCTCGGCAGGCCGGTTCCAAAGCCCATATGAATCCCCTCGCTGTTTCCTCAATTCGCGGAGCGGAGCGAGCCCATGTCAACTGACGGGATATACGTATCGCCGCGAGGTCCGGCATGCAGCAGGGCGCTCAATTTGGCGAGTTGCGCGTCCCAGCCATAAGCCCGGCGGATCTGGACGCGCGCCTGCCGCCCCATCAAGGCGCAGCGCGGGTTCGCCAGCGCCTGCAGGGTGGTGGCGGCGAAATCCTCGGCGCCGTCGGCGATCAGCAAGTGGCGCCCCGGCTCCGCCGCGATGCCCTCGAACGCCTGCGGCGTGGCGATGACGGGGCGGGCCATCGACATCGCTTCCAGCACTTTGTTCTGTATGCCGCGCGCGGTAAGAAGCGGCGCGATGATGGCCCCGGCATGGGCAAGATAGGGCCGGACGTCCGGCACGCGGCCGGTCACGGTGACCCCCTCCACCGCCGCCAGCGCCCTGACCTCCGCCGTCGGGTTGAGGCCGACGATCACCAGCCGGATATCGGGCCTCCTCCGCCGGAGGAGGGGAAGCACCTCGGCGACGAACCAGCCGATAGCCTCGATGTTCGGCCAGTAATCCATCGCGCCGGTGAAGACCAGCGTGGGGTGCGAGGCGTCGAACGGGCAGGGATAATCGGCGTCGGGCGAGAAATAGACGAAGTCGGTGCCGTTCCCGATCGCATGGAGGCGAGCGTCCGCTTCCGGCGCCAAGGAGCCGAACAATCGCCTCTCCGGCTCGGAGACGAAGATGCTGGCATCGGCGAAGTCCGCCACCTTCCGTTCGAAGGCGAGAAGCTTGGCGGCTTCGCGCCGAAACAGCATGGACCACGGCCAGGGCCGCTTCGCCGCATAGTGCAGCCATTTTTGCGAATCGACATCGACGAAATCCATGACGACCCGGCCCGGCTTTGGGCCAGCCGACAGATATTGCGCCATCGGCGAGGAGAATAGATAGGCGGCCGCCAGCCCGCGCCCGGCGAGCACCGGGGCGACCCAATCCGCCATTCGGCGATCGAAATAGTAGGGCAGGCTCATCGGATCGCTGGTCGCCAATCCCCGCAGGCTTCGCAGGGAGGCCCGCCGCGGCGAAAGCGGGAGAACACAGCAGCTGGCGACCATCCGCTCGATCATCGGCAGATGCTGCCAATCATCGGGATCGTCGATGAAACAGCCGAGATGAACCCGGTAGTCGCGGCAGAGCTCCTGCAGAATGTGAAAGGAGCGGATCTTGTCGCCCTTATTGGGGGGGAAGGGAATCCGTTGGCTGAGAAACAGCAGATCCTGCACGGTCGGAACTCCTCAGGCGGCGACGGCGGGGCGGACGAAATCGACCGTGAGGCGCAATCCTTCGCGGAGCGTCGTCCTTGTGCCGAGATTGAGGATCGCCGCCCGGGCCGGATCGCCGATCGAAAGCTGGATGTCGCCGGTCTGAGCGGGGGCGAAATGCAGGGCCGGCGCAATGCCGACCGTCTCGCCGAGAATGCCGGCGAGTTCGAGGATCGTCGTGCCGACGCCGCCGCAGACGTTGAAAATACGCGGTTCGGCGGTCATCGACCCCATGCCGGCGAGCAGATGATCGACCACGTCGCCGACAAAGACGAAATCGCGCTGCTGCCCGCCATGACCGAAGATGGTGAGGGGGCGCCGGTTCAACAGGCGGTCGATGAAGATGGAAATGACCCCGGAATAGGGCGAGCTCGGGTCCTGGCGGGGGCCGAAGACATTGAAGAAGCGCAGGCCGCAGGTCGGGATGCGATGGACGCGGCTGGCCACCCGGGCGTGCAGTTCGCAACCCAATTTATCCGCGCCATAGGCGGTTATCGGCTGGGTGGCCGAGTTTTCCCGCAGCGGCATCTCCTGATTGTCGCCATAGACTGCCGCCGAGGAGGCGTAGACGACGGGGACCCCCGATCGGTTCGGACGCGCGGCCTCATTGAAGACGGTGATCGCTCCGGTGAGATTGGTCTCGTGCGTGCCGAGCCAATCCTCGACGCTTCGTCTGACCGAGGCGATCGCGGCGAGGTGAAAACACCCGTCGACATTGTCCATCGCGCGCGCCACGCAATCGGGGTCGGCGACATCGCCCACGATCAATTCGACGTCATCCGAAATATTGTCCCGCCGACCGGTCGAGAGGTCGTCGAGCACCCGGACATGATGGTCCTGCTGCTCAAGCCGCTCGCACAGATGCGATCCAATGAAGCCGCAGCCGCCCGTTACCAAAAATGTTGCCATGATTGATTCCTGATTTGCCTTTGCTCCTCTGTTGTGTGAAGCAATTTCGGTGCCATCAGAAATAAATAATATAATCAATGGCCAAATTTCCGCGAATTTGTGATGTGTAAAATCGAAAGACATATTTATGTCGGAAAATATTACAGTAATCTGTAAATACTTTACAGTCAGATTAGGATTTGTTGTGTGCAAAATACTTTACCAGCAAAAAAAACTTAGCTATGACGATATTTGCCGGGGGCGGCACCTTCGAAGATCATTTCGCAAGGTAATCAGACGGCGCAGCGCATTGCGAGCAGTGCGGCCCCACGCCGTTTTGGGGGGCACATGTCCACTTCCACTGCAATCGATCCGACCAAGATCGTCACCGCGACCGTGGGAAGCGATGTTCTGACCGTTCCGGCCGGCACCCAATTGGTCAATGGGAATGGCGGGGCCGATACCGTCCTTCTCGGGACCTATCAATATTTCGCCGAGTTCCAGATCGTCAGAAATGCCGACGGTTCCATCACCGTCACCGACGAGCATGGCGGCACCTTGATCAATACCCAGATGATCGGTATCTCCGTGCTGCGCTTCGGCGACGGCTGCTACGATGTGGGGACGGGCCAATTCATCGCCGCCGCTGCGGTCGTCAACGGAACCGCCGGCAATGACACCTTGTCGGTTCCGGCCGGCACCCAGCTCGTCGATGGCAATGGCGGGACCGATGTCGTGGCCTTCGGCGCCTATCAGTATTTCGCCGAATTCCAGATCGTCCGTAACGCCAACGGTTCGATCGGGGTGACCGATCTGCATGGCGGCACCTTGACCAATACGCAGATGGTCGGCATCGGCAGCCTGCAGTTCGGTGACGGCACATACAATGTCGCGACCGGTCAATTCACGTCAGGCGCCGTCACTGCCGTGCCGCCGGTGACGGCGCCGCCGTCCGTGGTGACGCCGCCCGCCATCAACCCCGCCAATGTGGTGACCGGAACGCCGGGCAACGACCTGTTGACCCTTCCCGCCGGAACCCAACTGGTCAACGGAGATGGCGGCACGGATACGGTGGTGTTCGGGGCCTATCAATATTATGCCGGCTTCCAGATCGTCCGGAACGCCGACGGGTCGATAGACCTCACCGATGTTCATGGCGGCACCCTGACCAACACCCAGCTGATCGGGATCGCCACCCTGCAGTTCGGCGACGGCAGCTACAATGTCTCCACCGGCGTGTTCACCGCCGGAACGGCTCCTTCCCCCTCGACCGGCGGCGGCACGGTCCCGGCCGTACCGACCGTTCCTTCCGGTCTTCTGGTCGCTCCTGCCGTCGGGGCGCCGCAGCATTCCGGCGATGTCGTCGGGCTTTTGCTGCAGAATAGCGGGACCGCGCCGCTGGCATCTCGAATCGTCACCTTCGGCCAGAGTTTCGCCGATGGCGACGTTCCCGCCGGCAGCACGCTGGTCGCCACCATCAACGGACAGCAGGTCGCGGTTCAGATGGATGTCAAATCCACCAATGCCGACGGCTCGATCGCGGAGGCGGTCCTGACGCTGGACGCTCCGGCAATCGCGGCCAATGGCTCGGCGGCGGTGATGCTGTCGCGAAGCGCCGCCCCTCAGGCCGCGGCGATAGACCCGCACGGCTTCGTCGCCTCCGGCTATGACGCGCAGGTCAATCTCACCTTCCACAATGCCAATGGAACGACCGGCAGCGATTCGATCAATGTCGGCGGCGCTTTGACACAGGCGCTGGCGGCGGGGACCGCGAAGAGCTGGTTGAGCGGCCCCTTGGCCAGCGAAGTGCAGATTTCCGTGCCGGTCAACGGCGCCATGGCGGCGCAATTCAATATCCGCGAAAACGCCGACGGAACCTTCGTCACCGACGTTCAGCTGTTGAATAACGGGATCTTCAACGCCGCTTCGGCAAGCTATACATACGATGTCGCGATCACCAGCCATGGGCAGATTCTGGCCAGCCAGACCAATGTCGTGCAGGCGCCGATGCAGGACTGGGAACAGGTCCTGTGGAGCAATTCCAAGGGGGCGGCTCAGGCGCCGGGCGATCAAATCGTCTACGATGTCGCCTATCTCGAAAAAGCCGGAGCTGTCGGCCCTTACGCTACTGCGTCGGGTGTCGATGCCGGCACCGTCGCCGGCCAGATTTCAGCGCTCGCGGGGGCCAATACCGGGCCGCTCGGGGCCGCCTTGGTGACGCAATATGAACCGACCACCGGCGCTCGCCCGGATATCGGCCCGACCACCCAATGGGGCGCCAACTGGCTGGTGTCGCAGAGCGCCGCCGCGGAACAGGTGATGCTCGACAATGCCGCCGCGGCCGCCGCGGAGCCGATCCATGCGGTCAATCCCGACGGAACGCCTCTGACCACCGCCAACGATCCCGGTTTCTGGCTGGATGGCCGCAATACGACCAATCCGCAAACCGTCAATTACAGCACGGTCGAGACCGAGAGCGGCTGGACCATGGACAATGCGCATATCCCCGACCTCACCTACCTCGCCGCGCTCACCACCGGCAGCGAGTCGGCGCTGGAGCAGCTGCAGGCTCAGGCCAATTACGATCTGCTGTCGATCGCGCCCGCCTATCGCGCCAACGACTCGACGATGATCGGCGAGCAGCAGCGCGGCATCGCCTGGACCATCCGCGACGTAGCCAATGCCGCCTATCTCACGCCCAATACCGACCCGCAGAAGGCTTTTTTCACCGGGCAGCTCAACGCCATCATACAGAA
Source organism: Alphaproteobacteria bacterium (assembly GCA_021325215.1). Taxonomy (GTDB): domain Bacteria; phylum Pseudomonadota; class Alphaproteobacteria; order Rhodospirillales; family Magnetospirillaceae; genus JAJPHO01. The sequence continues at coordinate 12,370 of JAJPHO010000051.1, forward strand.
TTTGGACGCCAATTTTGTCCATGGCGCGCTTGGAGCCGCTGAAGGCTCGCTTCACGGCTACATCATGGGGGCGTTCGACACCAACCAGGTCGCCCCCTGGGAGCAGGGCTATATCGTCATCGCGCTCGGGCAGGCTTGCGCCCAGGGGTTCACAGCGGCCGCCGATGTTCTCGGCTGGATGAACAATTTCATCTCCGGCCTCTATCTCAATGGTGCGAACGGCTACAATCCCCTGGAGGGGAGCGGCTATTGGCTGACCACCGGGACAGGCAGCGTCTCCTCGGGAAACTATCAGGGCTACACCAGCTGGGCGCAGCTTTACGCCGCCAATTTCGCGGGCCAACCGGCACCGACCAGCTTGAACGGCTATCCCAATGATCCCGTCGGCGGTTTTTCGACCATCGCCAAGGCCGCCCTGGCGGTGGAGTGGAACGTGACCCACGCGGCACAGGATCTCGCCGCCTACGCCTATATCACGCAGCTGACGCCGTTTCTCATTCAGGACCCTTCCGGCTATGCCGCGTCGCAGACCTGGGATTTGACGCCCACTCTCGCCAATGGCCATCAGCTACAAAACAGCGAGGTCTATTACGGCAATGGCGGAGCCACCACGGCCGCCACAGCCGATGGACTGCTGGCCGCGGCCAGCGGCAACAATGTTCTGCAAGCCGGCAGCGGGGACAGCATCTTGATCGGCGGCAGCGGAACCGACGTGCTGAACGGCGGCGCCGGGAACGATTTTCTCTTCGCCGGTACCGGGACCCAGACTCTTTATGGCGGTCCGGGGCGCAATACGCTCGAGGGGCATTTGAATGGCGGCACCGGCGTCGATAGCTTCCTGTTCAAGGCCGCCGACACGGCTACGGACACCGTGATCAATTTCGAACCCGGCACCGACAAATTGGAAATCTCGGGGGCGCCGGCGGGCATGACGGCGGCAAGCCTTCTTGCGGCGGCCACCGCCGATGCCGCGGGGGACGTCGTTCTGCACCTATCCGTGCAACATACGGTTGTTCTGACGGGGGTGACGCTGGCTCATCTTACGGTCCAATCGTTGCTGTTCGTCTGAAGCGCAGGGGAAATACACGCATCGGTATTTTCCGATTCTGTCCTGGCGCCGGCTTAACCGATAAGCTCCGCCTCGGATTTAGGAGGATCAGCCGTGCGACAGAGAAGGAGGAGCGGTCTTCGCGTGATGGTGGTCGAAGATGATGCCGCGCTCGCCGCGCTGTTCTGCGATGTGCTGATCGACATGGGGTTCGAGGTGTGCGCCGTCGCATCGACGGCGCGCGGGGCTGAGACCGCCGCGCTCCGGTACCAACCGGACCTGATGATCGTCGACGCGCAATTGCGGGAGGGGGACGGCGTCGCCGCGGTGAACGAAATCCGGCTCGTCCGGCCGGTCGCCTATGTGGTGATGACCGGCAATCCTGCCGCTCTGTACGGGCTCGAGCCGGGCGCGCTGGTTCTGCATAAGCCGTTCAGCGAAACCGAGCTCGCCAAAGCCATCGCGCTCGCGGTCGCGAAATCCGCGCCGGGGCATTGATCCGGGGAAGGACCCGGAACCGAGGTGACCTCGGTTCCGGGCAGGTCCTGGCTGTTACTTGACCAACAGGCCATGGGCGGTGGCGTCATGCACCTGGGCTTGCTCGCCATGCTTTTTTGCCGCCTCGGCATGTTTCCGGGCGTCGTCGGACTGGCCGGCATCATGATGATAGGCCGCCTGATGATGCTCCTGCGCCGCGGCATGATGATGCGCCGCCGCCTGCAGATGCTGGTCGCTGGCCGGGTGTTTTTGCGATTGGATCATTTTGAATGTCCTTATTGAGGGAGTGGATTATGCTGCTTTCCACGAATTATTTAAATATAGGCCGATTTATTTCTGCAGATAGTCTTGTAATTAATATTACATCGCATGATTAAATAAATTAATTTTTATGAATAGTTTTTCTTACTGAAGATCATTTCTGTCCTCATCGGGGTTTGTCTGGGCGGCTGCGACGGCAAGTCTGGCCAATGCGGGCAGGGACTTCACCGCGGTCTTGTTCATGATCAAGGCGCGATGATGTTCGACGGTCCGCTGGCTGATGCCGAGATCGGCGGCGATGTTCTTATTGGGCAGGCCGGACAGGATCAGCCCCATGATCTCGCGCTGTCGGGGCGTGAGAGTGGCAATCCGGGTCGCCGCGTCTTCGTGCCAATCCGCCAGTTTGGTCTCGTCACGCGACTGTTCCAGGGCGCGCTCGATACAGGCCAGCAGTTCGACATGGTCGAATGGCTTTTCGAGAAAGTCGCTCGCTCCTGATTTCATGGCTTGCACGGCGATCCTCACATCGCTTTTGCCGGTGATCATGATCGTGGGAACGGAGTGTCCGGTCTCCTTCAGGTGCAGCAGAAGTTCGATCCCGTTCATGCCGGGCAGATAGGCGTCGAGCAGCAGGCAGGCTTCCTGCCCCTGATGATTGGCGCCGAGGAAGTCTTCGCAGGAGGCGAAGTCCTCGACCAGATAGCCTCTTTCTTCCAGGAAGTGGCGAATGCCGTCGCGGACATTGGCGTCATCGTCGATGACGAAGATTACGGCCTGTCTCGAGTCTGCCGAGGCCGGAATCGCCGGTTTCGCCGGGATATCCGCCGCCGCGGCGGAGACGGTCAGGAGTTGGCGCAGCGCGCCGGTCAGTTCGGCGAGCTTTACCGGCTTGATGAGGGGCAGGCAATTGCGCGCCAGAATGTCCCGAGCGGTGGCATGAGACGTGTCGCCCGTCAGGATGATGACGGGAATTTGCCGATGCAGCGTACTGCGCAGCCGGGCGGCCAGTTCTAGGCCGTTCATGCCATTGGGGAGATTGAAATCCACCAGCAGAAGGTCGGGGCGGATGGCGTCGCGGGTCACCAGCGCCAAGGCGCTGGGGCCATCCGGAGCGGACACCGCGGAATGGCCCTGGTCATTGAGAAAACCCTCTATAAGCCCGCGTACCTCCGGATCATCCTCGACGGCCAGGATCGTGCGGGACTGTCCGCTGCCGAGGCTCTCTTCGCCGGCGCCGGCGCGCGGCGGCCCCCGCGCCGGAACCGTTCCTTCGGGGGGCACTTCGATCTCGACGGCGAAAACCGATCCTTTCCCGGGCCGGGAATGGACGGTGATATGATGGCCGAGCAAACTCGCCAGCCGCCGCACGATCGACAGGCCGAGACCGAGGCCGCGGCTGCGCTGACGCGCCGGATTGTCGATCTGATGATATTCATCGAAGATCGCCAGCAGTTCCTCGTCGGCGATGCCGATGCCGGTGTCCCAGATCTCGATGCTCACCCTGCCCGGACGTCGCCGGCAGCCGATGAGAATTCCGCCTTTCTTGGTGTATTTCAAGGCGTTGGCCAGCAGGTTGCGGAGGATTTGTTCCAAAAGCCGTGGGTCGCTCACCACCACCAATTCGCTCAAGACAGTATGCAGGCTCAGCCCCTGGGTCTCCGCCTGATAGGCGAACTCGCCGCACAGGCGCGACAGCAGGTCCTTAACCGAAAACGCAACCGGCTTGGCCTGGACCATGCCGGCCTCGATCTGATTGATGTCCAGCAAGGTATTCAGGATGCCGGTCATGGTGCCGAGGGCGTCGCCCAGTTGCCGGACCTGTTTTTCCGCCGGTCCGTTCCGGATCGATTTCACCAGAAATCCCTGGAGCAGCGTCAAGGTCTGCAGGGGCTGCCGAAGGTCATGGCTGGCGGCGGCAAGAAACCGCGATTTTGCGAAATTGGCCTGCTCGGCGCGCTGTTTGGCCGCTTCCAGCGCTTGAGCGCTATGACGCCTGTCCGTGACATCGACAAAAGTGATGACCACCCCTTCGACACTGTCATGTTGCGCCCGATAGGGCAGGATGCGGCGGATATAGCAGGCGCCGCTTTGGGCTTCGATCTCCCGCTCGATCGGGCGGTGCGTTTGCAGGACCGTCCCGGCGTCGTCGAGAAGCCCGCTGTCGGCGGCGAGGGAGTGGAGATCCGCCAAGGGCCGTCCGACATCGCTGGGAATGACATTGAACAGGGATCTGGTGGCGGGAGTGAAAAAGCGAATATTGAGGTTGGTGTCGAGGAAAAGCGTCGCGACATCGGTGCTGTACAGCACATTTTGCAAATCATTCGTGGTAGTGCGCTGCTTTTCGAGGGTTTCCTGAAGCTGGGCGTTCAGGGCGGTCAATTCCTCATTGAGCGATTGCAGCTCTTCCTTCGAGGTCATCAATTCTTCGTTGGTCGATTGATATTCCTCGTTGATCGACAAGGCCTCCTCATGGATGAGTCTATATTCCTCGGCCGTTGTTTCAGTGGTGCGCAATGCGTTTTTAAGCTCTGCTCTGGCGGCGGCCAGCGCCCGTTCGGTTTCGGCTTGGCGCGATCCCTCG
>JAJPHO010000115.1 GCA_021325215.1 Alphaproteobacteria bacterium
GCCGGAAGAAATGTCCCGCGCCCGCTGGCCGGCCAGCAGGACCAGCTCGAAGCGGTTGGGGATCTTCATCACGCAATCTTCAACGGTAACGCGCGCCATCAGGCACTTCTCCAGAATCTGAACCAATCTTCAGTGTAGATATTGATTCGGCTTCGCGAAAGCAAGGATTTCGTCAGTGCCCGCCCGGACGGTACCAGAGCGCCGGGTCGTCGAGCGGGTCGTCGTCGCCGAGCAGAGGATTGGCCAGTTCGATCACCAGACGGTGATCCATGTCCAAACGCTTGATCAAAGGCCCGAATTCCTCGTCGAACAAGGTTTGCAGCGAACCGTCATGCAGCATCTGGGTCAGCCCTTCGCGCACGCGGTCGGCGCGGCGGCGGCCATCTTCGGTGTTGGGGAACCAGAAATAGGCCGGCATCGGATAATGCAGCAGCAAGTGTTTTTCGATCACCACGCCCGGCAGATCCTTGCGGCGCAGCTCGAATTCCTGGATCACCTCGCTCGAACTGCGGCTCAGCGCGTCGAAACGGCCGGCGCCGAGCATCTTGAACAGCCCCTCATAGGATGTGCCGGGCACCACATTCATCCCGGCATTCTCCATGACGGCGACGTCCTCCCACCATTCGAGCAGGCCGAAACGGAAGGATTTCAGATCCGCGAGGGATTTTATCCGGGAAAAAGCCGGCTGGTCGGCCTCGCGGATCAGCAGGACGCGATAGCCCAGCATGCCGCGATCGATCGGGATGCGCACCGGAACCAGCTTTTCGTCGAGGCCGCGCTGGGCCGGAAACAGGCTGACATTGATGCCGGCTTCGTTGTTTTCCAGCACATAGATGCGGCGCTTCTGATGCATCGCGACCGACGGTTCGAGGACATAATCGCCCCAGGCCGGTCGCGTATGCTCGAGCGCGCCGCGCAGTACCCGCCACAGATACTGGTTGCGCCGATCGATGTCGTCGCTTTCATCACGATGATAGATGTAGGGCATAGCGGACTCGTCCGCGGCGGCCGGCATTGCCCGCAGCAGAGCCGCTCCAAGCAAACCTGCGGCGATCGCGGCACGGACTGCGCGATTCATCGCTCTCTCACCCCTCGGTCCCTCTCACACCGGATTCTGCGCCCGGCCCCTATTCATATGTATAGGATACACCATCCGTCAGGGATGGAACCACAATCTGCCGTCATCCAATTGGTCCTGTCCGTCGAGCAGCGGATTGGACAATTCCAGGACGCGCCGCCCGGACAGCTTCAGTTCGGCCAGGTCGGCGCGATAGCGCTTCTGGACCATCGACGCCAGCGATCCGTCCTCGACCATCGCAGTCAGGCCCGCCTGTACCCGCCCGGCGCGGCGGCGGCCCTCGGCATCGTCGCTGAACCAGAAATAGATCGGCAGCGGATAATGCAGCAGCAGATGTTTTTCGATCGCCAGCCCCTGGATCAGCTCCCGCCCGCGGTTGAAATCGTCCATCACCTCGGCGCAGCCCCGGCTGAAAGCATCGAAGCGGCCCGCCGCCAGCATGCGGAAAAGCCCTTCATAATTCTGGCCTTCGACCAGTTTCATGCCGTTCAAGCGCATGACGCGGGCATCGGTCCAGCCGGGCAGCAGGCCGAATCGCAGAGCCTTCAGATCGTCGAACGAGCTTACCCGGTCGAAACGCCCCTGATCGCCCTCGCGGATCAGCAGCACGCGATAGCTTTGCAGGCCCTGTTCGACGGGAATGCGGACCGGCACCATCCCCGCCGTGCGATCCGGCGAACCGCTGAAAGCGGCGACGGTGATGGGGGAATTCGGCTGGGACAGTTCATATCTCTGCCGGCTGATCGGGGCCGGCGGGAGGGGAACCATGCGGAAATCGCCATAAGCGCCCCGGGTGCGCTCCAGCGCCGTTTTCAGCACCTGCCAATGGAATCGCTTGACCAGGCCAAGCTCGGCCTGACCGTCGTAATAAGTGAAGGTCATAGGAGATGAGACGGTCTCGGCGGCCGAAGAGGCACCGCACCAGGCCGCGACAATCATCAGGCAGGCGAATATCCTGCGCGTCATGCCCATCCTCATTGAAAAACAATGAGTTCATCCCCTGCTTTGATAATGGGTCCTCACTCCGGCCGGGTCAACTGATCCGGATCGAGGGCTTCGATCAGCGCCGCCAGGGTCCGTCCGTCGGGATGGCGCCAATCCGGCGCGATGTCGGACAAAGGCAGCAGCACGAAGGCCCGCTCCACCATGCGCGGATGCGGCAGCAACGGCGCCCCCTCGCCGCGGACCTCGCGGCCATAGGCCAGCAGATCGAGATCGATCAGCCGCGGCGCGTTGACCACGCTGCGCAACCGGCCGAACTCCTCTTCGACCTCGTGCAGCAGCGCCAGCAGGTGCTCGGGCGACAGATCGGTTTCGATGGCGGCGACGGCATTCACATACCAGGGCTGGTCGGAAACCGGCACCGGCGCGCTGTGCCAAAATCGTGACCGGCGGGTGATTTCCACACCCGCCGCCGACAGCCGGTCCAATGCAGCCCTCAGCGTCGCCGGGGGTTCTCCATAGGTGCTGGGCAGATTGGCGCCGAGGCCGATCAGGATCAGCCCGTCCTCGGGCGATTCCCCTTGTGTTGCCGGGCTGCCGACGCCATTTTCAGAGTGTTTCAAAAGCGACATATCAATCACGAGTCATTTGAAAATGAATGTTGTTGTTTATCCGCAGGAACGCGTCGGTCTTTTCATCGACGGCTCCAATCTTTATGCCGCCGCCCGCGCCCTGGGCTTCGATATAGACTACAAGAAATTGCTCGATATGTTCAGTTCGCGCTGCCGGCTGATCCGCGCCTTCTATTACACGGCGCTGATGGAAGACCAGGAATATTCGCCGATCCGGCCGCTGGTCGATTGGCTGGACTATAACGGCTATACCATGGTCACCAAGCCGACCAAGGAATTCACCGACGCCGCCGGCCGCCGCAAGATCAAGGGCAACATGGATATCGAGCTGGCCATCGACGTGATGGAGATGGCGCAATATCTCGACCATGTGGTGCTGTTCTCGGGCGACGGCGATTTCCGCCGCCTGGTCGAAGCCGTGCAGCGCAAGGGCGTGCGCGTCACCGTGGTCAGCACCGTGCGATCGCAGCCGCCGATGGTGGCCGACGAGCTGCGCCGCCAGGCCGACAGCTTCGTCGAGCTCGACGATCTGCAACCCGAAATCGCCCGCAGCGGCGGACATCGCGAAGACCACCATCCGTGAGCATTTTCACTCCTCCGAGCCGGGACTGCCCGCTCTGCCCGCGGCTGGTCGAATTCCGCATGGCCAACCGCGCCAAATTCCCCTCCTGGCACAATGGCCCGGTCAATCCATTCGGTGGTCTCGACGCCCGCCTGCTGATCGTCGGCCTGGCACCCGGCCTGCGCGGCGCCAATGCGACCGGACGCCCCTTCACCGGCGACTGGGCCGGCGACCTGCTCTACGACACCTTGCTGGCCAAGGGCCTGGCCAAGGGCACCTATGCCGAGCGCGCCGATGACGGGCTGGAGCTGATCGATTGCCGCATCACCAATGCGGTGCGCTGCGTGCCGCCGGCCAACCGCCCGACGCCTGCGGAGGCCAAGGCCTGCCGCCCTTTCCTGGCCGACGAGGTGGCCGCGATGCCCAACCTGCGCGCCATCCTGGCCATCGGCGGCTTCGGCCATAACGAAGCGCTGACCGCGCTGGGCGTGAAAAAGAGCGCCTTCCCCTTCGCCCACGGCGCCATCCACCGGGCGACGCAGAAGGTCACGGTGGTCGACAGCTATCACTGCTCGCGGCTCAACACCAACACCGGGCGTTTGACGGCGGAGATGTTCGCCAAAGTGGTCGAGGAGGCGGTTGTGCGGATGGGGTGAGCAACCTCCCGTCCGCAGTAATGCTGCCTGCCAAAACCAATTTAGTGACATGATGCGAAGGACCGGGCTCCTCCTGCAGCCTTTGCACTGAGAGAGGAAATGTCTCCACTCTTGATCATTCACATCGGTGCAGGCAGCCTCGGGATAGTCTCAGGCTACGCGGCGGTTTCCGTCCGCAAGGGCGAGCGCCTTCACCGCGCGTTCGGAACCCTATTTTCCTTAGCCATGCTGACCGCGTCCAGCCTCGCCGTCTGCTTAGCCCTTTTTGTGCCACCGGCTCACACTGGCGGAGTGCCGCCGAGTGCGTCCGTTTCGGTCGCAATCTTGACGATCTACTTCGCGGCCACATCCTGGATGACGGTCAGACGCAAAGAGGGAACTGTCGGCGTATTCGAAAAGATAGCGTTCATCGCTGTTTTGGGGGTTGCCGGCGCCCTGTCGGTTTTTGGACTGCGGGCGGCGAACACCCCCCTGGCCCAGCCCGGGTCCTATGTGCCCTTTTTCGTCTTCGCGTCCTTCGCGCTGTTTGCCGCGATCATGGATCTCAGAGTGATCTTGCGGGGCGGCATCTCGGGCTCGACAAGGATCGCGCGCCACCTTTGGCGAATGTGCTTCGCCTTGTTTTTCGCGGCAGCCTTTTTCTTCCTCGGACAGCAACAGGTCATGCCCGAGGAGATGCGCGGATCGCCGATCCTGATCGTGCCGGCCATTGCGCCCCTGGTGTTGATGATTTTCTGGCTCATCCGCGTTCGGTTCGCCAACCGGATCAAGAGCAGGATATTCAGCAGGCCGCCAACGCCCGGCTCTTGACAAAGAGGCCGGAAACACAGAACAATTCATGAACAAATTCGGAGGGGCGCCATGAACAGACCGAACTTCATCGAGTTGCCGGCCGCCGATCTGGGCGCCGCCAAATCCTTCTATTCCGGCCTGTTCGGCTGGAGCCTCACCGATTTCGGGCCGACCTATTCCTGCACCATGACCGGCGACGTCGATGTCGGGCTGCAGGGCGACCGGCAGGACGCTCCCCCCGCGCCCCTGCCGGTCGTGGCGGTCGACGATCTGGAAACGGCCTTCGCGGCGGTGACGAAGCTGGGCGGAACCATCGTGAAGCCGATTTTCTCGTTCCCCGGCGGGCGCCGCTTCCATTTTCGCGATCCCAACGGCAACGAACTGGCGGCGTGGAAGGCCGAGTAGGACTAGGGGTCAGGTTCGTCGGCGCAGCCAGTCTTCGGCCCGCGCGAGGATCACCTCGGCATCCGTCGTCGGGTTATGCACGAAGCCGAGTATTTTCGGACTTTGGGCAGGCACGCCTGCCAGCCGGCGCAGGCGGATCTGCTTGCCATGGATGATGTCGGGGACTTCGCCCCCCTGGCGTATCAGACTTTCCAGGGCCGCCCCTGTTTTCGCGCGAAGCTTGATCGGCGCGGTGACAGTCACGATCACCGCCTCGCCTTCCGGAACCTCGTCGGCAAGCGCGGATTTAAGGCCGCTGACCAGCCGCACCACGGATTTGTCGAAACGCAGGCCGAGCTTGTTTCCGGCCTGTTCGGCGATCTTCCTCTCGATGGCGAGAAGATCGTCGTCCATCGCCCTTTCTACCGGTTCGGATATTTGGCGAGGATGGCGGCGTAAGAGCCATCTTTCTTCATGGCGCGCAGCGCCTCGTCGAAGGATTGCCCCAGCGTGCCCATATCGTTGACCCGGCTGAAAGCCAGATAGCCCGGGACGGTTTCCACCGGCGGCGGCAATTCGACGATCTGATCCGACACGCCAATGGTGGCGGCGGCGCCGAGGATGCGTCCGCGATCGCCAGGCACCACGTCGATACGGCCATGGGCCAGCATCTTGACCAGATCGCCCATGTTCCGCTGGGTTTCGACGGCACCGAACAGCGAATCCGCCAGGGCGCCGTCGAGACGGGGGCCATAGCTCGTCTGATAGACGACGCCGACCCGCTTACCGGCCAGGGCGCGCAGATCACCATTATAATGGATGATGGTCCCCTTGCGAACGAACAGGGATTCAGTCTGGCGCAGCATCTCTTCCCGGCTGAAGTCGAACTGGGCCTCGCGCTCCGGCGTCTTGAAGATGGTGACGACGGCATCGGCCTTGCCATCCTTCATATCGGCCAGGCAGCGCGGCCAGGGCATCAGCTTGATGTCCACCTGCCGCCCGATGCGCCGGAACGCCTCGCGGGTCAGATCGACCAGCAATCCGGTCAGGCTGCCATTTTCCATATAGGCCATCGGCACCCTGTCGACGGTGACGATGGTGATGGTCCTTTCCGCGGCGCCGGCGCCCGGCGACGCCAGCAGGCCGGCCAGCAGCGCGAAAGCGGCCAGCCTCATCGGTTCGGCAGATTGGCTTCGATCGAATGGCAGACCGAGTCGGCTTCGGGCTCGGTCGCGCTCGAGAACCAATCGACCAGGCGCCCGTCCGGAGCGATCAGATATTTATGGAAATTCCAGCGCGGCTGCGCCAGTGGCCCCATTTCCTGAGCCGCCCAGCGAAAGAAGGGGTGCGCCTCGTCGCCCGACACCGCCACCTTGCCGGTCAGCGGGAAATCGATTCCGAAATGCGACTCGCAGAATTCCTGGATTTCGGTCGATGAGCCTGGCTCCTGCGCGCCGAAATCGTTCGAGGGCACGCCCAGCACGGTCAGGCCGTGATCGGCATATTTGCGGTGCAGCGACTGCAGGCCGCGATATTGCGGCGTGAAGCCGCAGCGCGACGCGGTATTGACCACCAGCACCGTCCGCCCTTCGAATTGGGACAGGGGCAGCGGCTCGCCCCCGATCGTCGTGAAGGTGAAATTCCACGCCAGGACTTTTTCCTCGGCCGGCGGATGGATGGCGCTCAGCAGCGCCCCAAAAAGCCCCTCGCCCTTAGCCATACCTTTCCTCCGTCCACGGGTCGCCCCGCATATGATAGCCGCGCTGCTCCCAATAGCCCGGGGCGTCCTTGTCCATGAAGGTGATGTGCCGCAGCCATTTCGCGCTCTTCCACAGATAGAGCTTGGGCAGAATCAGGCGCATCGGCCCGCCATGTTCGGCGGTGATCGGCTGTCCCTGCCAGGCATGCGCCAGTAGCACGTCTTCGTCGGCCAGATGGTCGAGCGGCACGTTGGTGGTGTAATCGTCGAATGAGCGCAGCATGGCGAAGCGCGCCCCTGCCCGCGGCCGAACCAGGTCCAGCAGATGCAGGAACGGCACGCCGGTGAAGTCGTTGTCGTAGCGCGACCAGGAGGTCACGCAATGCATGTCGCATTTGACGGTATGCTGGGGCTGCGCCATGAAATCGGCCCAGCTCCATTTCAGCGGCTTCTCGACGGCGCCGCCGACCGAGAATTGCCAGGTATCGGGATAAAGCCGCGGGGTGATGCCGAGATCGAGCACCGGCCAGTCATGCACTTCGCGCTGTCCGGGCGGCAAGCGCCTTTTATGACCGGGGTCGGTCTGTCCGGTCAGCAGCCGGCCTTCTTTCGCCCAGCGCTGCTTGGCGGCGATCAGCTTGTCCTTGATACCGCCTTCGGATGACATGGAATCTCTTTGTCCCTCAAGCGCCGGGCGGCCCCTCTTCGCGGTGCCTTGGCTCCCGCTCCGACTTCCCTCCTCGGCTATGCCTCGTCGTCGCTCCGCGCGGCCGCAGTCGCGGCCGGCGTCCATCCGTCAAAACTGTGTTTCGCCGGATGGACTCTCAACTCTTGTCCCTCAAGCGCCGGGCGGCCCCTCTTCGCGGTGCCTTGGCTTCCGCTCCGACTTCCCTCCTCGGCTATGCCTCGTCGTCGCTCCGCGCGGCCGCGGTCGCGGCCGGCGTCCATCCGTCAAAACTGTGTTTCGCCGGACGGACTTTCAACCCTTGTCCCGCATCAGACGGGACTTTTCGCGGCTCCAGTCGCGCTCCTTCTCGGCGGCGCGCTTGTCGTGCAGCTTGCGTCCCTTGGCCAGGCCCAAGGATACCTTCGCGAGGCCCCGATCGTTGAAAAAAATCGACAGCGGCACAAGCGTCATGCCCTCGCGGGTGATGGCGCCCAGCAGCTTGCGCATTTCCTTCTTGTGCACCAGCAACTTGCGCGGCCGGCGGACCTCGTGGGTGAAGGCGGTCTTGGCCTGGTATTCCGGGATATAGGCATTGAACAGGAAAAGTTCACCCTCTTTCGGCCCGGCATAGGCCTCGGCCAGCTGCGCCCGGCCCAGGCGCAGGCTCTTGACCTCGGTGCCTTCCAGAATGATGCCGGCCTCCAGCGTGTCCTGGATGGAATATTCGTGCCGGGCCTTGCGGTTCTCGGCAGCGATCTTCCCGGCTATGAGGGTGGGCTTTGCCATTACATAGCCCTCAAGCGCCGGGCGCGGCTTCCAGCCGCTTGGCTACCGCGCAAAGCTACACCGCCTGTGTGATCGACGCTGTCGGCAGCGCGGGCGTGCACTTGCACGCCGGAAAGGGGGGCGGTGGGTTCGTTGCTCATATCAGGCCGAGTTCCTGCAGCACGGCCTTGATCTTGCTCTGGCTCGCCTCGGACGGCGGCACCAGCGGCAGACGGACATCCGCCTTGATCTTGCCCATCAGTGACAGGGCGAACTTGACCGGCGTCGGGTTGGTCTCGACGAACATCACGTCATTGATGGCGGCCAGCTTCTTCTGGATAGACGTGACGGTGGACAGGTCGCCCTTGACCCAGGCGTTCTGCAGGTCGGCGCACAGGCGCGGCGCCACGTTCGAGGTCACCGAGATGCAGCCATGGCCGCCCTGCGCCAGGAAGGCGACGGCGGTGCCGTCCTCGCCCGACAGCTGGCAGAAATCCTCGCCGATGGCGGCGCGGGTGCGGATCGGGCGCAGCAGATCGGCGGTGGCATCCTTGACGCCGACGATGTTGGGCAGCTTGGCCAGGCGGGCCATGGTCTCGACGCTCATGTCGATCACGCAGCGGCCGGGGATGTTGTAGATCACGATCGGCAGGTCGGCGGCGTCATGGATCGCCTTGTAATGCTGGTACAGCCCTTCCTGGTTGGGCTTGTTGTAATAGGGCGTCACGATCAGCACCGCGTCCGCGCCGGCCTTCTTGGCGTGGCGGGACAGCTCGATGGCTTCCTCGGTCGAATTCGAACCGGCGCCGGCGATCACCGGCACCCGGCCGGCCGACGCCTCGACGCACAGCTCGACGACGCGGTTGTGCTCGGCATGGGACAGGGTGGGCGATTCGCCGGTGGTGCCGCACGGAACCAGGCCGTGGCTGCCCTCTTTGATCTGCCAATCGACGAAGGACTGGAAAGATTTCTCATCGACCGCACCGCCCGAAAAAGGGGTGATGAGCGCGGTAATGGAACCTTTGAACATGATTGCCAGCCTTCAAGGAAATGAGGAAGGGGTGGAACATAGCCCTGCCCGCCGCCCTCGGCAAGGGTTTGAGGGTGTCGGATTAACCGGTTCTTTGCAGTTGCCGGTGCAGAGTGCGAGACAATAAGATGGCCCCTCAACGGGACCTTTTCCGGAAAATATCTATCTTGGGGTTGTTCGGGGTGCGTCGTTCGATTCGTGGTTTCCGTACTGCGGCCGCCGCCAGTGTCATCGCGCTGAGCTTCAGTGCCGCCTCCGCCCATGCCGGGGCGCTGTCGGCCGATGACGAGCATCTCTACAAACTCGCCTTCGATTCGGCGCACAAACAGCATTTCGACTGGGCCCTCTCCGCCACCCACAAGGCGCATAACAAGCTGCTCGCCAAGGTGCTGGAGTGGCAGTACTACGTCACCGCCAATTCCGGCGCCGAATTCGGCGAAATCACCGAATTCATGCACGCCAATCCCGACTGGCCGCAGCAAACCACTTTGGAGCGCCGCGCCGAAGAGGCGATCACCGCGGCGACGCCCCATTCCGCCATTCTCGAATGGTTCGGCCAGCATCAGCCCGCCACCGTCGACGGCGCCATGGCCTATGGCAAGGCGCTGGTCGAACAGGGCCGGGTCGAACAGGCCACCGAACTGGTGCGCAAATTCTGGATCTCGGGCAATTTCGGCCAGGTGCAGGAACGGCTGTTCCTCAATAATTTCGAGGAATTGCTGCGCGACGAGGACGATGTCGCCCGCCTCGACCGGCTGCTGTGGGACCATAATGATGCGGCGGCGCGCCAGCAGATGGGCCGCGTCGATGCCGACCACAAGCTGCTGGCCCAGGCCCGCCTCGCCTTCGACAATGATTCTTCGAATGCGGAATCCCTGGCGGGCAAACTGCCGGTCAGCGTCAAGGACGATCCGGGCCTGATCTATGAATGGACCCGCTATCGCCGCAACCACGACAATGACGACGGCGCCATCCAGCTGCTGCGCCATCCCGCCCACGATCAGGTCCGCCCCGATCTGTGGTGGACCGAGCGCGCCGTGCTGGCCCGCCGCGCCCTGCAGAAGGGCAACATCTCGGTCGCCTATGACCTGGCCCAGAATCACGGCCAGACCGATGGCGCCGGCTTTGCCGACGCCGAATGGCTGAGCGGCTGGATCGCCCTGCGCTTCCTGTCCGACGCGACCCAGGGCCTCGACCATTTCTCGCGCATGTACGACCATGTGGTGATTCCGCGCAGCCGGTCGCGCGCCGCCTATTGGGCCGGCCGCGCCTGCGAGGCGATGGGCCAGGGCGACGAGGCGGTGCGCTGGTTCAATCTGGCGGCGCAGAACGTCACCACCTTCTACGGCCAATTGGCGGTCAGCCGCATCCATCAGGACCAGCTGTGGGCCCTGCCCGCCGATCCCAAGCCGACCCAGACCGACATCGCCCATTTCGAGCGCCAGGAAATGACCCAGGTCGCCCATCTGCTGGGCGAGATCAAGGAAACCGAACTGGTGCGGCCTTTCATGCTGCGCGCCATCGACCTCGCCCAGACGCCGGGCGAGCGCGAGCTGGCCGCCAATCTGGCGGCTTCGCTGGGCCGCGCCGACATCGCCGTGACCGTGGCGCGCCAATCCGAACGCCAGGGCGTGCCGCTGATCCAGTCCGGCTATCCGCTGGTGCCCTCGGCCGGCGACAAGCCGGAACATGCGCTGGTGCTGAGCCTGATCCGCCAGGAAAGCGCCTTCCACGCCGAAGCCGTCAGCGGCGCCGGCGCCATGGGCCTGATGCAGCTGATGCCGGCCACCGCCGCCCAGATCGCCAAGGCCATGAAGGTGGTGTTCAAGAAGAAGGACAATCTGAACGCCCAGCTGACCAAGAATCCGTCGCTGAACATCAAGATCGGCTCGGCCTACGTCGCCGACCTGCTCAACGATTTCAACGGGTCCTATGTGCTGACCGCCGCCGCCTACAATGCCGGGCCGGGCCGCGTGCGGCACTGGGTCAAGGATATGGGCGATCCGCGCACCTCTGACGTCGATCCGGTCGACTGGATCGAAAGCATCCCCTATTGGGAAACCCGCGACTATGTGCAGCGGGTGCTGGAAGCCACCCAGATCTATCGCCGCAAGCTCGGCACCTCGACCACCCCGCAGCTCGACCGGGATATTCGCCGGTGATCCTTGAACGCTGGCTGTGCAGCTGGTTCGGCGCCGGCTGGCTGAAGCCTGCCCCGGGAACCTGGGGGTCCGCCGCATCCCTGCCGTTCGGCTGGCTGTTATGGTGGCTGGGCGGCCCGATGGCCGTAGGGATCGCCGCGATCGTCGTCTTCCTGGTCGGCTGGTGGGCAAGTGAACGCATCGTGCGCGCCGATGGACTGGAAGACCCCAGCTGGGTGGTGATCGACGAAGTGGCCGGGCAATGGCTGACCCTGCTGCTCACCCCGCCCTCGATTATCGGCTATCTGGCCGGTTTCGCCCTGTTCCGCCTGTTCGATATCTGGAAACCCTGGCCGGTCTCGTGGGCCGATCAGAAGATCAAAGGCGGCCTCGGCATCATGCTCGACGACGTGATCGCCGGCGTGATGGGGCTGATCGTCATTTCCCTGCTGCATTGGGCGGGATTGCCATGAGCCTGCCCGCCGATCTGACCGCCAAGGCCGGAGAAGTGCTGGAGCTGTGCCGCCTGCACGGCGTGATGCTGGCCACCGCGGAATCCTGCACCGGCGGCCTGGTCGCGGCCGCGCTGACCGCCATTCCCGGCAGTTCCAGCGTCGTCGAGCGCGGCTTCGTCACCTATTCCAACCAGGCCAAGAGCGAAATGATCGGCGTGCCGGCCGCGTTGATCGAGGCGCATGGCGCCGTCAGCGCCGAAGTCGCCCGCGCCATGGCAGACGGCGCCATCCTGCATTCCCGCGCCGATGTCAGCCTGTCCATTACCGGCATCGCCGGCCCCGATGGCGGCACCGCCACCAAGCCGGTGGGAACCGTCCATATCGCCGCCGCGCAACGCGGCGCGCTTACCCTGCACCGCGCCTGCCTGTTCCAGGGCGACCGCGATTCGGTGCGCCGGCAGGCGGCGAGCGCCGCCCTCGATCTGCTGATGGAACGGATCTGCGCCTTCCGCCGTTAAGGCTATGCGGAGCCATTCTCTACTCTCATTAATTGTGGTAGATAGTGAAGCCTCCCCCATAGGTGAAACCGGAAAGGCTGATCATGGCTTCGCTCTCCGATCTTCGGATCTCCACGCGCCTTCAGCTCGGTTTCGGCGCACTGGTTTTGATGACCATCGTCGTCGGTGCCATCGGCATCAAAAGCGCCCACGATCTGGCCGACATCACCACCGCCTTCCATGACCACCCCTTTACCGTGGTCGACAATATCAGCAAGGCGCGCGTCTCCTTCCGCACCATGCGCCTGGCGTCGCGCGACATGATCCTGGCCCAGACACCGCAGCAGATCGAGCAGGCCGAGGCCGACGCCGACCGCGAGGCGCAGACCTATCTGGCCGCCACCACCAAGGCCCGCGACGCCTTCGCCGGCGACAAGGCGATGTTCGACGAGGCCCTGTCCAGCTTCGCCACCTATACCGACACGGTGAAGGAGATCGCCGCCAAGGCCAAGGCCGGCGACCGCAACGGCGCCCTGGACCTGCTGCACGGCAAGGGCGCCGTCGCGGCTAAAATCAATTCGGACAAGAACCAGGCGATCGCGGCCAGTTCCGACCAGCGCGCCGCGAACTTCATGGAAGACGCGCATGCCACCGCCGTCAAAGTCGAATGGCTGGGCGGCATCCTGCTGGGCGCCTCGCTGCTGATCGGCATCGTCATCGGCTTCATCATCGCCCGCTCGATCACCGGTCCGATCGGCGATGCGCGCCACTGCATGGATGAGCTGACCCAGGGCAATCTGTCGGTGAAAGTGCCGGGCATCGAGCGCGGCGACGAGTTGGGCGACATGGCCAAATCGATCGCCGTCTTCAAGGACAATCTGATCCGCGTCCACGACCTGGAGCGGAACCAGAAGGAACAGGAGGCCAGCGCCGCCGCCGACCGCAAGCGTGCCCTGGCGGCGGTGGCGGACGGTTTCGAGCGGCAGGTCGGCAGCGTGGTCGAAGGCGTCACCAGCGCGGCCAGCGGCCTGCTCGACGCCTCGCAATCGATGAGCGCCAACGCCGCGCAGACCAGCAATCAGGCGATCGCCGCCGCCACCGCCGCGGAAGAGGCCTCCAACAATGTGGAAAGCGTCGCTTCGGCGACCGAAGAACTGTCCTCCTCGATCAACGAAATCTCGTCGCTGGTCGCGCGGTCGCAATCGGTGGCGTCGCGCGCCGACGAACAGGCGCAGGGCACCTCCGGCCTGATTCGCACCCTGTCGGTGAATGTCAGCGCCATCGGCGAAGTGGTGTCGCTGATCAACGATATCGCCAGCCAGACCAACCTGCTGGCGCTGAACGCCACCATCGAAGCCGCCCGTGCCGGCGAAGCGGGCAAGGGCTTCGCGGTGGTGGCCAGCGAGGTGAAGAATTTGGCCACTCAGACCGGCCGCGCCACCGAGGACATCGCCAACAAGATCTCCGCGGTGCAGAGCGGTACCTCGGACGCCGTCACCGCCATCGAAGCCATCGTCAAGGTGATCTCGGAAATGGCGCAGATCGGCGCGTCGGTGGCCGCCGCGGTCGAAGAGCAGAACGCCGCCACCGGCGAAATCGCCCGCAATATCGACCAAGCGGCGGGCGGCACCCAGGCAGTCTCGCGCAACATTACCGGCGTCGAGCACGCCGCGCGCGAAACCGGCGAAGCCGCCCGGCGCATCAGCGGCTCGTCGAACGACCTGACCCGTCAGGTCGAGGTGCTGAAGCAGGAAGTATCCCGATTCCTCAGTCAGGTCAGGGCTTAAAGAAGAATTCACCCCAGAGGACACCGAGGGCACAGAGGAAAAGGAGGAAAACCCCCTCTCCCTTTCTTCTCCGTGTCCCCGGTGGTTAAACCCTTTTACTGGATACCCAGATTGCTCCAGCTCCAGTGCGGCATGAAGTGGACCCAGCCGACGTCGGGGCTGTTGGCTTCGGTGATCTGGGCTGCGCGGCGCTGGCGATAGGCGCTGCGCATCGCGCCGTAATAATCCATCGACGAGCGCTTGAGGTCGTCCAGCACTTCGACATTGGCGTCGAACACGGTAACCACGGTCACGCCGAAGCGGATCTCGGCGACCCAGCTCATATTGCTGTTCTGCAGATACTGGTCGAGCGGATCGGCGAAGCTGTCGACCAGATAGCCGAAGCCGTCGCGCGGATTGGACGGGCCGATGACCGGCAGCACCAGATAGGGGCCCTCTCCCACGCCCCACACCGCCAGGGTCTGGCCGAAATCGGCGTCGTGGCGCGGCACGCCCATCGGCGTCGCCACATCCATGATGCCGCCGACGCCGAAGGTCAGGTTGAGGGTCAGACGCTCGACCGCTTCGCCGGCACGGGGGAAATTGCCCTGCAGCACGTCATTGACGAACACCACCGGCAGCTTGAGGTTCGACAGGAAGTCGTCGATCCGGCTGCGCGCGAATTCCGGCACCGCGTCGCGATAGCCCATCGCCACCGGCCGGAACACGTTGGTGTAGAGCGTGTCGTTGAAATCGAAGATGGCGCGGTTGGTCGGCTCCAGCGGATCGTTGAGTTCCTTGAACTCGGCGACCGCCTCGGGATCGTCGGCAGGCGGCGGCGTCGCGCAGGCGGCAAGCGCCAGCACCATGGCGGCGAGAGCGGAGCGGAGGGCGGTCTTGGCCAGATGGGGGGGAAGCATCGGGGGAATCCTGAACCAAAAATGATGACGGCCGAGTGATCCCGGCCGTCATTCCTGAGTAACACATTAGCCTTACTTTAGCGAGGGGATGAAGCTCTCGATAACCGCCTTGCGCATCAGGTCGGGCGGCAGCAGCCCCTGACCGAGAATGAAGTCGTGGAACTTCTTCTGGTCGAATTTCGCCCCCAGAGCGGCCTCAGTCTCCTTGCGCAGATCCAAGAGGCGCGTATAGCCGTAGAAATAGCTGTTGGCCTGGCCGGGAGCGCGGAAGGTGAAGCGTTCCACCTCCTCCTTGGCGAAGGCGTGGCTCAGCACCACGTCATTCTCCAGCATCCGATAGGCCTGTTCCTCGGTGACCTTGCCGCTCTGCAGTTCGGGATCGAGGATGGCGCGGGCGGCGCGCAGCAGGCGCAGCTGGATGGTCAGCAGCTGGCCTTCGGCGGGCTCGTAAGGCTGCATGATATATTCGGAATAGAGACCCCAGCCCTCGGCATTGGTCGAGTTGAAGGCATAGAGCGCGCGCGCCAGCGAGACGCCATGCTCGACCATCGAATCGAACTGCAGTTCATGGCCCGGGCGCGCCTCGTGGGCGGTCAGGGTCCACGACACCGCGTCATAGGTGAAGTCGTCATATTTGTCGGCCGCGCCGCCATCGGCCGCCGGGATGTTGAGCGGCAGCACGAACTCGCCGCGCTGGCCGGTATTGTGCAGGAAAGGCGGCGGCGTCATATGCGGCGCCGGCACCTGGGCGGTCTCGGCGGCGGTGGCCAGGCGGATGATGGCCGGGCGGCTCGGCAGGGTGACGATGCCCTTGTCCTGGATGATCGTCTCGATCTCGTGCAGACGGTGCTCGAAGAAGGGCAGGATGGCGTCGCCGGTGATCTGCTGCTTCTTCAGCTCCTTGATCACGGCGCGGTAGTCCGGATCGGGGAAGCCCTTCTCCTTGGCGATTTGCGCCGCGATCGGCGCCATCTCGGCCTGGTATTGCACGAAGGCCTTATGCGCCATGTCGGCGATCTGGGCCGGCGGAATATCGATGCCGTAATTCTCGAAGGCCATCGCGTACTGCTCGGGCGGCAGGCGGAAATCGGTGCGCGCCTTGGGCAGGATGGTCTGGCGCACCCAGGCATCGTAATCGGCCAGCTGGGTCTTCAGCTGCTCATAGGGCTGTTCCCAGCCCTTGATGCCGTACTTCTTGAACAAATCGGCGATGCCGGAGACGTAATTGGCGTTGCGGCCCAGCTCGGTCTCTACCTCGCCCTTGGACGGATAGAACACGCCCGGCTTGGCGATCTGCGCCAGGGTGCGCTGCTTCAGCAGTTCGGCGAAGGGGGTGAAGCCCTTCTCGGCGCCGACATATTTCTTCAGGCGCTCGACCGCGGCGGGACGGCGTTCGGCGGCGACCTGATCGTCGAGCAGGACGCGCAGGCCCTGGAAGATCTCCTGGCTGGCATTTCGGAACGTCACCTCATGGGCCAGCGCGAAATCCTGTTTGCGGAAGCGCAGATCGAAGGCCTTTTGCAGGATTGCGACGTCCTGCTGGATATTCGGATCGGTTTCCTTGGCGGCCTTGGCCTTGATGCCGGCCAGGGCGGCGGTCAGTTCCTTGCGCTGGGCCAGATCGTCGGAGATACGGGGATCGCTGATCAGCGTATCGTATTTCGACAGGCCCTCGCCCGAGCCCTGCTCCGGCGCATGCTTGATGTCGATGTCGAGCAGCTTCTGGGTGTAGGTATTGCTCTTGGCGATCCAGTCCTTGCCCGGCTCGGCGGCGGCGACCGCGGTCATCGAGACGGTACCGAGCAGCAGAGCGGCGATGGCCTTACGCATGATGTTCCCCCAGTTGTTGATCAGTTGTCCGGCGGCAGCCGCAGATGCGACTGCAGCCCGACCGAACCTTCCTTGCCGGTCGCGACGTCGAGAATATGCAGATTATAGCTGGCGTGATGCCCCGGATCGGCGGCGAACGCCACCGTGCTGCCGTCGAACGAAATGGCCGGCAGGCGCATGGCCGCGCCGAGATGAGTGAGCTGGCGCAGGCTGTTATTCTCGATCAGGAACAGTTCGGGCGAATCCTTCACACCATCGATCAGGATGATCTTCAAACCGTCCCGCGACGCGCGCAGATCGTGCTGGCCCGAGAACCATTTGTTCTTGCCCTTGCCGTCGATCCACAGGTTTTTGAGGATCAGTTCGGGCGTCGCGCCGAATTTCAGGCCGTAGGTGTGGATGTCGGTCTGCGGGCGCGGATCGGGGAACTGCTCCAGCTGGCGGGCCAATTCCGGATTGCGCGGATTGGTGCCCTGAAAGATCACCCGGTCATTCCCGCCGAACGCCGGCGGCGAGATGGTGCTGAAGCTGTCCTTGGCCTCCAGCACTTCGATCTCGGTGCGCTCGGGGAATTTGACGAACTCCAGCCGGGCCGGATTGCTGCCGACATACAATACGCCGCTGCCGTCCGGCGCGAAGACCGGCGCTTCCTTGAAGCCCTGGGCGTTGTCGGTGATCTTCTCGGCCTTCAGCGTCGCGACGTCGATCAGGTAGAGCTGATTGTCGGACACCGCCACCACCGTCTTGCCGTCGGGCGAGAAGCTGGGATCGATATAGGCCCGTCCTCCCGGCGGCGGCGGGATCGGCGTGAAGTCGCGGTTCTTCCAGTCATAGAGACCGAAGCCGGCGCGATGAGCCTCGTGATCGGTGAATTGCGCGGCGACCAGATGGCCGTCGGGCGACAAGGCCAGCCCTTCGATGGTGTAGCGGTCGCCTTCATAGCCGCCGCCCCCGCCGCTGCTCGTACAGGCGGCAGTGACGAGCAAAAGGCAAATGGAACCGCAGAGGCGCAGAAGCGCAGAGGGGGCTGAGCGCCGCAGGCTTCCAGAATCTTGATCGACCCGCCGGGTATAGGAGCGATTGCGCTGCGCGCGCTTCTCCCCCTCTGCGCCTCTGCGCCTCTGCGGTTCAATCAACTTTTGTCACCGTACAATTGCCTGGCCCGCTTCTCGAAAGCGCCGACCATCACCTTGACCGCCTCGTTGAACAAGGTGCCGATGATCGCCTGCAGCATCTTCGAGCGGAATTCGAAATCGACATAGAAATCGATAATGGTCGAGCCGTCCGGCTGTTCCTCGAAGATCCAATGGTTGGTGAGATATTTGAACGGGCCTTCCTGATAGGCGACGTCGATGCGTCCCTCCTTCAGGGTGACCAACGACGTGAACCGCTCGCGCAGCATCTTGAAGCCGATCACCAGATCGGACTGCAGGACGTTGCCGCGCTTCTCGCGGTTGCGCGCGGCGACGCACCAGGGCAGGAACTTCGGATAGCTCTCGATGTCGGCGACCAGGTCGTAGAGCTGCTTGGGCGACCAGGGAAGGTGCCTGCGCTCGGCGTAGGTCGGCATTACACGCCGGCCAACTGCTTGTCCCGGGCCTCTTGCAGCAGCTGGAAGTCGCGGTCGGCATGGTGTGACGAGCGGGTCAGCGGCGAGGCTGAAACCAGCAGGAAGCCCTTGGCGCGGGCGGCCGAGCGATATTCCTCGAACTCGTCCGGCGGCACGAAGCGGGCCACCGCCGCATGCTTCAGCGTCGGCTGCAGATATTGGCCGATGGTCAGGAAATCGACACCGGCGGAACGCATGTCGTCCATGACCTGCAGGACTTCATGATGTTCCTCGCCCAAACCGACCATCAGGCCGGATTTGGTGAAGGTGCGCGGCTCGACTTCCTTGACCCGCTGCAGCAGGCTCAGCGAGCCGAAATAGCGCGCGCCCGGGCGGATGGTCGGATAGAGCCGCGGAACGGTCTCGAGATTGTGATTGAACACGTCCGGACGGGCGGCGGCGACCAGTTCGGTGGCGCCCTTCTTGTCGCGGAAGTCGGGAGTCAGGATTTCGACCGTGGTGCCGGGCGAGATGCGGCGCACCGCCTCGATGCACTCGACGAAATGCGCAGCACCGCCATCGGCCAGATCGTCGCGGTCGACCGACGTGATCACCACATGCTTCAGGCCCATGGCCGCGACGGATTCGGCCAGATCCACCGGCTCCTTCGCATTGACCATGCCGGGCTTGCCGGTCTTGACGTTGCAGAAAGCGCAGGCCCGGGTGCAGATGTCGCCCAGGATCATGAAGGTGGCGTGCTTCTGCTTCCAGCACTCGCCGATATTCGGGCAAGCGGCTTCCTCGCAGACGGTGTGCAGGTTCTTGGACCGCATCAGCTTCGCCACTTCCGACGCTTCGGCGCTGGTCGGCGCCTTCACGCGAATCCAGTCCGGCTTGCGCGGGCTGGGATTGTCAGGCTTGCGGGCCTTCTCGGGGTGGCGAAGCGGAGGGGTCTCGACTGTCATAATAGCCTAGAAATGGATCACCCGGCCGTAAGCGTCAAGGACGGCCTCATGCATGGTTTCCGAAAGGGTGGGATGCGGGAATACCGTTTCCATCAATTCGGCTTCGGTGGTTTCCAAGGTCTTGCCGACCGTGTAACCCTGGATCAACTCGGTCACTTCCGCGCCGATCATGTGGGCGCCCAGCAATTCCCCGGTCTTGGCGTCGAACACGGACTTGACCATGCCCTCGGCCTCGCCCAGCGCAATGGCCTTGCCGTTGCCGATGAAGGGGAAATGGCCGACCTTCAGCTCGTAGCCCAGCTCCTTGGCCTTCTTCTCGGTCAAGCCGACGCTGGCCACCTGCGGATGGCAGTAGGTGCAGCCCGGAATGTTGAGCGTGTTGAGCGGATGCGGATGCTTGCCCGCGATCTTCTCGACGACGATGATCGCCTCGTGGCTCGCCTTATGGGCCAGCCACGGCGGGCCGGCCAGATCGCCGATGGCGTAGACGCCCGGCTCGCCGGTCTCGCCCCACTCGTTGATCACGACATGGGTCTTCTCGACCTTGATCCTGGTGCCTTCGAGGCCGATGCCCTCGACATTGCCGACGATGCCGGCAGCGACGATGACGCTGTCGACGACGATCTCTTCGGTCTTGCCGCCGGCCTCGACGGTGACGGTCACTTCCTCGCCGGCCTTCTTCAGGCCCTTCACGGCGGCGGAGGTGCGGATCTTCATGCCCTGCTTTTCGAACGACTTCTTGGCGAAGGCAGAGATTTCCTCGTCTTCCACCGGCAGGACGCGGTCCATCACCTCGACGACGGTGACGTCCGAACCCAGCGCGTTGAAGAAGCTGGCGAACTCGATGCCGATGGCGCCCGAGCCGACCACCAGAAGGCGCTTCGGCATGGTATTGGGCACCAGGGCTTCCTTATAGGTCCACACCAGCTTGCCGTCGGGCTCGAGGCCCGGCAGGACGCGGGCGCGGGCGCCGGTCGCCAGGATGATGTTCTTGGCGGTCAGGTCGGCCACGGTCGCGCCGTTCTTGCTGACAGTGACCTTGCCGGCACCGGCCAGCTTGCCTGCGCCGTCGAACACGGTGACCTTGTTCTTCTTCAAGAGGCCTTTGACGCCGGCCGACAGCTGATTGGCCACCTTGCGCGAACGCTCGACCACCTTGGGCAGATCGTAGGAAATACCGGTGGCGGCCAGGCCGTAGGACGCGGCGTGCTGCATGTTGCGGTAGACCTCGGCCGAGCGCAGCAGGGCCTTGGTCGGAATGCAGCCCCAATTGAGGCAGATGCCGCCCAGATGCTCGCGCTCCACCACGGCGGTCTTCAGGCCGAGCTGGGCGGCGCGGATGGCGGCGACATAGCCGCCCGGGCCGGAGCCGACGACGATCAGGTCGAAGGAAGTATCGGACATAATCTCCCTCCCCTTACAGCATCATGGTGATCGGGTCTTCGATCAGACCCTTGAGCGCGGCCAGATATTCGGCGCCGACCGCACCGTCGACGACACGATGGTCGACCGACAGGGTGCAGGACATCACGGTCGCGACCGCCAGGGCGCCGTCGACCACCACCGGGCGCTGCTCGCCCGCGCCGACGGCCAGGATGCAGCCCTGCGGCGGATTGATGATGGCGGCGAAGTCCTTGATGCCGAACATGCCGAGATTGGAGATCGAGAAGGTGCCGCCCTGGAATTCCTCGGGCTTGAGCTTCCCATCCTTGGCGCGCGACGCCAGGTCCTTCATCTCGGCCGAGATCTGGGCCAGGCCCTTCTGATCGGCATGCTTGATGATCGGCGTGATCAGGCCGGACGGGGTCGCCACCGCCACCGAGATGTCGATGTCCTTGTACATGCGCAGCGCGGTCTCGGTGAACGAGGCGTTCGCCGCCGGCACCTTCTTCAGCGCCAGCGCCGAGGCGCGGATGATGAAGTCGTTGACGCTGAGCTTGGTGTCGGACTTGGCGTTCAGCTGCGAGCGCAGGGCCAGCAGGGCATCCAACTTGTAGTCGATGGTCAGGTAGAAATGCGGCACCGTCTGCTTGGCCTCGGTGAGGCGGCGGGCGATGACCTTGCGCATCGAGCTGAGCGGAACTTCCTCATAGGCCGGGCCCCAGGCCGGAGCCGGAGCGGCGGCCGGCTTGGCGGCGGGCGCAGCAGCGGACGCGGCGGCCGGAGCGGCAGCGGCGGGACGCGACTGGGCCTGTTCCACGTCGGCCTTGACGATGCGGCCATGCGGGCCGGAGCCGGAGATCGACTTCAGGTCGATGCCGGCATCCTTGGCGATGCGCTTGGCGAGCGGAGTCGCGAAGACGCGGTCGCCGTGGGCGACCGGCGCCGGAGCGCTGGCGGCGGCAGGAGCCGGAGCGGCGGCGACAGGCGCGGGTGCAGCAGCAACCGGGGCCGGAGCGGCAGCGGCGGGAGCCGGAGCAGCGGCGGCGGGCGCGGCCTTGATGGCGGAAGCGTCCTCACCCTCTTCGAGGATGATGCCGATGGGGGTGTTGACGGCAACGCCCTCGGTGCCTTCGGCAATCAGGATCTTGCCCAGGGTACCCTCATCGACGGCTTCGAATTCCATCGTCGCCTTGTCGGTTTCGATCTCGGCGATGACGTCGCCGGACTTGACCTTGTCGCCTTCCTTCTTGACCCACTTGGACAGCTTGCCCTCGGTCATGGTCGGCGACAGGGCCGGCATCAGGAGATTGATCGGCATGGACTTGTCTCCTTAGCGATAGCAGACGGCTTTAGCCGCCGCGACGACGTCCTCGATCTGCGGCAGGGCCAGCTTCTCGAGATTGGCGGCATAAGGCATCGGAACATCCTTGCCGGTGACGCGGGTGACCGGAGCGTCCAGATAATCGAACGCATGCTCCTGGATCAGGGCGGCGATTTCGGCACCGATACCGGCGGTCGGCCAGCCCTCTTCCAGGCTGACGATGCGGTTGGTCTTCTTGACCGACTCGACGATGGTCTCGGTGTCGAGCGGGCGGATCGAGCGGAGGTTGATGACCTCGGCCTCGATGCCCAGGGTCGCCAGCGCCTCGGCGGCGTCCAGAGCGGTCTTCACCATCTTCGAGAAGGCGGTGATGGTGACATGGCTGCCGACGCGTTCGATCTTGGCGCGGCCGATCGGCAGCACGAAGTCGGCGCTTTCCGGCACGTCGAAGCTCTGGCCGTACATCAACTCGTTCTCGAGCACGATGACCGGGTTCGGATCGCGGATGGCGGCCTTCAGCAGGCCCTTGGCGTCGGCACCCGAATAAGGCGCCACCACCTTGAGGCCCGGAATATGGGCATACCACGAGGCATAGCACTGCGAGTGCTGCGCGCCGACGCGAGAAGCCGCGCCGTTCGGGCCGCGGAACACGATCGAGGACGGCATCTGCCCGCCGCCCATATAGAGCGTCTTGGCCGAGCTGTTGATGATGTGGTCGATCGCCTGCATGGCGAAGTTGAAGGTCATGAATTCGACGATCGGCTTGAGGCCGGCATAGGCGGCGCCGGCGCCGAGGCCGGCGAAGCCCATCTCGGTGATCGGCGTGTCGATGACGCGCTTGGCGCCGAATTCGTCGAGCAGACCCTGGCTGACCTTGTAGGCACCCTGATACTGGGCGACTTCCTCACCCATCAGGAAGACCTTCTGGTCGCGGCGCATTTCCTCAGCCATCGCGTCGCGCAGCGATTCGCGGACGGTCTGGTGGATCAAGGCACCCTTATAGTCGGGTTCCGCAGCGGCGGCGGCCGACTTCGGCTGGGCCGGGACGCTGGCGGCCGGCGCGGGAGCCGGAGCGGGTGCCGGGGCAGCGGCGGGAGCCGGCGCCGGAGCCGGGGCGGCGGAAATGGCGTCGGCGCTTTCGCCATCGGCCAGCAGCACGGCGATCGGGGTGTTGACGGCAACGCCTTCGGTACCTTCGGCGATCAGGATCTTGCCGATCTTGCCTTCGTCGACGGCTTCGAATTCCATCGTCGCCTTGTCGGTCTCGATCTCGGCGATGATGTCACCCGACTTGACGGCGTCGCCTTCCTTCTTCAGCCACTTGGCGAGCTTGCCCTCGGTCATGGTGGGCGACAAAGCGGGCATCAAAATCTGTGTGGGCATGGTCGGATTCCTTTCAGCCGCCAATCAGGATGTCGGTATAGAGCTCGGAAGCATCCGGCTCGGGGCTGGCCTGGGCAAAATCGGCGGCCGCGACGACCACTTCCTTGACCTTGGCGTCGACCACCTTGAGATCTTCCTCGGTGGCATGCTTGCCATCGATCAGAATCGCGCGCAGGTGATCGATCGGATCATGCTGCTCGCGCATCTTGGCGACTTCTTCCTTGGTACGGTACTTGGCCGGGTCCGACATGGAATGGCCGCGGTAACGGTAGGTCTTCACATCGAGGATGGTCGGGCCGTCGCCCTTGCGGGCGCGCTCGACCGCCCGCAGGCCGGCATCGCGCACGGCCAGCACGTCCATGCCGTCGACCGCCTCGCCGGGAATGCCATAGGGCACGCCGCGATGCGACAATTCGACGCCGGCGGTGGCGCGCTCGACCGAGGTGCCCATGGCGTATTTGTTGTTCTCGATGATGTAGACCACCGGCAGCTTCCACAGAGCCGCCATGTTAAGGCTTTCCGCCACCTGGCCCTGGTTCACCGCGCCGTCGCCGAGATAGACGAGGGCGACGCCGCCATCTTCATTATATTTGTGCGCGAAGCCGAGGCCGGTGCCGAGCGGCACCTGGGCGCCGACGATGCCGTGGCCGCCGTAGAATTTCTTCTCCAGGCTGAACATGTGCATCGAGCCGCCCTTGCCCTTGGAGTAGCCGCCCATGCGGCCGGTCAGCTCGGCCATGACGCCCTTGGGGTCCATGCCGCAGGCCAGCATGTGGCCGTGATCGCGATAAGAGGTGATGACCGAGTCGCGCTCATTGCTGATCGCGGACTGCATGCCGACGACGACCGCTTCCTGGCCGATATAAAGGTGGCAGAAGCCGTTGATCAGACCCATGCCGTAAAGCTGGCCCGCCTTCTCCTCGAAACGGCGGATGAGCAGCATGTCGTGATAGAAGGACAGAAGCTGCTTCGGATCGGATGCGGGCTCCGCCGCTTTCTTGGATCGTCTTGCGGTGGTCGCCATCGAATTCCTCCCGATATGGCTGAACTGGAGAGGCACGAGTAGCTCTTTTTGCAGGCGGACGCAAGCGCCGGAAGGCCGGTTAAAGCATTATGCTGCAATGCAAAAAAGACTATTAACCGCTATATGGTTAATTGTCACTTTAGTTTCTGCAAGCCTGCCATGCCGAAACGCCAGGAGTGGCGGGTTGTAAAGGTTTGTGCACCGCACTAACTCAGCACGCACCGAGTTCGATACACGTGATATAGTCATCACGGTGTGGCTGGAGGCGCACAATGCTGCGTTTCGTTTTGTCTGTGTTGTTGGCTTTCTCGTTGGCTGCCCCCGCCTGGGCGCTGGAGACGGCCCATTTGCGATATCATACCCTGACCCGCCATTGGTCGGCCTTCGAGGAGCTGGCCCCCGAGGCGCGCAACCTGGTCAAGCTGACCGTGCGCGTCGCGGCGCCGCACGCGACCCAGCCGGTCGCCATGTGGATGGACGTCAGCGGGCGTCATTATGATCTGACGGTGGATTCCTACGGCCTGGTCCAGGTGCCCCGCTCGCCGGACATCATCGCCGCCGATCCGGTGGTGGAGAGCAATCAGCCGCGCGGCTCGATCGAGACCGAGCTGGCCCTGTTGCTGGTGCTGCCGGACGGCCAGAAGTTCCATTATTCCGATCTGCAGGCGGCCACCGACCAGACCAACGCGCTGATCCGCCAGGCCGCCGGCGGGCTGGTCAGCATGTTCCTGCCGACCATCACCGGGGTGAATTTCAACTGCCCGGTCGGCGTAGATTGCTCCATCACCCTCCATCGCCCCTCCGGCGACCAGGTCCTGCATGCCGACAAGGACGGCAAGATCCAGCTGGCGCTCGACCCGGCGCTGGCGGCGGAGAACCCGCCGATCGAGTCCTCGGTGCCGCTGTCGGATGTCGAACCCTCCAGCGACTGAGACGGTCCAGTCAGGCGGTCTGGGTTTTGCGGGACTTGAGGCCGGCCAATGCCGCGCCGCCGATGATCAGCAGCGCCGACACCAGCACCGCCGGACGCGCCGGCGCCTGTCCCGACAGAATCAGCAGCGCCGTCGACAGCAGCGGCGCGAAATAGGACAGCACGCCCAACAGCGCCAGGCGCCCATGCTTGGTCGCGTGATCCCAGGCGAAGAAAGCCAGGCCGGTCGGCCCCAGCCCCAGCGCGACGATGGCGGCCCACCCGGCGATACTCGGCATCACCCAGCTCTCGAACAGCAGATGGCAGACCAGCCCGGCCGCCGCGACCAGGCCGCAGATGCCCCCCATCACGTCGCCGGGCACATCCTTGAAGCGCCGGTTATTCACCGAATAGAGCGACCACACCAGCGCGCCGGCTGCGGCGGCGGCGTATCCCGCCAGCGGATCGGCGCCCCCTGCCCCGCCCTGCTCGCGGGTCAGCAGCACGATGGCGGTGCCGGCCAGCCCCAGCACGGCGCCGGCGACCTGGCGGAGCTGCAGCGCCTCGCGCGCCGCCAGCGCCGAGAACACTACGATCAGCAGCGGCCACAGATAATTGATCAGGCTGGCCTCGACCGGCGGCGCCGCCTTCAGGGCGAAGAAATAGAGCGCATGATAGAGAAAGATGCCGGCGAACCCGCAGGCCCATACCGGCCAGGGCTGCCGCCAGGCACGGAAGCCGGACGGTCCGCGCCGGCCCAGCACGGCGAGGCTGGCGGCGAAAGCGACGCCGAAGGACAGAGCCAGCAGTTCGAAGGGAGGAATTCCGGCGGTCAGGGCGGTCAGCAGCGCCAGGCCGGACCACAACAGAATGGCCAGGAACCCGACGCCGGTCGCGCGCGAGGAAGCGTTGATCGACATACCCCCTGTTTATCATGGAAACCGCCTCCCCGCTCGCCGGTTTAAAGCCTGTGGAGGAAAGGAGAAACGCCATGACAGCCAAGGAGACCACGACATCCAAGGAGCCCAACGTCATCTCCAGGGCCATCGCGGATCTGGAGGAGCATTTCGAACGCGGAGAGGACGGTAAGCACACCGGTTATGAGCGGCCGGAAGTCGAAGCCGAGGAAGAGCCCGACCCGACCACCCTGGATGCCGACGACTTCCACGACCTCAACGAACGGTTCGAACGGGACAAGGAAAAGCGGCGCGAGGAACAGCGCGAAGCCGCCGCCGAAAAGCGCAAGGAACGGGTCGAGAAAATGCTCGACCGGCACGTCGATGACGAACGCTGGACCGACCTGATGCGCCAGGCCCGCGAAGCCGCCAAAGCCGGCAACAAGGAATTCGAACTGCTGCGCTTTCCCTGCCAGCTTTGCAGCGACGGCGGCCGCGCCATCAATATCGCCGAGGAAGGCTGGCCGGAAACGCTGCGCGGCGTGGCCAAGGAACTTTATGAGCGGTACGAAAACGACCTCAGGCCGCAGGGTTTCCACCTGACGGCCAAGATCATCGATTTTCCCGATGGCTTCCCGGGCGATGCCGGGCTGTTTCTACATTAGGGAAAGTAAAGAAATCAGCCGTGCTTGCGCAGCACGATGACTTCGTCGTCGCGGCCCATATTCAGCATGACGCGGGCCCGCTCTTCCAGCATGTCCGGATCGAGATGGTCGGGGCGCAGCTGCTGGACGCGGTGGTCGAGACGGTCGCGCTCGGCCTGCAGCGCCGAGAGGGTTTCCTCGGCCTGACGGACCTCCTGCTTGACCCGCCACCAGGCGAACAGGCCGCGGTCGCCCTGCACCGTGTGATAGCCGAAATAGACCACGGCGGTCAGGCCCAGGAAGGGGCCGATCACATTGCGGGCACGGCGGCGGATTTCTCTTAAAGTCGTCATTTACCTGCGCTTCTCGTAGCCGATTTCGTTCTTGGAGTCCCAGGGATTCGGCACTCTGCCGGATTGGTCACAAGCCTCAGCCGCGCAGATCGCATCCCAGGAAACGGCGGCCCATTTCGTGGGCCGCCTTCATCACCGAAAAACTGCCCGCGGCCGGATCGACCACCAGCCCTTCCGGCGGGGTGGTCGCGGCGATCAGCTGGGCCTGCAGCCCTACCGGCTTGGTATGGGCATGCGAGCCGGCGGCGTCCTTGGTCAGCTTCTCGGCCCACACGTCGGGAATGTTGTGCAGGGTCCACACGCCCTTGGCGCGCACCGGCAGCTTCTGGATGACCATCAGATATTCGCAGCGGCGGCGGGTACGGTAGCCCATGCCGATACGGCCCTTATCCCAGGTGATCATGTCGACCACCTTGAGTGGCGAACCCTGCAGCCACGGCGTGATTCCTTCAGCGACGTGGAACTTGTCGACCCACAGCATCAGATGGCCGCGCGGCGTGAGAACCCGGCCGATCTGGCCGATGAACTGGTGGATGACCTCGCTGGTCATCTGATCGAGGGCGGCGCGGCCCTTCTGACGCTCGCCTTCATTGCCATAGCCCTGATGATCGAGGACGCCGCGATATTCGGGATCGAAAAACACCAGCGAGGTGCTCTCATTCGGCAAACGGAACAGAAGTTCGAGGCCGTTGCCCTGGTTGCGCTGGTCGAGCTGGGCCGCCAGATCGGGCGGCAGATCGGAGACCGAAGGAACGCCGACATCGATGCGTTCATTGGAATAAACGCTGCTTCGTTTAAGCGCGGCAACCATCCCGACCCCCTTAGCCAGTAATTTTTTCCAATTAATTTCTAACACGGCCAGAATCTCAGTTTCAACAAATGAAATATCGCTATATAAAATTTTCCAATTATGGCCACCAGAGGACGCCCCACCCGCTTTCAGATTGCCCCGGAGCTTGGAAAAGCTTGGCGGGCATTGGTGGAATTGGGGGAAGACAACCGGCTGCCGATCCCGAAGGACGCGACTCAGCGCGCCGCGTGGCTGGGCCGCGACCAGGCTGTCCTGGCGGTTCTGGAAGAGGATGGCAGCGCGACCCTGCTGCCCTACGAAACCCACGGAAAGCGGGTCGAAGCGATCCTGACGGAATTGGCGGCGCTCGAGACCGAGGAGGCCGAGTTGCAGATCCTGGCCATCCGGGCCACGCGCCTGCGCTTTGCCATTTATGACGACGGCCGGATGCTGGCGTCGGCGGATCTGAGAAATTGCCTGGGACTATCCCCGGCGGGGGCTTTCTATCTGTCGCTTACCGTGTTCGGGCAGAAAGCGACCCTGAAAGCCAAAGGCCTCCGAGAAATCTCGGAGGCCCACAGCATATTGGAAACTATAAACTTCGACGCTTAGAGCGGTTTGCGATCCCTTAGAATCGCATACTGCTCACGGCGCCGACTGGCGCCGCGCCGGTCGTCCGGCGAATACGCTGAGCCGGAGGCGATGCGTCATA
>JAJPHO010000180.1 GCA_021325215.1 Alphaproteobacteria bacterium
ATCAGTTCCTGGCGGACCTCATCGGCCAGCTGGCGCAGCTCCTCCGCGCCCAGCCCGCGCATGTCCGCGGGGCTCTTGATCCGATCCAATAGCGGCTTGTTGCTCATGGCATTCTTTCAGCGGGAATCAGTCGGAAAAGGTAACTGATTGCGAAATTGTTAAAGACGGCACTGTATGCTGGTATAATTGTGCGCCGCAAGCAAAGGCTCTTTTTCCGCTGATCCTTGTGATCGCACTGTGGCTGTTCTGCCACAGGGGTCTGTGGCAGGACGGACGGTTGCTCCCATCCGCCAAGACGTTATAAAAGAACGCAAAGAACAACAGAGCGCATCCCCTGATGACACAATTGAACCTGGTGACCGGCGCTACCGGATTTCTCGGCTCGGCGGTTGCCCGGGCCTTGCTGGCCCGCGGTGAGGCAGTGCGGGTGCTGGCCCGCCCCAATGGCGACCGCCGCAATCTGGCCGGTCTGCCCGTCGAAATCGCCGAAGGGTCGCTCGAGGACCAGGAGTCCCTGCGTCGCGCGATTGCCGGCTGCGATACCCTGTTCCATGTCGCCGCCGATTACCGTCTGTGGGTACGCGACAAATCCTCGATGCTGCGCGCCAATGTCGACGGCACCGTCGCCTTGATGAAGGCGGCCCAGGAAGTCGGCGTAAAGCGCATCGTCTATACCAGCTCGGTCGCCGTGTTGGGCCATGTCGACAGCGGCATCGCCGACGAGACCACGCCGTCGACCCTGGCCGACATGGTCGGCATCTACAAGCAGTCGAAATTCCTCGCCGAGGAAGAGGTCAAGACGCTGGTGCGCGACCAGGGCCTGCCGGCCGTGATCGTCAATCCCTCGACCCCGATCGGCCCGCGCGACATCAAGCCGACCCCGACCGGGCGCATCATCGTCGAATGCGCCCAGGGCAAGATCCCGGCCTATGTCGAGACCGGCCTCAATGTCGTCCATGTCGATGACGTCGCCGCTGGCCATCTGCTGGCGCGCGAGAACGGCAAGATCGGCGAGCGCTATATCCTGGGCGGCGACAATATGCGCCTGGCCGAGATCCTGCGCCATGTCGCCGGCCGGGCCGGGCGCTCGACCAGGCTGGTCCGTCTGCCGCGCCTTCCCCTGTTCCCGATCGCGGTCGCCGCCGAGACCATGGCCCGCTTCACCGGCAAGGAGCCGATGACCACCATCGACGGTCTCAAGATGGCCAAGTGGTTCATGTGGTTCAGCTCGGAAAAGGCCAAGCGCGAGCTGGGATATCGCCACCGCGCCGCGACGCATGCGCTGGATGACGCGCTCGATTGGTTCCGCCAGGAAGGTTATTGCTGATGGGCATGAGCAAACGACAGTTTGCGAAAGGCGTGCAAGTGCACGCCCGCGAAGCGACGACAAGGCGGAGCCGCGGAGGGAAGTCGGAGCGAAGCCCAGCGCATGGAATGCGCGCCCGGCGTCTGAGGGCTATAAAATGACGTTCGTGCTGTGGATTGCGGCCCTGGCCTGGGGCTGGCTGCTGGCCTTCCGCGGATGGTTCTGGAAGATCGACGCGATCCCCGCGGCGCCCGATCCGGCGCGCTGGCCGGAAGTGGTCGCGGTGATCCCGGCGCGCAACGAGGCGGCCTGCATCGGCGATACGGTGCGCTCGCTTCTTACTCAGGATTATCCCGGCCCGCTGTCGGTGGTGGTGACCGACGACCACAGCGATGACGGCACGGCGGGCAAGGCGTATGCCGCCGCCCTCGACTTGGAGGCCACCAAGCGCCTGACCATCGTCACCGCGCCGCCGCTGCCCGAGGGGTGGAGCGGCAAGATGTGGGCGCAGGAGCAGGGTCTCGCCGAGGCGGCCAAGATCCATCCCGGCGCCGATCTCTATCTGCTGACCGACGCCGACATCCATCATGGCCCGGGCCAGCTGCGCCGAATGGTGGCGCGTCTGGAGGCCGACCGCCTCGACCTCGCCTCGCTGATGGTGCATCTGGCCACCGAGACCGGCTGGGAAAAGGCCATCGTACCGGCTTTCGTGTTCTTCTTCCGCCTGCTCTATCCGTTCCGCTGGGTCGCCGACGCGACCCGCGCCACGGCGGCGGCGGCCGGCGGTTATATGCTGATCCGCCGTACGATGCTGGAGCGCATCGGCGGTATTGCAGCCATCCGCACCGCTTTGATCGACGATTGCGCGCTCGCGCTGCAGGTCAAGAAGGCGGGCGGGCGCCTGGCGCTCGATTTGGCCGACGAGACCTGGTCGATCCGCCGTTATGAAGGCTCGGGCGAGCTGTGGATGATGATCGCGCGCTCGGCCTATACCCAGCTCGATTACTCGCCGCTGCTGCTGGCGGGGACCGCGCTGGCCATCGTCGTCGGCTTCCTGCTGCCGCCGCTGTGGGCTTTCACCGGCTCGCTGCCGGCGATCCTCGCCTGGGCCGCCATGTCGATTGCCTATGCGCCGATGCTGCGTTATCACCGTCTTCCGCTTTGGGCGGCCCCGCTGCTGCCCGTGGTTGCGATCTTCTATCTTGGCGCTACCTTGGATTCGGCGCGCCGCCACTGGATGGGCAAGGGCGGGCAATGGAAGGGGCGGGCGCAAGCGCACACCGCCGCCACAGAGAGGAAATGATGGGCGCAGTATCGGTCGAACACGCCTCGGGCAAGGGCAGCGGCGACGAGAATTTTCCGGTCGGCTCATGGCTGATCGCGAAAAGGCTGCGGCCGCATGTGATGGCCTATTACCGCTTCGCCCGGAATGCGGACGATGTCGGCGATGCCCCCGATCTGTCGGCGGAGGAGAAGATCCGCCGCCTCGACCGCATGGGCGCGGTGCTGGACGGCGCACCGGGCGACGATGCGCCCTCGGCCGTGGCGATGCGCGCCAGCCTGCAGCAGACCGGCATCGACCCGGCCCATTGCCACGAACTGCTCGACGCCTTCCGCCAGGACGCGGTCAAGAATCGCTATGCCAATTGGCAGGAATTGCTGGATTACTGCCGTCTCTCCGCCGCTCCGGTCGGGCGCTACCTGCTGGATCTGCACGGCGAGTCGCGCGACACCTGGAAGGCCTCGGACGCTTTGTGCGCCGCCTTGCAGGTGATCAATCACCTGCAGGATTGCGGCAAGGACTATCACGAGATCGACCGCGTCTATCTGTCGCAGGAATGGATGACCGCCGAAGGCGCCTCGATCTACGACCTGGCCAACAAGGGCTGCACGCCCGGCATGCGCCGCACCTTGGACCGCATGGTGGCGGCGACCTGGCCGCTGGTCGAGGAGGCCCGCAAGCTGGCGCCCGCCGTCAAGGATCGCGGCCTGCGCGCCGAAACGGCGATCATCGTCTCCTGCGCCGAGAAGCTGCTGACCCTGCTGGGCCGCCAGGACCCGCTGGCGCGGCGGGTCAAGCTCGGGGCCGGTGAGATCTTTCTGTCGGTCGCCGGCGGATTGCTGCGTCAGGGGCTGTTCAAGTGAGCCATTATACCCCCGAGACCCTGGCCCGGATGGTCACCGAGAAGACCAAGGCGTCCGGCAGCTCGTTCTATTGGGCGATGCGTCTGTTGGAGCCGCGCCGCCGCCTGGCGATGTATGCCATCTATGCCTTCTGCCGCGATGTCGACGATATCGTCGACGAGCCGGGCACCGACGAGGACAAGGCCCGCCGCCTCGATCTGTGGGAAGAGGACATCCGCGCTCTCTATCATGGCGGCAAGCCGAGCCAGCCACTGGCCGAGGCGCTGCGCACCGCCATTCTTACCTACACCCTGCCGATGGCTGATTT
This sequence comes from Alphaproteobacteria bacterium, assembly GCA_021325215.1. Lineage (GTDB taxonomy): Bacteria > Pseudomonadota > Alphaproteobacteria > Rhodospirillales > Magnetospirillaceae > JAJPHO01. Next base: position 3,759 of record JAJPHO010000180.1, read on the forward strand.
CATCGCCGTCATCGATGGCTGCCGCATGGATCTCGGGCCCGGGCAGGTGCGTCCGACCCTGTTGACGCTGGATAGCTATTGCGACCGCGTCGCCTCGGCCGTCGGGCGCCTGTCGGTGCGCGTGTTCGGCGATTTCGTGCCGGACTGCCTGGAACTGGCCAACCATCAGGGACGCGCCTTGCAGCTGACCAACATCCTGCGCGACGTGGTGGTGGACGCCAAGATCGGCCGGCTCTATCTGCCCGACGAGCTGCTGTGCCGCCACGGCATCGTCAGCGTCGAGATCGACGAGATCCTGGCCCATCCGAACCTGCCGGCGGCCTGCGCCGAACTGGCCGACATCGCCCTGCGCCATTTCGAACTGGCCCGCGAGGCGCTCAAGCATTGCTCGAAGCGGGCCGTGCGGCCGGCGGTGGTGATGATGGAGATGTATTGGCAAATCTTCCTGCGCTGTCAGGCGCTTGGTTGGCGTCCGCAGGCGGAACCGGTAAAATTGCCGAAGCTCACCAAATTGTGGTGCGCCGTGCGGCACGGAGTGCTGGCTTAAACGAACAGTCTCTTCAGAGGTGTTGTCCATGACCGAAGGCGCCGAGCAGAACGAGATCGCCGACCGCATCGCGGCCGAGTTCGCCAAGGTGGTGGAACGCTGGGGCCGGGTCATGGCCAAGCAGACCGACTGGATCGTCGAGGATGACGGCTTCCGGGTGGTCCATCCCAAGGTCGTGGCCCAGGCCTTCAGCGAGATGGCCCTGCGCGCCCTGGAAAATCCGGCGCCCTTCATCAACCAGCAGATGGCCCTGATGAACCAGCTGGGCCAGCTGTGGGCCGACAGCGCCCGGCGCTTCTGGAACGGCGAGGCGCCCGATCCGGCGGTGCAGCCGGCACGCGACGACAAGCGCTTCAAGGACGCGGCCTGGGCCGAGAATGTCGTGTTCGACTTCTACAAGCAGGCCTATCTGCTGACCTCGCGCCAGATCCAGGACATGGTCGAGAATGTGCCGGGCCTGGACCCGCACACCGCCCGCAAGCTGCGCTTTTATACCCGCCAATGGGTCGACGCCCTGTCGCCCTCCAACTTCGCCCTGACCAATCCCGAGGTGCTGAAGACCACCATCGACAGCCATGGCGAAAATCTGGTGCGCGGTTTCGCCAATCTGCTGGAGGATCTGGAGCGCAATCAGGGCCGCTTCTCGGTCAAGATGACCGACTATTCGGCGTTCAAGCTGGGCGAGAACATCGCCACCACGCCGGGCAAAGTGGTTTTCCAGAACCGGGTCATGCAGCTGATCCAATACAGCCCGTCGACCGAGACGGTGCGCGAAAAACCGCTGCTGATCGTGCCGCCCTGGATCAACAAATTCTATATCCTCGACCTCAAGCCGCAGAATTCCTTCGTCAAATGGGCGGTCGACCAGGGCAATACGGTATTCCTGGTGTCGTGGGTCAATCCGGACGAAAGCCTGGCCGAGTTGGGCTTCGACGATTACGTCACCGAAGGGCTGCTGCACGCGATCGACGCCATCGAGCAGGCGGTCGGCAAGGCTCAGGTCAACGTGCTGGGCTATTGCATCGGCGGCACCCTGCTGGCCACCACGCTGGCCTATCTGGCCCCCAAGCGCGACAAGCGCATCGCCAGCGCCACCTTCCTGACCAGTTTGCTGGATTTCTCGGATGTCGGCGATCTGTCGGTATTCATCGACGAGGACCAGCTGCAGCTGATGGAGGAGCATATGCTCCGCCAGGGTTTCTTCGACGGGCAGCATATGGCGGTGGCCTTCTCGATGCTGCGCGAGAACGACCTGATCTGGTCGTTCGCCATCAAGAATTACCTCTTGGGGCAGGACCCGATGCCGTTCGATCTGCTCTATTGGAATTCGGACAGCACCCGGATGCCGCGGGCCATGCACAGCTTTTACCTGCGCAACATGTATCAGCGGAACTGCCTGCGCGATCCGGGCGGGATCAAGGTCGGCAAGACGGCGATCGATCTCAGGAAGATCCAGATTCCCGCCTTCTTCCTGTCGACGCGCGAGGATCATATCGCGCCGTGGAAATCGACCTATCTGGGCGCCAAGCTGCTGTCCGGCCCGGTCAAGTTCGTGCTGGGCGGCTCGGGCCATGTCGCCGGCGTGGTCAATCCGCCCAAGCCGGAGAAATACGGCTTCTGGACCAATCCCGAGATGCCCGACGACGCCGATGCCTGGCTGGTCGGCGCGACCCAGGGCGAAGGCTCGTGGTGGCTGGAATGGGACCGTTGGCTGAAGGAATTCGGCGGAAAACAGGTTCCCGCGCGCCAGCCCGGCGACGGCAAGCTGACTCCGATCGAGGACGCGCCGGGCGCTTACGTCAAAGTGAGGCTGGCGTGAAGGTCAAAGAAGCCACGAAAGCCTACGAAACCTTTCTGCACGCCCATTTGCCGGTGGTCGATGCCGATCTGGAGTTCAAGCATAAGCAGATGAGCGCGGCTCTGTTCCCGTTCCTGCGCGCCACCTTCTACCGCTGGTCGGAGATTTTCCGCGAAAGCTGCGCCGACCTGGCCCAGGCACCCGAACTGCTGGCGGTGGGCGACCTGCATGTCGAGAATTTCGGCACCTGGCGCGACCAGGAGGGCCGTCTGACCTGGGGCATCAACGATTTCGACGAAGCCCAGACGATGCCCTACACCATCGATCTGGTCCGTCTCGCCACCAGCGCTTTGCTGGCGGCGCAGGAGGCCAAGCTGCCCTTCGCCTTCGAGGAGATCTGTGCGGCGATCCTGACCGGCTATTCCGAATGGCTGGAGAAGGGCGGACGGCCCTTCGTGCTGGAGGAGGAGCATGGCTGGCTGCGCGTTCTGGCCACCGGCGCCCTGCGCGATCCGGTCGCTTTCGCCGCCAAGATGGACAAGCTGAAGACCGCCGAGCCGCCGAAAGCCGTGACCGATCTGTTGTCGGCGCATCTGCCGAAGGGCGCCGTGGTCAAGCGCTTCGCCGCCCGCACCGCCGGTCTGGGCAGCCTGGGCCGCCCGCGCTATGTGGCGCTGGCCGAGTTTTCCGGCGGACAGGTGGTGCGCGAAGCCAAGGCGACGCTCCCCTCGGCCTGGAATTGGTCGATGGGGCAGAACGACGCGCCGCTGCGCTGCCAGGAGATCGTCAACAAAGCGGTGCGCTGCGCCGATCCCTGCCTGTCCTTCGAGAAGGGCTGGGCGATCCGGCGTCTGGCGCCGCATTGCTCGCGGGTCGAGCTGACCGACTTGCCGCACCGCACTGACGACCTCAAGCTGGCCAAGGTGATGGGGCGAGAGACCGCCAATGTCCATCTCGGCAGTCCGGACGCCATCGCCGCGGTGAAGAAAGACCTCGCCAAGCGGTCGCCCAAATGGCTGTTCCTGGCCGCGACCGCCATGGCCGACGCGACCCGGAAAGATTGGGGGGCATGGAAAGAATGAGAAAGCGGTTCATCCTCCTGACGGTGCTGGGGTTCACCGCTCTCTGCGCCCATGCCCAGCCCCTCAATGTCCGCAAAGAGCTGGGCGAAATTCTCAAGGCCACGCAGCAAGCCTTGAAGAGCGGCGATTTCAGCGGGGCCCTGAGCGATCTGGCGGTGGCCGATACCATCACCGATAAAACGCCGGAAGAAGAGACGGTGGTAGAGCAGATGCGGGTGATCGCGGCTCTCAACGCCAGGCAGCCTGACATCGCGGCGAACTCCTTTCAGCGGCTGAACGATATAGGTCGCTTGTCCCCACTCAATAAGCTGCAATTCTCCCAAGGGATTGCCGCTGGCTATGTGAATGCAGGCAATATGCCGGGTGCGATAGCTTGGGCCGCCTACAATGTTCAATCGGGCGGCACGAATGCGGGCATCCAGCAACTGGCTGCGCAGGCGCCGCCCGCCGCTCCCGCTGCGGGTCAACCGGCCTATGCGCTTCCCCCCGGGGTGGTGCCTCCGTCGCGCTAAAACACCATATTGAGGGCGATGGCCGGGGTGATCGACGGGCTGACATTGCGTCCCGCCGGGATGAAGCGCGCCGCCACCAGCACGCCTATATCGTCGCGCCAATTATATTCGATGCCCGGCGCGAAGCCGAGCGGACGGCTCGATCCGAGTCTGGCGTCGGCGGGCGTACCGTCGGCCAGGGTGCCGGTCACCTTGGTGACGCCGTTGGTGCCATAGGTGAAATCCATCGCCAGTACCCATTCGCGGGTCACACTGTATTCGAAGGCGAGGTCGGCATAGAACGCGCTGCCGGGGGCGGCCGAGCCGACAAAGCCCTGAGACGTGCCATAGACGCTGACGCCGGACACCGGCACCGAATTCGACACCGATTCCAGCACGTCGAGGCGGGTGCGCAGGATGCGCCCGGTGCCCAGCCAGAAATAGCTCTGCCCATAGATCCCGACCGCTGTCGTATAGGCGCCGCCGCCCATGCCGTTGCTGGGGCGGGTGCCTAACTGGTCGTATTTGCCGGTGGGAAAGGTCTCGCGCACCACCGCCGACAGGGTCGGGATGCTGCTTTCCTGGTCGAACAGGGTCAGGCGGTATTGCGCCAGCAGTTGGGTGTCGCCCAGGCGCGGGCCGGAACTGGCCGGTCCCTCGTCGGGGCGGGAATCGGCGCCGGTCGGGGTGAGGCCGATGGTCAGCCGGTCGGACAGACCGTAATTGATGTAGGTGAGCGAGCCATAGCTGGAGCCGTGCGGTTCGCGCGCGTCGTAGAGATAGGGTTCGACCAGGAAGTGTCCTTGCGGCAGCGTTCCCGCCGACGGCGCCAGCATCGGACCGGTCCACCAGGCGTCTTCGAGGGTTTGAGGATTGTCGGCGCGGGCGGCCAGCAGCGGCGCGCCCGAAGGCAGGACGGTGAGCAGGGCGGCAAGCAGATGATGTTTCATGCGGCGATGGTGGCCGGCATCCGGTCCGCCGAAAAGGTCCACTTTCGCCATTTCGATAGGGCCACGTCCTGCCCGCGCAACAGGTGTATGCGTGGCTGACCATTGCACTCGGCGGATAAATCGTGCATTTGGACGCGATGAATAAAGTAGACCTTATTCAGCCCCCCGTGGACAACTCCCGGACCGCCATGCAGGCGGCGTTGAAGTCGGCGGTGCAGTGGCTGATCGACCGCCAAAAGCCGGATGGCCATTGGGTCGGTAGTGCCCAGTCGAACGCCTGCATGGAGGCGCAATGGTGCCTGGCGCTGTGGTTCCTCGGACTCGAGGACCATCCGCTGCGCCCGCGCCTGGCCCAGTCGCTGCTGGAAACCCAGCGGCCCGACGGGTCCTGGCAGATCTATTACGGCGCCGCCAATGGCGACATCAACACCACGGTCGAGGCCTATGCCGCGCTGCGCTCGATGGGCCACGCCGATAGCGAGCCCTATATGGTGCGCGCGCTGGATTGGATCATAGCCAAGGGCGGCCTGCGCAATGTCCGCGTCTTCACCCGCTATTGGCTGGCGCTGCTCGGCGAATGGCCGTGGGAGAAGACCCCGAACCTGCCGCCGGAAGTGATCTGGCTGCCGCTGTGGTTCCCCTTCTCGATCTATAATTTCGCCCAATGGGCGCGTGCCACCCTGATGCCGATCGCCGTGCTGTCGGCGCGCCGGCCCAGCCGTCCGCTGCCGAAGGATCGCCGCCTGGATGCGCTGTTCCCGGGCGGCCGCGACGCGTTCGATTACGACCTGCCGGTCAAGCCGGGCGCCGGCGCCTGGGACCGTTTCTTCCGCAAGACCGACGCGGTCCTGCACCGTCTGCAGGAATTCGGCAACAAGCTGGGCCTCGGCCTGTGGCGCGGGGCGGCGATCCGCCATGTGCTGGAATGGATCGTGCGCCACCAGGATGCCGACGGCGCCTGGGGCGGCATTCAACCGCCATGGGTCTATAGCCTGATGGCGCTGCATGTCGAAGGCTATGCCATCAATCATCCGGTGCTGGCCAAGGGCCTCGACGGCCTCAACGATCCGGGCTGGCGCGTCGACCGCGGCGAGGCGACCTGGATTCAGGCGACCAACAGTCCGGTGTGGGACACCATCCTGACCCTGATGACCTTCGAGGATGCCGGGGTGCTGAAAGAGCGCTCGGAATCGGTCGAACAGGCGGTGCAGTGGGTGCTCGACCGCCAGGTGCTGGTGCCGGGCGACTGGTCGCTCAAGCTGCCGCATGTGAAGCCGGGCGGCTGGGCCTTCGAATATGCCAATAATTACTATCCGGACGTCGACGACACGGCCGTGGCGCTGATCGCGCTGGCGCCGTTCCGCAATGATCCGAAATGGCAGGCCAAGGGCATCGAGCAGGCGATCCAGCGCGGCGTCGACTGGCTGATCGGCATGCAGAGCCGGGGCGGCGGCTGGGGCGCGTTCGACAAGGACAACAACCAGAAGATCCTGACCAAGATCCCGTTCTGCGATTTCGGCGAAGCGCTGGACCCGCCGTCGGTGGACGTCACCGCCCATGTGATCGAGGCCTTCGCCAAGCTGGGCATCTCGCGCAGCCATCCGACCGTCGCGCGCGGCCTGGAGTATATCCGCCGCGAGCAGGAGCCCGAGGGCCCCTGGTTCGGCCGCTGGGGCGTCAATTACCTGTATGGCACCGCCGCCGCTCTGCCGGCCCTGGCCGCGATCGGCGAGGATATGAGCCAGGCCTATATCGGCCAGGCCTGCGACTGGATCGTCGCCCAGCAGCAGGAAGACGGCGCCTGGGGTGAAAGCTGCGCGTCCTACATCGATCCGGACATGGCCGGCAAGGGCGCGGCGACCGCGTCGCAGACGGCCTGGGGCCTGATGTCGCTGCTGGCGGTCAACCGTCCGCAGGACCGCGACGCCATCGAGAAAGGCCTGTTCTATCTGGTGCAGCATCAGCAGGACGGCAGCTGGGAAGAGCCCTATTTCACCGGCACCGGCTTCCCCGGCTACGGCGTGGGCCAGACCGTCAAGCTGCGCGACCTGCAGGTGACCAAAAGCCTGATGCAGGGGCCCGAGCTGTCGCGCGCCTTCATGCTGCGCTACGGGCTCTATTGTCATTACTTCCCGCTGATGGCCCTGGCCCGCGGACTGAAGGCGCTGGAGGCGCGATAAGATGGTCGGACGGGTGGATTACGGGAACGGCATCCATCTGGTCGACGCCGACTATCTGCGGCCCGGCCTGGCGGCGATTCATCTGATCGTCGAGAAGGGGCGTGCCGCGCTGGTCGATACCGGCACCAGCCATTCCCTGCCGGGCGTCCTGGCGGCGCTGGGCGAGTTGGGGCTGACGGCGGACTCCGTCGATTACGTCATCCTGACCCATGTGCATCTCGACCATGCCGGCGGCGCCGGCATGATGATGCGGGCCTTCCCCAAGGCGCGGCTGGTGGTGCATCCGCGCGGCGCGCGGCACATGATCGATCCCTCCAAGCTGATCGAGGGCGCTGCGGCCGTTTACGGCGCCGACTATATCGCCGAAGTCTATCCGGACATCTTCCCCATCGAGGAAGCGCGCGTCGACGAGGCGCCGGAGGGTTCGGAATTCCTGCTGGCCGGCCGCAAGCTGACCTGCTGCGACGCTCCCGGCCATGCCTATCACCACATCTTCATCCAGGACGAGGCGACCGGCGGCATTTTCACCGGCGACGTGTTCGGACTGTCCTATCGCGAGCTCGATGTGGAGGGGCGGCAGTTCGTCTTTCCGACCACCACCCCGACGCAGTTCGACCATCAGGCGATGCGCCAGACCGTCGGGCGCATCGTCGCCCTCGACCCGCCGGCGATCTATCAGACGCATTATGGACAATTCGTCGACGTCCCAGGCGGCGCGCGCGATCTGCTGCGGCGGCTGGATCATCTCGTCGTCCTGGCCCTGGCCGAAAAGACGGGTGAAGGCCTCAAGGCGGCGATGACCGCTTACCTGCTCGGCGAGGCCCGCGACCATGGCTGCACGCTTTCCGACGCGGCCTTGACGGAGATCTGGGCGATGGACCTGGAGCTCAACAGTCAGGGTTTGCGCTACTGGCTGGAAAAATCGGCGCGCCGGGCCTAGTGTCCCGATCGCGAAGTTCGTGATGCCAGGATCAAACGACATACGAACTTCGCGCTCGATCAGGACACTAGCTTTATCAATCACCTAGTGTGGCCGAGGAGATTCTTAAGTTCCTAAAATCGCCAGTATCGAAGGCGTAGGAACTTAAGAATCGCCACACTAGGGGGACAGGATTTCCGGCGCGCCGTTTTACTCCCCGCTTGGGTGGAACCGGACAGTTCGCGGGGAATTCAATTCTTCAGGAGGACTTGCCGTGCCACAGGCCCAGCAGCATGTCCGTCGCCGGCTGCGCGAATTCGCGCGGCAGGGGCGACAGGATCAGGATCGTCCAGATGACGAGCTGCAGGGTCCGGGTGATCGATTTCATAGCCATGATGGTGTCCTCACACCCGGTAAGATGACCGGACGCGGCTCATAAATCCAATCGAAGGTTTTTTGATTTGGAAATAGATCATGTCTATATTTGATGGACATGATCGACCTCAATCTCGTCCGCGTCTTCGTCGCCATCTACCAGACCGGCAGTGTCAGCGCCGCCGCCGAGCGGCTGCATATAACCCAGCCTTCGGTGTCGCATGGCCTGGCGCGCCTGCGCGACCTGCTGGGCGAGCCGCTGTTCACCCGCCACCGCGACGGCATGGCGCCGACCTTCTTCGCCACCCAGCTCTACGACCAGTTCCGCCACGCCTTGTCCGACATCGAGACGGCGATCGAGAGCGCGCGCAATTTCGACCCGGCCAGCTCGACCCGGCGGTTCCGTATTGCGCTGTCCGGCATGGGCGAGCTGATTTTTCTCGCCCGCATCGTCGAGATGCTGCGCGAAAAGGCGCCCTCGGCCGAGCTGGACGTGGTCATGCTCGACATGGAGCAGCTGGATGAATGGCTGATCGCCGGCAAGGTCGATGCGGCGATCTGCGGGCGCGGCAACATACGGCTGCAGTCCGCCATAGAGGTGCTGTTCAGGGAATATTACGTCTGCATGGCGAGCCAGGACCATCCAAGGCTGCAAGACGGCCTGACCCTGGAGGCCTATCTCGGTGAAAAACATATCGAGGTGACGCCGACCACCGCGCAGCAGCTCGTCGGGGACAAGCTGCACGAGCTGGGGCTCGAACGCCGGTTCGGGCTGAGCGTCCCGCATGTGAGCGTATTGCCCGGGATCGTGGCCAAGACGGACCTGCTGGTGACGTTGCCCTCGCGCCTGGCACGGTCTTTCGTCGAGGGAAGGCGGTTGCGGCTCCATGATCTGCCGTTTCAGGTGCCGAGGATCGATGTGTTGCTGGCCTGGCATGAAGGCGGCGGCGATTATGCCGCCCGCACCTGGCTGCGCACCCTGCTGCGGGAAAGGTTCAAGGAAGTCTGACCGGCCTCAGGAGGCGCGGCTGTGCCACAGCCCCATCAGCATGTCGGTGGCGGGCTGGGCGAATTCGCGGGGCAGGGGAGAGAGGAACAGCGCCGTCCAGATGACGAGCTGCAGGGTGCGGGTGATCAGAGTGGTTTCGTGCGTCATGTCGTATGTCCTTCGATGCCCGCACCATGACGAAGCCGAGAGCGCAAATCCAATTGAACGATTTTGTGCAACTGATCGACGGATTCGATCTTTCGGCCGATTGAACCTGATATGCGTCGGTCTTGTCCCCAAATGAGAAGGATTGTAGCCGCGCCGCCAGACGCCTGCGGGCGGCGTGATCGCCGTCACTCAATGCCATATCCAAAGCCGTGCTCTTATGTCACTTTGAAGACTCTTAAGAAAAACAACACGATAAGAGAGTGGCATGAGCATAGGTATCGTCGTCGGCATGCAGTCTGAGGCGGCGCTGCTCGCGTCAGGGCCGATGGTCGTCATCACTGGCGGCCGGCCGGCCAAAGCCGAGGAACTCGTCCAATATCTGCTGAAGGCCGGCGCCGAGGGCGTGGTCAGTTTCGGCGTCGCCGGCGGGATCGATCCCGGGCTGGCGCCGGGCGATCTGGTGATCGGCACCGAGGTCGATCTCGGCGGGGCCAGCCTCAAGGCCGATCTGGAATGGGCCAAGCGGCTGCACAACGCGCTGCCAAAGTCGCGCATGGGCATCGTCTGCGGCGGGCAGGACCCCGTGCTGACGCCGGCGGCAAAGTCGCATCTGCACGCCGAATCCGGCGGGCTGACCATCGATCTGGAGAGTGGGGCGGTGGCCGAGGCCTGCGCCGCGGCGGGGAAGCCCTTCGCGGTGATCCGCGCCGTGGCCGATCCGGCCGAGCGTGCGATTCCCGAATTCGCTTTGAAGGGTCTGGCGGAAGACGGCAGGACGCGTGCCCTGCCGGTCGTTCTCGGATTGCTGGGCCGGCCTTTTCAGCTGCCGGCCCTGCTCGGGCTGGCCCGGGATAACCGGGCCGCCCTGGCGTCCTTAGGCGCTGCGGCGCGTCTCCTTGACGCGTCCCTCGGCTTCTAGACGGGCTGTCGCGTCGCCCACGATCTTCTCGTAGACGTCTTCCGACTTGCGCTGCTTGTCGAGCGGGATGTCCGGCGCGAACTCGCCGGTCAGCTTGGGCCCGAACAGGCTGACGCGCAGGGCCTTCAGCGGGTTCTTCATGGTGTCCTTGACGGCGGTCGCCTCATAGCCCGAATGGACCATGCAGTCGGCGCACTTTTCATAATTGCCGGTGCCGTAGGAATCCCAATCGGTGGTCTCCATCAGCTCCTTGAAGGTCTTCACATAGCCTTCGCCGAGCAGATAGCAGGGACGCTGCCAGCCGAACACGTTGCGCGTCGGGTTGCCCCACGGCGTGCAATGATAGGTCTGGTTGCCGGCCAGGAAGTCGAGGAACAGCGACGACTGGTTGAAGTTCCAGCCCTTGCCCTTGCCCAGCTTGAACAGGTCGCGGAACAGCACCTTGGTGTTGCGGCGGTTCAGGAAATGCTCGGTGTCCGGGGCGCGCTCATAGGCGTAGCCCGGCGACAGGGTGACGCCGTCGATGCCCAGATCCTTCATGTCGTCCATGAATTCGGCGAACTTGGCGGCCTCGACGCCCTGGAACAGGGTCGAGTTGATGTTGACGCGGAAACCCTTGCTCTTGGCCAGCTTGATGACCTCGACGCAGCGGTCATAGACGCCCTTCTGGGCGACCGCATGGTCGTGCTCTTCCTTGCCGCCATCGAGATGGACCTGCCAGGTGAAGTAGGGGCTCGGCTTGAACAGGTCGAGCTTCTTCTCCATCAGAAGGCCGTTCGAGCACAGATACACGAACTTCTTCTTGGCGATCAGGGCTTCGACGATCTTGTGGATGTCGGAGTGCAGCAGCGGCTCGCCGCCGGCCACCACGACGACCGGAGCGCCGCATTCCTCGGCGGCGGCCACGCATTCTTCGACCGACAGGCGCGAATTCAGCACCTTGTCCGGATAGTCGATCTTGCCGCAGCCCGGGCAGGCCAGGTTGCAGCGGAACAGCGGTTCCAGCATCAGGACCAGCGGATAGCGCTTGGTGCCCTTGAGATGCTGCGTGACGACGTACTTGCCGACGCCGACGATTTGTTGAATCGGAATACCCAAGGGATTAGCTCGCGAGTTGGAGGGGAAGCTTGAAGTGCAGGTCTTCGGTCACGCCGGGCAGGGTCGCCAGTTCGGTCATGCC